>NZ_JASTTJ010000018.1:0-199953 GCF_032248645.1 Streptomyces zaehneri
CCCGCCCCCCCCGAATCGCCGATCCCATCTCCTTCGCCGTTTTAGTTGCGTGCGCGCACGCTCGTCTGTCACAGTTGGTGCAGCGGCGGAGCTGTGCCCGCGAGCCCCGAGCGGGCCGCACCCGCCGCCGAACGCCGGGCCGAGGCGCCGCGCGCCTCCCCTTCCCCGCCCCCGCGCGGCGCCCGCCCGGCGACTTCCCCTTCTTCACGGCGAGGTGACCCGGCATGACCACACCCACTCCACCGAGCGCCTTCCCGGACGTCGAGGCCCTGGTCGTCGACATCCTGGAGGCCGACTCGGCGCTCTCCACGGCGCTCGTCGCCGTCGAACCGCCCGCGAACTTCGACGGCACGACCGCCGCCGTCCTCGTCAACCGGCGCGGCGGCGCGTGGATCGGCGAGCTGCACGTCGACCAGCCCCTGATCGAGCTGGAGGTGTACGGCCCGACCAAGCAGGCCGCGCACGTCCTGGCCAACTCCGCCCGCCGCGCGCTGCTGGCCGCGGCCGGCAACCGGTACGGCACGAACCTCGTCACCGAGGTTGAGGAGCAGGACGGCCCGCGCTGGCTGCCCGACTACCTCTACTCCGCGGCCAACCGCTACGTCGGCGTGGTCAAGGTGTTCCTGGACGTCCACTGAGACGTCCAGCGGGACGTCCACCGGGGCGTCCGCTGAGACACACGCCGCACATCCGCCGACGCACCCCGCGCGGGCGGTTTCCCGCTCCGCGCCCCACCGACCGAAGGCCCCGCCGTCCACACGGCGGGGCCTTCGCCGTACCCGGAGCGCTTGTCCACCGGGCGACGGCACCCAGCACCACCACACCACCGCACCACTCCACACCCCGTCACACCCCTCTATAAGGAGACCCACCCATGGCAGGAACCAACTCCTCCGAGATCCGCATCGCAGGCGTCGGCCGGCTCTACGTCGCCGCCGCCGACACCAAGGTTCCGACGACCTTCTCCACCGACCCGTCCACCGACTGGGCCACCGGTTGGAAGAACCTCGGCTTCACCTCCGGTGAGGGCGTCACCTTCAGCAAGAAGGACAAGCTGGAGCCGGTCGACGTGTGGCAGGCCGTGAGCCCGGTGCACTTCGTGTACTCGGACCGCGACCTGACCCTGAAGTTCTCGCTGATGCAGTTCAACGAGGACACGCTGCCGTTCTTCATGGGCGGCGGCGCGGTCGAGGCGGTCACCGGCTCGACCGGCGTCTACAAGTACGAGATCGCCGACCGCCCGTACGCCGATGTGCGCGCCCTCGGCCTGGAGTTCACGGACGTCCGCGCCTCCGACGGCGCCACCGTGACCTACCGCTTCGGTGTTCCGCGCGGCCAGGTCACGGCGGCGGACGACATCAAGCTGGCCCGCAAGTCGGCGGCCCAGCTCGGCATCACCTACACGGCGATGGCCGCCGCCGACGGTTCGGCGCTGGCCAGCTTCGTGATGAAGGACGCCGCGTACGCCGCGTCCTGACCCACCGGGGCGGGGCGGGTCGAACCGCCCCGGCCGACCCGCCCCGCCCCGGACCCACACCGCCTTCCCGCAGACCCAAGACCCAGGCCCAGGCCCAGATCAAAGCCCAAGGCCCAAGGCCCAAGGACCCAAGGAGCACCCATCGCCATGGCCCGTTTCGACGTCAACGCCGCCCGCGCCCAGCGCCTCGAAGCCCTCGGCCGTACCTGGTCGTTCGAGCTGGACGACGAGAGCTTCACCCTGCCCACGGAGCTGACCCGCGCCACCGCGAAGGCGCTGCGCGAGCTCGACGACAACGACGTGGACGGTCTGCTCGGGCTGCTCATGGGCGAGCAGCAGTTCGCCCGCTTCGAGCTGCACGAGGTCACCATGCAGGACATCGCAGCGATCCTGGAGGCCTACGGCAAGGAGACCGGGCTCGGCCTGGGGGAAGGCTGAGCCTCGTCGGGTTCGTCGACGAACACGCCGAGGCCCTCGAAGCGGACCTGCTCCGCTATTACGGGATCGATCTGCTCGACTGGCACCGTGAACGCCTCTCCGCGCGGCGGCTCACGGTGCTCATCAAGCAGTTGCCGCGCGACAGCGCGCTGAACCGGGAACTGCACGGCGAGGCCGCCGAGTGGTCGGTGACCGACCATCTGCTGGCCGCCGCCGTGGACCATCTGGCGGCCGCCAACTGGATGTTCGCCTGCGTCAACTCGGAGGAGGGGGACCAGCCGGACGCCCCGGCTCCGGTGCCTCGTCCGACGGACCTGGGCGAACACGGCACCTACGGCGCGGGCGACGCGGACGAGGAGGAGGATCACGAGGGGGACGAGGAGTACGAGGAGTACGAGGAAGGCGGCGAGCGTTCCGGGCGCGTCGGGCGGCCGGCCCCGCGGTCGGTCCCCACGGCGGACGGGTCGCGGGCACCCGCGCCGGACGAGGCGCCGTCGGCGTTCCAACTGGCGCGCTTCTTCGGCTGATCCGCCCGGTCACCCGGTCGCCCGGTCACCCGATTCCCGGTCGTCCGCTCGCCCGCCGGTCGGTCGGACGGTCGCCGGTCGCCGGTCGGTCGGTCGGTCGGTCGGCCACCGCGTGCCCGTCGGCTCCGCTCAGCGGGAGCCCGACGGGCCGTTCTGCTCGTCCCGGCGACGCTCACCGGCCCGGCCCTCCAGTTCGTCCGCGAGGGCCCGGGCTTTGGCCGAAAGCAGCCGGGGCCGGGGTTCGTCGCGCACGCCCCTCGGCTCGACCGGCTCGTCGACCGGCTCGACCGGTTCCGGCCGCTCGATGTCCTCTGTCCGCTCAGGCCGGTCAGTCCACTCGGGCCGGTCACTCCGCTCCGGCCGCTCCGGCCGCTCCGGCGGTGGCCGTTCCGCGGTCGCGGCGCCGTCCGGCCGGCGTGCCCTCTCCCGTCCGGTGGCTCCGATCTCGCCGGGCAGGGCCAGCGGAGGCACGCTCGGCCGGCCGTTGCGCCGGACCACCGGCCGCCGGTCGGAGGGCATGACGAGCTTCCCCCGCACCTCACGGGCGGAGAGCAGGATGTCCCCCTCGGCGCCGGAACCGGCCTCGGCCCCACCGGCGCCACCCGCACCGCCGGCCTCGTCTTCGACGTCCCGGTCCTTCTCGTGCGACCCCCTGGCCGGGCTGCTCGCGCTCGTCGGGCCGGTCGGGCTCGTCGGGCCGGTCGGGCTCGTCGGGCCGGTCGGGCTCGTCGGGCCGGTCGGGCTCGTCGGGCTCGTCGTCCCGACAACGTCGGCCGTGTCCGGGTCGCCGTACGGAGCCCCCTCGCTCCCGTCCGTCTCCCCTGCCGGGGCAGGCGACGGCACCGGGGTTCCGTCCGCCACCGAACGTTCCCGTTCGCCGCGTTCCTCCACGCGCGTCCATGCGGAGGGAGGGCGCAGCAGTCCGACATAGGGAAGCGGAATGACCTCGCCGCCGCGCTCGCGCTCCCCCTCGGCCCGTCGGGCCCGGCGGGGACGGTGTCCGGTGCGGGCGTCCTCCTGGCCCTGGAGGTAGGCGGCGGTGATCCGCTCCTCGTAGGCGCGGCGGATCGCGGGCAGTTGTTCGTCGACGACGTCGGCCCAGCCCGCGCTGTACGCGGCCAGTTCCCGCCGGTCGAGTTCGCCGCGGGGAAGGACCACCAGGTCGTCCGGTTCGTGGCCGAGCAGGAGGACCAGCTCCGAGACACGGGCGATGAGATGCGGCAGATCGGAGGCTTGTTCGAGCCAATCGATCACATGCTCGCGCCGCACGTCGCTCGCGTCCCCGTCCACCCCGTAGGCCTTGCTCTCGTCCCCTGGCCCCATCGCGCCC
The DNA here is from genome assembly GCF_032248645.1 of Streptomyces zaehneri. Classification (NCBI taxonomy): domain Bacteria; kingdom Bacillati; phylum Actinomycetota; class Actinomycetes; order Kitasatosporales; family Streptomycetaceae; genus Streptomyces; species Streptomyces zaehneri. The sequence continues at coordinate 3,773 of NZ_JASTTJ010000018.1, forward strand.
CCGCGCGAGGACGGCTGCCCGTCGCCGTCCACCGTTGTCTGGCGGTCACTCAGTTCCCTTGCGGAGCGCCGCTGTTCACCTCTTCGTATCCGACGGGAGAACGGCCGGATCCTACTCCACGAACCTGGGCGACACTTCGGCCGCACCCGGCATCACCGCAGGTAGTGACCGCTGAACGACGGGCGCTCCTCGTCAAACACGGAACGACACCACAGGATTACTCGTACACTAGTTCGAACACGCGTTTCGAACGCCCCAGAGGCGCCACCTGTACCACAGCCCAGCGGACAGACCGGAAAGCAGGCCGACATGGCGACTGGCACGAGCAACTCCCCGAAGCAGCCGATCGACACCTACACCCGCCTCGCCCACCTCCTGCACAGCACGCCCCCCGACCGCGAGGCCCTGCTCGACCGGCTGTACGAGGAACTGCTCAACCGGGAGTCACGGGCGTACGCGGCGGGCTGGACGGACGCGCTGTCGGAGGCGCGGCGGGGGCGGCGCGGCCGACCGTAGTCCCGCCGGACGCGCTCACACCCAGAGCAGGATGACCACGGTGTAAAAAACGGCAACAACAGCGCCGACGGAAAAGAGGAGCATGTCGATGCTCCTCCATGCGGGCTTGCGCAACTCGAACTCCGACAACGCGGAATCAGGGTTCTTCGGATCGTATACCACGCCGATTTTCCTGCCGGCCTCCCTCGGCACATTCTCCGGAGAGACGGTCAGGCGATGACTCTCTCCCGTTTCGTCCTTGTAGAGAAAAACCGGCGAATATATTCCCGCGTACCAACTCTCCCCCGAACGGCGCCCCTCCACCCGCACGCCGCGTCGGGCGAGAAGGAATCGCGTCGAATATCCCCACGCACTCAATCCGAACAGTGCCACCGGCAAGAGGTAGCCCAACAGATAGAAGCCCGACATTTGAACCCCTCCCACCCAAAGGCTTCTCATCATGCCACACACAAGTGAAGGAGGTCGGACCATTGAGTGATTCCACGCGAATCAGCACGCTGGAGCAGCAAGTCAAGTCCCTCCAGCAGGATGTGAACCGAAAGCCGGACGCCACCCTGCTCGACGCTTATGCCCTGAGCAGCGAGATCCAGCCCTCGGCACTGACGGGGTCCGGCGCCGAACCCCTGGCGACCCAGAAGTACGTCGACGACAAGACCAAGTCGAGCATGGTCAAGAGCCTTGCGCCGGCGGCGTTCTCGGGGCTTGCCCTGCCCACCGGTTCGATCGCGAGCCTCGCCCTCGGATCCGTGGTGAGCATCGGTGTGGGATCCGTCATCGCTGCGGCGCTTCCTGCTCTCTGGTCCCTGAGCGCGGTCATCGAGAAGCGGCTGGAAAAGAAATTCATCGTACGCCGCGAGAACGGATTCCTCTGGAAGGAGTCCGATGCGCAGAAGGCCCAGCGCCTCATCCGGGAAGGACTCCCCGGAAAAATCAAGAACGCGAACAAACGGATCGGCTATCTGGAGAAGAACGTAGCCCAGCTGAAAAGACGGTCGAACGTGGCACGGCAATCGGTCCGACACCTGGACGCCTCACCGAGCCTGGTCGGAGCGACGGATCGTGTCCAGATCCTGGAAGTGCGGGTACGGCTGCTCGCGGAAGCTCTCGGGTAAGCCTGTCTCGGCTTCTGGACACGCACTTCCTCATGAACTCTGGAGGCTCCCATGTCCCTCGTACAGTCCTTGCGCCGGACCTCGACGTCGTTGGGCACCTTCGCCGAACGGTCGGGCTCCGCCGCCCGGGCCGCCAAGGAGATCGGCGACAAAGCACGGACCGCGGATTCCGGGCTCAAGAACCTCAAATCGTCCGCCCAGAACTCGGGTGGTGAACTGAAGAACCTCAAGACCGCCTCCGACCAGGCCGAGAAGTCCATCGGCAAGGCCGGCAAGACCGGTTCCACGGCCGGTACGAACCTCGGCAAGTACGAGTCCGGGGCGGGCAAGGCGGCCAAGGGCCAGGACAAGATGAACAAGTCGATGAAGGGCAACTTCTTCGGCATGCTCATGGACCTGCTCGCACCGCTCATCGAGAAGGTCGTCGAGATGGCGACCAGGTCGAAGACCATGCAGAAGGTCCTGAAGACCGCCTTCGACGTCATCAAGTCCGTGATCAGCAGCGTCATGAAGGCCATCGGGCCGATCATGAAGAACGCCGCCAAGCTGATCAAGTCGGTCTGGACCGGCATCAAGACGGCGATCTCGGCCGTCGTCAAGGCCGTCGCCACGGTCATCAGGACCTACGTCGCCATCTGGAAGAAGGTCATCACCACCGCGCTGAACGCGATCAAGACGGTCGTCTCCGGCGTCTGGAAGGGCATCAAGGCCGTCATCTCGCCGGTCGTCAACTGGGTCAAGTCCGCGATCCCGAACGCCTTCAAGGCCGTGAAGGACAAGCTGTCCAGCATCTGGGGCGGCCTCAAGGGCATCGCGGGCCGCGCCTTCGACGGCATCAAGAGCGCGGTGAAGGGCCCGATCAACGCGGTCATCGGCATCATCAACCGCGCGATCGGCGCCCTCAACGGCATCAAGGTGTCGATCCCGGGCTGGGTCCCGGGCGTCGGCGGCAAGACCTTCGGCGTCAGCCTGCCCAGGATCCCCATGCTGGCCACCGGCGGTGTGGTCATGCCCCGCTCCGGCGGTGTCCCCGCGATCCTCGCCGAGGCCGGTGAGGCGGAGGCCGTCCTGCCGCTGAGCAAGCTGGACCGGCTGCTGCGACGGGCCGCCGCCCAGGGCCCCGCGTACGCCTCAGCCGCCGGGGCCGGCGGCGCGCTGCACATCGAGCACTACTACGCGGCCGAGAGCAGCAGCCCGCAGCGGACCGCCGACGCGCTGATGTTCCTGGCGAAGGCACGCGGATGAGTGCCGCCGCGCTGTCCGCGGGAGACGGGCCGGCCGACCCGCTCGCCGGGCTGGCACCGGCCCTGCGGGCCTTCCGGACCCGGGTGGAGCGGAGCAACACCACGGTGCGTTCCCTCGCCGGCCGGATCAGGAGTGCCGCCGACGGCATCGACCGCGTCCGGCCGACCGCCTCCCAGGGCGCCACCGCCGTACACCAGGTCGCGACGGCGGCCGACGCCGCGAGCCGCTCCGTCACGAAGACCGGGCAGTCCGCCACCGCCGCCGCCTCCGGCATCAAGTCGGCCGGCACCCGGGCCAAGGGCGCCGGCAAGTCGCTCGGCGCCCTGAACTCCACGTTCGGCGGTGTCCTCGCCATCGTCGGTGCGCTGATCGAGGCCTCCGGCGTGCTCGGCGACCTGATGGGCGCCTTCGGCACCGCCATGACCATCGGCTCCGGCGTGATGCTGATCGTCAACGCCCTCACCCGCGCCAACCCCATCGGGTTCGTCACCGGCCTCCTCCTGCCCGTCGCCGGCCGGCTGATCGATCTCGCGCTGAACTCCGAGACCGGGCAACGGCTGATGGAGCAGCTCGCCACCCTCGTCCTGAAGTACGTCGAGGGATATCTGACCGTCATGACGCCGCTGCTCAAGGGCATCGCGAGCGCCGTGAACACGTACGTCACCGTCTACCTCGGTGTCATCACCACCGCGCTCACCGCGATCGGCGCGCTCGTCGGTACCGGCTTCGCCGTCCTGAAGGCGCTGACCACCGGGGACACCCGGGCGCTCAGCGGCAAGGTGTCGTCGGTCTGGCGGGGGTTCAAGGACGCGGTGCGGCCGGCGCTGGAGTGGATCACCAGGGACGTCCCCCGGATGTTCACCCGGATCAAGGAGGCCACCTCCCGCACCCTCGACGCGATGGGCAGGTTCGTGACGACCGGCGCCCAGACCGTCGCCGGTGTGGTCAAGGGGCCGATCCAGGGACTCATCGCCTTCGCCAACTGGGTCATCGACGGGCTCAACTCCCTGAGCTTCTCGATCCTCGGCAAGAAGTTCGGCATCCACCTGGACAAGATCCCGATGCTCGCGGAGGGCGGCGTCGCCGTCCCCGGCGCCTCCCGGGGCGCGGGCCGGGTGCTGCCGCTGACCGCCCTGGAGCGGCAGCGCGTGCTCGCCCGGCGGCACCGGGCATCGACGTCCCGGCCGCCCCACCGGGTCAGGGAGTTCCACGAAAGCGCGCGCACGGGCGCCCGGGGCACCGCGGAGGACCTGCTCTTCCTGGCCGCGGCCCACGCATGCGCCTGAACCCGCACCCGCACCCGAACCCACCTCCGGGCACACGGCCGCCCCAGCCACGCAGCCACCTCCGGGCACGCACCCACCCGCACCCGCACCCGCACCCACCCATGAACCAGCAACCGCCACCGCCCATGAGCCCGCGGCCGCGCCCGCCCATGAGCCCGTGCACCAGCCCTCACCCGCGCCCGCGGCCGAGCCGCGCACGAACCCGCCCGCACAAGCTCGCCCACAAGCCCGTACACAAGGAGTGAGGTGACGGCCCGATGGCCGAGATCACGACAACCGCATACACAGACGATGTGGCCCCCGGCTCACTCATCACCCGCGACGGGCAGATGCAGTGGGCCGGACTGCTGATGGGCCCCGGCACCTCCTACGAGATCGACCGCGGCGGCCTCAGCGGCTGGGAGGACCTGCCGGAGTACGACTCCTCCGACGCCGACCACCCCACCGCGCACGGCGCCTGGCCGGGCGCCCGCTACGCCAAGCCGCGCAAGGTCGGCGGCACGGTGTGGACCGTCCCGGCGCAGGACGACGCCGCCTCCTCGCTCACCGCCACCCGCGTCCTGCGCCAGGCGCTGCTGCTCGGCGACGCGGAGCGCTGGCTGGCGGTGCGGCTGCACGGCGAGACGCTGGCCGTACGGGCCCGGGTCAGCCAGCGGGTGCTGGCCGCCGACCGGACGTACACCACGCAGGGCGTCTCCCGGGCGTCCGTGCAGTGGTACGCCACCGACCCGCGCCGCTACTCGGTCACCGAGCAGACCGCCGTCACCGGCGCCCCGCAGCCGGAGAGCGGTCTGACCTGGCCGCTGACCTGGCCGCTGTACTGGGGGCAGGCGGCCTCCACCGGGGACGTCAACGCCGACAACGGCGGCTCCGCACCCACCCACCCGGTGATCACCTTCACCGGCCCGTGCGCCAACCCCACGGTGACCGACCGGACTTCGGCGCAGCGGCTGCGCTACGAGATCGCGCTGGCCTCGGGCGACGAGCTCGTCGTCGACACCGCCGCCGGCACGGTCACCCTCAACGGCACCGCCTCGCGCCGGCACACCGCGGCCGCGGACAGCAGCCCCGAGGAACTCTTCGCGTTCGCCCCCGGCCGCGCGCAGCTGGCCTTCCGACCCGACACCTACGGCTCCGGCGCCCAGATGACGGTGCGTTGGCGAGAAGCGGAGTGGTGACCCCATGACCGTGCGAACCGCCTGGCTCACCGAGACCGGCCAGACCCGGGAGGACACCCGGATCACCCTCTCCGGACTCCTCACCCCGAACGCCCTGGTCGCGGAGAACATCCCGCTCAAGGCCCGCGGCGGTATCGTCCCCGGCGGCTTCGCGCTCAGTGGCGGCACCGGGGGCATGACCCTCACGATCGGCACCGGCCGCGCCTTCGTCCAGGGCGGCCGGCCCCATCAGGGCACCTACGCCGTGGCGGTGACCGAACCCGAGATCCTGACGATCGAGGACGGCGACCCGACGCACCAGCGGATCGACCTGGTCGAACTCGTCGTCCAGGACAGCACCTACGACGGCACCGCGGACACCGTGGCACGCGTCCGCCTGGTCAAGGGCACCCCCGCGGCCACGCCCCAGCAGCCGGCCGGTCCCGACGGCAGCGCCCTGCCGCTCTACCGGATCCTGGTGCCCGCCGGGGCGTCGGCCGGCTCCGGCGGACTGGCCTGGGACACCGCCGTCACCAACCTGCGCTACGCCACGGTGGCACTCGGCGGGATCGTCCCCGCCGCCGGTTTCAGCGGCGCGTACGCCGGCCAGTACCGCGACAACGCCGGCGTCCTGGAGCGCTGGGACGGCACCGCCTGGGTCGCGTACCCCAAGGGCGTCGGCGGGATCCCGCCGGCCGGCACCCTGACCGCGGGCAGCTACGCCGGCCAGTACCAGGAGGACCCCACCGGTCCGCTCCAGCGCTGGAACGGCAGTGCCTGGGTCGCGTACCCGAAGTCCGTCGGCGGCATCGCCCCCTCCGGCACCGTCGCCACCGGTGGCTACCCCGGCCAGTACCGCGAGGACTCCGCCGGTCTGCTCCAGCGCTGGGACGGCTCGGCCTGGAGCTACGCGGAGGGCCGCACCACCCTGCTGCTCAGCGTCTCGCAGACCATCGAGCAGTCCGTGGTCCCCAACACGTGGACGCAGATGACCCTGCAGAGCACCGACGTGGACGACGCGGCCGGCTGGTCGGGGTCCAACACCTACACGGTGCCGAGGGCCGGCTGGTGGCGGGTGTCGGGGTCCGTCACCTGGCTCCAGCAGCCCTCGACAGCCTCGCGCGGCGCACGGATCTACCTCAACGGCAGCGGTGTCGCGCGCGCCACGTGGCTGATCGGCGCGGGCCCCGGCGCGACCTCGGTCGGCGGCAGCGCCCTGATCAGGTGCGCCGCCGGCGACAAGCTCGCGCTCTACGGACTGCAGAGCTCCAGCGTGACCATCAACACCCTCGGCGGCTCCGGCTACTACACCAACCTCACCGCCGAATGGCTCAAGTCCTGACGCGTCCTGACGGATCATCACCCCCTTCGCGCATCCCCGGAGTTCGCCTCCGAAGACCACAGGAGACCAGCAGATGAACCTGCGCAGCTCATGGGTGGCCGAGACCGGCCAGACCCGCGAGGACACCCGACTGACCCAGCTCGGCGCGACCACCCCGGCCAACCCGCTGGACGTCCGCTCCGGCATCCTGCCCGGCTCCTACGACGGCCAGTACCGCCTCTCGGGCTTCTGGATGGAGGGCGGCGCGGGCACCATGACCGCCGTCGTCCACGAGGGCCGGGCCGTCGTCCAGGCCGACAGCAACCAGGGCGCCTACCCGGTCACGCTGGCCGAGCCGATCACCCTCACCTTCGCCGACGGCGACGCCTCCTACGGCCGGATCGACGTCGTCGTCCTGCGCGTCTACGACGACCTGTACGACGACTCGGGCTTCACCAAGGCCGCCGTGGAGATCGTCCGCGGCACACCGGCGGCCACCCCCGTCGTACCCGCGCTCCCGGAGATCGCGCTGCCGGTCTACCAGGTGGCCGTCCGGGCCGGCATCAGCGCCGGCAAGGGCGGGATCAACTGGAGCACCGACGTGACCGACCTGCGCACGCCCACCGTCGCGGTCGGCGGGATCATGCCCGTCTACGGCGACACCGGCAACGGCGCCTACCCGGGCCAGTACCGCGACTCCGGCGGCGCCCTCCAGCGCTGGGACGGCTCCGCCTGGGTGTCCTACCCCAGCGCCCTGGGCGGCGTCGCCCCCTCCGGCACCGTCACCACGGCCAGCTACACCGGCCAGTACCGCGACACCCCCGCCGGGCTCCAGCGCTGGAACGGCACCGCCTGGGTGACGTACCAGCAGGTCCCGACCTGGACGAACTACACGCCGGTCTGGCGCTGCGAGACCGGCACGGCGCCCACCCTCGGCAACGGCACGCTGGCCGGGGCGTACGTGAAGACGGGCACCGTCGTCACCTTCCGGATCTACCTCAAGATCGGTTCGACGACCAACCTGTCCGCCCAGTCCGCCGACGGCGACTGGACCTTCTCGCTGCCGGCCGCACCGGTCTCCACCGCCTGGAAGCTGGACGGTCGGGTGCTGAACGCGGAGGCCTTCGACGACTCCGCGGTCCTGATGTACCAGGGCAGCGGGCTCCTCGCGGTGGCGGGCGGCGGAGTCGTCCGCTCGCTGCGCGACACCCTCAAGACCGGCACCAGCCCGTGGGACAAGTCCGCGCCGTTCACCTGGGCGGTCAACGACGTCCTCTCCATCCACGGCACCTACGAGTCGGCCTCCTGACGAAAGGACACCTCATGACCGCACGTTCCGCCTGGCTGTCGGCCGACGGCCAGACCCGGGAGGACACCCGGGTCACCCAGATCGGGGCGGTCACCCCGGTCACCGACATCAAGGGGCGCTCGGGGGTCCTGCCCGGCTCCGAGAACGGCCTGTACCGGGTCACCGGTCTCTGGCTGAACGGCACCACCGGCGGCATGACCGCCACCGTCGGGGTGGGCCGGGCCGTCATCCAGACGTCCGTCGCCCGCGGCGCCTACCCGGTCGCCGTCACCGAACCGGTCCCGCTCACCTTCGACGCCGGCGACCCCCAGTTCGGCCGCGTCGACCTCGTCGTCCTGCGGATCTACGACGACGACTACGACGGCTCCGACCGCACCGAGGCCGCCGTCGAGATCGTCAAGGGCACCGCGGCCGCCACCCCGGTCGCTCCCGCCGCCCCGGACGCCTCCCTCGTCCTGTTCACCGTCGCCGTGCCCAAGAACGCCGGGGCCGGCAACGGCGGAATCGACTGGGACAACGCCCGCGTCGATCTGCGCCCCACCACCGTCCCGCTCGGCGGCATCCTGCCGACCCGCTCCGACGACACCGCTCCCGGCGGCTACCCCGGCCACTACCGGGACATCAACGACACTCTCCAGCGCTGGAGTTCCACGGCCTGGGTGCCCTACCCCAAGGGCGTCGGCGGGGTCGTCCCGGCCGGGGTGCTGACCACCGGCGGCTATGTCGGCCAGTACCGCGACTCCTCGCTCGGCCAGCTCCAGCGCTGGAACGGCAGCGCCTGGCAGCCGGCCGCCGCGGGGCCCGCCTTCGTGCAGTCGCTGGACGCCGGGACCACCGCCTCGACGACGTACACGGCCGCGCTGGCCTCCACCACGGTCACGGCGCTCACGCTCAACTTCACCGCTCCGCCGTCCGGCTCCGTGATCATCGGCCTGGGCGCCCGGATGTCCTCGGGCGGCGAGACCGCACAGGCGCACATGTCCCCGCAGGTCACGCTGGGCTCCACGGTGATCTGGGCGGCGGACGACGAGCGGGCCGCGTCCGGTTCGGGCGCCGTGTCCAGGTCGACGTCGACCCAGCTGCGCCTGAACTCCCTCACCGCCGGCTCGACCTACACCGTCACCGCGATGCACCGGTCGAGCAGCGCGAGCTTCACCTGCGCGTTCGACAACCTCTACCTGCGCGTCGACCCGATCGCCTGAACCACCGTCACGTTCCCGCCCGTTCTCCCGAAAGGAGTCGACCATGCCCGTGCGCTCCGGATGGCTCTCCCCCGACGGCCAGTCCCGTGAGGACACCCGCCTCGTCTCGCTCGGCGCCCTGACCCCCACGTCACCCGTCGCCACCCGTTCCGGTGTCCTGCCCGGCTCCTCCGACGGCGCCTCCCGCATCTCCGGCTTCACGCTCACCGGCACGGCGAACAGCATGTCCGCCACGGTCAGCCCCGGCCGCGCCGTGCTCCAGAGCACCGACGCCGGGGGCGCCTACCCGGTCGCCCTCACCGAGTACCTGCCCGTGACGTTCGCGGACGGCAACGCCCAGTACAACCGCATCGACCTGCTCGTCCTGCGGATCCACGACGACGCCTACGACGGCCTCGGCCGCACCGAGGCCGTCGTCGAGATCGTCCCGGGCACCCCGGCCGCGGCCCCGACGGTACCGGCGCCGCCCGGCCTGTCGCTTCCGCTGTACGAGGTCACCGTGCCGGCCAACGCGAGCGCGGGCACCGGCGGCATCGCCTGGGCCTCGGCGCTGGTCGGCCGCCGCACCGCCACGGTCGGCGTCGGCGGCATCCTCCCGGTGACCACGGACACCTCCAACGGCGCCTACCCCGGCCAGTACCGGGACCTCGGCGGTCAGCTCCAGCGCTGGAGCGGCACCGCCTGGGCCGACTACCCGGTCCTGCCCACCTGGCAGAGCTGGACGCCGGCGTGGACGACCAGCACCGGCCTCGCTGCGCCGTCCTACGGCAACGCCACCGTGAACTGCCGGTACGTGAAGTCCGGCAGGACCGTGCACTGCAACTTCTCGATCGTCTTCGGCAGCACCACCGCCTTCGGCACCGGCTCCGCCACGACCGACAACTGGCGGTTCTCCCTGCCGGTGCCGGCCTCGGCCGCGCAGTCGGTCGTCGGGTTCGCCGAACTCGGCGCGGACAACACCAGCCGGATCGTCTCGCGCGTACAGATCCCGACCTCCACCACATTCGAACTGGTGATCTCCACCGGCCGTTCCAGCGGGGCCGCGCTCGCCAACACCGGTGTCGTGGACGCCACCTCGCCATGGATCTGGGCGAGCACGAACTCCATCCTCGGCACCGCCACCTACGAGGCGGCCTCATGAGCGTCAACACGCCCTACCGCGCGATCTTCTGCGATCTGCGCACCGACGACACCATCGACATCCTGCCCCTGCGGGACGTCACCGTCGACGACTACATCGGCAAGGCCGGGTCGCTCTCCGGCACTGTCCCCGTCCCCAACGCGCAGGTGGCCGCCCGCGTCCGCCGCATCGAGGAGGGCCGCACCGCGGTCTACCTCCAGCGCGGCAACGACCTGTGGTGGGGCGGCATCATCTGGACGTCCACCCTGCAGAGCGACGACCGGGGCGTGCTCACCCTCGGCATCCAGGCGGCCACCTTCGAGTCGTACGCCGGCCGCCGCCGTATCCGCCAGGACCTCACGTTCTCCGGGAGCGACGACCAACTGGAGGTGGCGCGGCGGCTGTGGCGCCACCTCCAGACCGGCGAGCTCGTCGACGACGGCACGCCTGCGCCGCCGACCGGCGGCGACATCGGCGTCACCTTCGGGCAGGAGCTCTCCGGGGTGACGCGCTCGGTGTCGTACCGCGACGGCGACGAGAGCGTCTACCTGGAGGCGATCGACGCCCTGGCCGCCCTGGAGAACGGCTTCGAGCACTACATCGCCGTCTACCGCGACCCGGTCACCGGCACCCGGGTCCGCCGGCTGCGGCTGGGCAGCCCGAAGATCACCACCGGCAGCACCGACCTGGTGATGGACCGGCCCGGCACGATCCTGTCGTACAGCTTCCCGCGCGACGCCACCCGCGGCGGCACCACCGCCCGGGCCCGCGGCGCCACGGACAACACCAACCAGGCCGTCGAGTCCCGGCCGCTGTTCGCCGACGCCGACATCCCCGACGGCGAAGCCCTGATCAAGGTCGGCTACCCGCGGATCGACCTCGCCTCGGACCACAACGACATCGCGAGCACGACGATCCTGCGGTCCCTGGCCAACGCCGAACTCGCCGAGGGCACCGGCGCCGTGGTGATCCCCGAGATCAGCGTCCGCCTCGACGACCTGGTGCCCTCCGCGCTGCTGGGCCGCACCGTCCGCCTCCGGATCACCGACGAGTGGTGGACCGAGGGCCTGGACGCCCGCTACCGGATCATCGGCGTCAAGGTCAGCCCGGCCCAGCGCGGCCGCCCCGACACCGCCGAGCTCTACCTGGAGGACGCCTGATGCCCCAGCTCCCCGAAGACATCATCGACCGGCTCACCCAGATGGAACGCCGCATCCAGCAGCTGTCCACCGCCGTCAACACCCGCCCCGCCCTCAACACGATCACCGGCGGCGAGGTGGAGATCAAGGACGGCACCCTGAAGGTCACCGACGGCGGCACCCTCCTGGTCCAGCGGCCCGGCAGCACCGACACGATGTTCCGGGTCGGCTCGTGGAAGGACGCCGAGTACGGCCTGGAGATCCACCGCCAGACCGGCAGCCTCGCCATGACCCTGTTCAACGGCGACGGCAGCGCGGGCTCACTCCAGCCGCTGCGGATCTACGACAACGGCAACCGGGAGATCTTCTCCGACGACGTCAACAGCGGCGGCCTGGCCCGGCCCTGGCTGGCCATGCTGCCCCCGCAGGACACGGCGACGGCACGCTGGCCGCAGACCGCCTCGACGTCCTGGACGACGATCGCGGTGTCGTACAACCCGGTCTGGCAGCCGAAGATGCGGCTGCGGCTGAGCACCGCGGCCGGCTCCGGCGCGGCCGGCCAGGTCCGGGTGCTGGTGAACAGCGCCCAGTGGGGTCCCACGGTCGCCGCGGGCACCGAGTTCGACTACACGGACCTGGTCGGCGCCACCTTCTCCTCCGTGTACACGACCACGCTCAAGGTGGAGATCCAGGCCGTCGTCACCAGCGCCTCGGGCACCGTCTTCGCCACCCCGGTCCTCATGCACGGCCGCCAGAGCTGATCCCCGACACCACAGGAAGGCAGCGCGTCCATGGACATCGACCCCACCCAGCCCTGGGGCCTCGCGATCGACTACGCGGGCCGGGCCACCCTCACCGAGAGCGGCCACACGATCCACGTCAACGTCTCCGACACCAGCCTCAGCTCGGTCATCGGCCCCGACTCGATCAGCGGGACCTACTCGCCGGTCAACGTCTCCGCCCAGTTCACCGAGACCGGCGAGGGCGGCACGGTCCTGCGCGGCACCGGCCGCATCACGATCATGCCCGTCGGCGCGGACCCGGTCGTCCCCGACCCGACGGCCGTCCAGCGTGCCGTCACCGAGGCCCTGACCGACTTCGCGACCAACGCGGCGGCCTACGTCGCCCTGTGCTCCCGATGGCAGCCGGACGACGGCGCCGAGGACGGCGACGGCACCACCCCGGCCCCCGGAACCGAACCGGACCCGGACACGGAGGCCGACCCCGAGACCGCCGACGGCACGGCCGCCGAAGCAGGCACCGCCACCGGCACCAGCACCAGCACCGAGGCCGACCCCGGCACCGACGCCGACCCCGCCATGGTCTGAGGCCACCGCACCGACCCAGGAACCACCCCCGCCACCCCGAGCCGCTCCCCCGCCGGCCGGGGTTTTCTCATGCCCGAACACTCCCCAGGGAGGCACCACCATGGCCAACCCCCTCTCCGCCGACGCCCTCGTGTCCGCACTGCGGGCCGAGGGCGTCACCGTCGTCGAGCACTCCGGCTGGCGCACCAACAACCGCAACCACAAGGGAAGCTGGGGCCCGGTCAACGGAGTGATCGTGCACCACACCGTCACCTCCGGCACCGCGAACAGCGTGAGCCTTTGCTTCGACGGCCACTCCGCCCTGCCCGGCCCCCTCTGCCACGGCGTGATCGCCAAGGACGGCACGGTCCACCTCGTCGGCAACGGCCGCGCCAACCACGCGGGCAGCGGCGACGGCGACGTCCTGAAGGCCGTCATCGCAGAGAAGGCGCTGCCCGCCCCGAACGAGAGAGACACCGACGGCAACGTCCACTTCTACGGCTTCGAGTGCGTCAACCTCGGCGACGGCAAGGACCCGTGGCCGGCGGTCCAGCTGGAAGCCATGGTCCGCGCCTCGGCCGCGCTGTGCCGGGCGCACGGCTGGTCCGCCGCCTCCGTGATCGGCCACAAGGAGTGGACCAGCACGAAGACCGACCCGCGCGGCTTCACCATGGCCGACTTCCGCGCCAGGGTCGCCACCCGGCTGGGCAAGCCGACCACCCCGAGCACCGGCACCGGCACCGGCACCGGCACCGGCACGAGCGAGCCGCAGTACCAGCCCTTCCCCGGCGCCGCCTGGTTCCGGAAGAACCCGAAGTCGGCGATCGTCACCGCGCTGGGCAAGCGCCTCGTCGCGGTCGGCTGCTCCGCCTACACCTCCGGCCCCGGCCCGCAGTGGACCGAGGCCGACCGTCTCTCCTACGCCAAGTGGCAGCGCAGGCTCGGCTACACCGGCTCCTCCGCCGACGGCTGGCCGGGCGCCAAGTCCTGGGCGGCGCTGAAGGTCCCCCACAGCTCCTGAGAATCGAGGCTCCCGATGTCAGAGGCCGCCAAGCGCACCCTCCGTACCGTTGTCCAGACCGCTGTCGGCCTGTGCGTCCTGCTGCCGACGGCCGTCGACGCCGCCGGCATCCCCGGCACCCTGCCCTGGGCCGCCGCGGCGCTCACCGCGGCCGCCGGCGTGACCAGGGTCATGGCCCTGCCCGCCGTACAGACCCTGCTGCCCTCGTGGCTGCGCACGGACACCTCGGCCGGCGAGAGGCCCAGCGAAAAGAGCGACGCGTGAACGAACCCTTCTCCGACCCGGCCGCCGTGGCCCTGGAACTGGAACGGCTGCGCGGCACCGTCGAGGCCGGCTTCGCCCGCGTCGACGGCTCGCTCGCCCTGCTGGTCCAGCGCAGCGACCAGACCGACAAACAGATCGCCGACCACGAACAGCGCCTCGACGCCCTGGAACGCTCCCGCTGGCCGCTCGCCAGCATCGGCGCCCTGGCCGCCCTCGCGACGGTCGCCGTCACCGCCTGGGAGCTGACCGGCCGCTAGGGCGGCCCCGGACATGCCGAAGGGCGGCCACCCCGTACGCAACGGGGTGACCGCCCTTCAGTACCTCAGACCTACGCCTTACTGGTTGTACGGACCGTAGTCGTAGTCCTCCAGCGGAACGGCCTGGCCGGAGCCCGTGCCGAACGGCGAGTAGTCGATGTCGTCGTAGCCGACGGCCGAGTACATCGCGGCCTTGGCCTCCTCGGTCGGCTCGACCCGGATGTTGCGGTAGCGGGACAGACCCGTACCGGCCGGGATGAGCTTACCGATGATGACGTTCTCCTTGAGGCCGATCAGGGAGTCGGACTTGGCGTTGATCGCCGCGTCCGTCAGCACCCTGGTCGTCTCCTGGAAGGACGCCGCCGACAGCCAGGACTCCGTGGCCAGCGAGGCCTTGGTGATACCCATGAGCTGCGGACGACCGGAGGCCGGGTGACCGCCCTCCTGCACCACACGACGGTTCTCGACCTCGAACTTCGAGCGCTCGACGAGCTCGCCGGGCAGCAGCTCGGCGTCGCCGGACTCGATGATCGTCACCCGGCGCAGCATCTGCCGGATGATGATCTCGATGTGCTTGTCGTGGATCGACACACCCTGCGAGTTGTACACCTTCTGGACCTCGCCGACCAGGTGGACCTGGACGGCACGCTGACCCAGGATGCGCAGCACGTCGTGCGGGTTGGTGGCACCCACGGTGAGCTTCTGGCCCACCTCGACGTGCTCGCCCTCGCTGACCAGAAGACGGGCACGCTTCGAGATCGGGAACGCCGTCTCGTCGCTGCCGTCGTCCGGCGTGATGACGATCTTCTTGGTCTTCTCGGTCTCCTCGATCCGCACGCGGCCCTGGGCCTCGGAGATCGGGGCGACACCCTTCGGGGTACGGGCCTCGAAGAGCTCGACGACACGCGGCAGACCCTGGGTGATGTCGTCACCGGCCACACCACCGGTGTGGAAGGTACGCATCGTCAGCTGGGTACCGGGCTCACCGATGGACTGGGCGGCGATGATGCCGACCGCCTCACCGATGTCGACCAGCTTGCCGGTGGCCAGCGAGCGGCCGTAGCACATGGCGCAGGTGCCGACCTGGGACTCACAGGTCAGGATCGAGCGGGTCTTGACCTCCTCGACACCGTGGCGCACGAGCTGGTCGATGAGCACGTCGCCCAGGTCCACGTTGGCCGGCGCGATCACCTTGCCGTCGATGACGACGTCCTCGGCGAGCATGCGGGCGTAGACGCTGGTCTCGACGTCCTCGGCCTTGCGCAGCACGCCGGCCTCGTCGTGCGAGGCGATCCGCAGCTTCAGACCGCGCTCGGTGCCACAGTCCTCCTCGCGGATGATGACGTCCTGCGAGACGTCCACCAGACGACGGGTCAGGTAACCCGAGTCGGCGGTACGCAGGGCGGTGTCGGCCAGACCCTTACGGGCACCGTGCGTCGAGATGAAGTACTCGAGGACGGACAGGCCCTCACGGAACGAGGCCTTGATCGGACGCGGGATGGTCTCGTTCTTCGCGTTCGACACCAGACCACGCATACCGGCGATCTGCCGCATCTGCATCATGTTTCCTCGGGCACCCGAGTCAACCATCATGAAGATGGGGTTCGTCTTGGGGAAGTTCGCGTTCATCGCCTCGGCGACCTCGTTGGTCGCCTTGGTCCAGATCGCGATGAGCTCCTGCGTGCGCTCTTCCTTGGTGATCAGACCGCGCTCGTACTGCTTCTGGACCTTCTCGTCCAGCTCCTCGTAGCCCTTGACGATGGCCTTCTTGGCCTCGGGCACGACGACGTCGGAGATGGCCACGGTGACACCGGAGCGGGTGCCCCAGTAGAAGCCGGCCGCCTTCAGGTTGTCGAGCGTCGCCGCCACGATGACCTTGGGGTAGCGCTCCGCGAGGTCGTTGACGATCTCGCCGAGCTGCTTCTTGCCCACCGAGTAGTCGACGAACGGGTAGTCCTCGGGCAGCAGCTCGTTGAAGAGCGCGCGGCCCAGGGTCGTCCGCAGGCGGAAGGTGTCACCCTGCTGCCACTCCGGCTCGCCCTCTTCGCGGGCCGGCGGGGTCCAGCCGCGCGGCGGGATGGTGCCCACCGGGAAGCGGATGTCGATCGCCGACTGCAGCGCGAGCTCACCGGCGTCGAACGCCATGATCGCCTCGGCCGTGGAGCCGAACGCGCGGCCCTCGCCCTTGGTGTCACGCAGCTCGCCGTCGGTGGTGAGGAAGAACAGACCGAGGACCATGTCCTGGGTCGGCATCGTCACCGGACGGCCGTCGGCGGGCTTCAGGATGTTGTTCGAGGACAGCATCAGGATGCGGGCCTCGGCCTGCGCCTCCGCGGAGAGCGGCAGGTGGACGGCCATCTGGTCACCGTCGAAGTCCGCGTTGAACGCGGTGCAGACGAGCGGGTGGATCTGGATGGCCTTGCCCTCGACCAGCTGCGGCTCGAAGGCCTGGATGCCGAGGCGGTGCAGCGTGGGCGCACGGTTCAGCAGAACCGGGTGCTCCGCGATGACCTCTTCCAGGACGTCGTACACGACCGTGCGGCCGCGCTCGACCATGCGCTTCGCGCTCTTGATGTTCTGCGCGTGGTTCAGGTCGACCAGGCGCTTCATCACGAACGGCTTGAAGAGCTCCAGCGCCATCGCCTTCGGCAGACCGCACTGGTGCAGCTTCAGCTGCGGACCGACGACGATCACGGAACGCGCGGAGTAGTCCACACGCTTGCCGAGCAGGTTCTGACGGAATCGACCCTGCTTGCCCTTCAGCATGTCGCTGAGGGACTTCAGCGGGCGGTTACCGGGACCGGTGACCGGGCGACCACGACGACCGTTGTCGAAGAGGGCGTCCACGGCCTCCTGGAGCATGCGCTTCTCGTTGTTCACGATGATCTCGGGCGCGCCGAGGTCGAGAAGCCGCTTCAGGCGGTTGTTCCGGTTGATCACACGGCGGTACAGGTCGTTCAGGTCGGAGGTCGCGAAGCGGCCACCGTCCAGCTGCACCATCGGGCGAAGGTCCGGCGGGATGACCGGCACGCAGTCCAGCACCATGCCCTTGGGGCTGTTGCTGGTCTGCAGGAACGCGGAGACGACCTTAAGGCGCTTGAGCGCACGGGTCTTCTTCTGGCCCTTGCCGGTGCGGATGATCTCGCGGAGGCGCTCGGCCTCCTCGTCGAGGTCGAAGGACTCCAGGCGCTTCTGCAGCGCCGCGGCACCCATCGAACCGTCGAAGTACGTGCCGAAGCGGTCACGCAGCTCGCGGTAGAGCAGCTCGTCGCCCTCGAGGTCCTGGACCTTGAGGTTCTTGAAGCGGGCCCACACCTCGTCGAGACGGTCGATCTCGCGCTGGGCGCGGTCGCGCAGCTGCTTCATCTCGCGCTCGGCGCCTTCGCGCACCTTGCGGCGCACGTCGGCCTTGGCACCCTCGGCCTCGAGCTCGGCCAGGTCGGTCTCGAGCTTCTTGGCGCGGGCCTCGAGGTCGGCGTCGCGACGGTTCTCGATCTGCTGACGCTCGACGGAGACGTGCGCCTCCAGCGAGGGCAGGTCACGGGTCCGGCGCTCGTCGTCGACGTACGTGATCATGTACGCCGCGAAGTAGATGACCTTCTCGAGGTCCTTGGGAGCCAGGTCGAGCAGGTAGCCCAGACGGCTCGGGACACCCTTGAAGTACCAGATGTGCGTCACGGGAGCGGCGAGCTCGATGTGGCCCATCCGCTCACGACGCACCTTGGCGCGGGTCACCTCGACGCCGCAGCGCTCACAGATGATGCCCTTGAAGCGGACACGCTTGTACTTGCCGCAGTAGCACTCCCAGTCCCGGGTCGGACCGAAGATCTTCTCGCAGAAGAGTCCGTCCTTTTCGGGCTTGAGCGTGCGGTAGTTGATCGTCTCGGGCTTCTTGACCTCGCCGTGGCTCCACTGACGGATGTCGTCAGCGGTAGCCAGACCGATCCGGAGCTCGTCGAAGAAGTTGACGTCGAGCACTATGCGTCAATCCCTCTCAGGGTTGTAAGTCTTAGGGTCTGATACGGGGGTCCCGGGGCCGGCAGGGCTCAACGTCGTGAGCCCTGCCGAACTCCCGTCAGACCTCTTCGACGCTGCTCGGCTCACGCCGGGACAGGTCGATGCCGAGCTCCTCCGCAGCGCGGAAGACATCCTCGTCGGTGTCGCGCATCTCGATGGACATACCGTCACTGGACAGCACCTCCACGTTCAGGCAGAGAGACTGCATCTCCTTGATGAGCACCTTGAAGGACTCGGGGATGCCAGGCTCGGGGATGTTCTCGCCCTTGACGATGGCCTCGTAGACCTTCACGCGGCCGGTGACGTCGTCGGACTTGATCGTCAGCAGCTCCTGGAGGGCGTACGCGGCGCCATAAGCCTCCAGCGCCCACACCTCCATCTCACCGAAGCGCTGACCGCCGAACTGCGCCTTACCACCCAGCGGCTGCTGGGTGATCATCGAGTACGGACCGGTCGAGCGGGCGTGCAGCTTGTCGTCGACCAGGTGGTGCAGCTTCAGGATGTACATGTAGCCGACCGAGATCGGGTCCGGGAACGGCTCACCGCTACGGCCGTCGAACATCCGCGCCTTGCCGGTCGGGAGCACCATGCGCTCGCCGTCGCGGTTCGGGATGGTGTGGTTCAGCAGGCCCGCGAGCTCGTCCTCACGCGCACCGTCGAAGACCGGGGTGGCCACGTTGGTACCCGGGGCGACCTGGTCGGCGCCGATGCCCTGGAGCCGCTGCGCCCAGTCCTCGCCGAGACCGGAGACGTCCCAGCCGCGGCTGGCGAGCCAGCCGAGGTGGATCTCCAGCACCTGTCCCGGGTTCATTCGGGACGGCACACCCAGCGGGTTGAGGATGATGTCGACCGGGGTCCCGTCCTCGAGGAACGGCATGTCCTCGATGGGCAGGATCTTGGAGATGACACCCTTGTTGCCGTGACGGCCGGCGAGCTTGTCACCGTCCGTGATCTTGCGCTTCTGCGCCACGTAGACCCGAACCAGCTGGTTCACGCCCGGCGGCAGCTCGTCGCCTTCCTCACGGTCGAAGACGCGGACGCCGATGACCTTGCCGATCTCGCCGTGCGGCACCTTCAGCGAGGTGTCTCGGACCTCACGGGCCTTCTCACCGAAGATGGCGCGCAGCAGGCGCTCCTCCGGGGTCAGCTCGGTCTCACCCTTGGGCGTGACCTTGCCGACGAGGATGTCACCGGCGACGACCTCGGCACCGATACGGATGATGCCGCGCTCGTCGAGGTCGGCGAGGACCTCCTCGGAGACGTTCGGGATGTCCCGGGTGATCTCCTCCGGGCCGAGCTTGGTGTCACGGGCGTCGACCTCGTGCTCCTCGATGTGGATCGAGGAGAGGACGTCGTCCTGCACGAGGCGCTGCGACAGGATGATCGCGTCCTCGTAGTTGTGACCCTCCCACGGCATGAACGCCACGAGCAGGTTCTTGCCCAGGGCCATCTCGCCGTTCTCGGTGGCCGGGCCGTCGGCGAGGACCTGACCGGTGATGATCCGGTCGCCCTCGTTGACGATGACCTTCTGGTTGACCGAGGTGCCCTGGTTGGACCGGGAGAACTTGGCCAGGCGGTACGTGATGTACGTGCCGTCGTCGTTGGTCGTGGTGATGTAGTCCGCGGAGACCTCCTGGACCACACCGTCCTTCTCGGCCTTGACCACGTCGCCGGCGTCGACGGCGGAGCGGTACTCCATGCCGGTGCCGACGAGCGGGGCCTCGCTCTTGATGAGCGGCACGGCCTGACGCATCATGTTCGCGCCCATGAGGGCACGGTTGGCGTCGTCGTGCTCGAGGAACGGGATCATGGCGGTCGCGACCGACACCATCTGGCGCGGCGAGACGTCCATGTAGTCCACGTCGTCACCGGGGACGTAGTCGACCTCGCCGCCACGGCGGCGGACCAGGACGCGGTTCTCGGTGAAGCGCAGGTCGTCGTCGAGCGTGGCGTTGGCCTGCGCGATGACGAACCGGTCCTCTTCGTCGGCCGTCAGGTAGTCGACCTCGTCGGTGACGACACCGTCGGTGACCCGGCGGTACGGCGTCTCCACGAAACCGAACGCGTTGACGCGGCCGTAGGAGGCGAGCGAACCGATCAGACCGATGTTCGGGCCTTCGGGGGTCTCGATCGGGCACATGCGTCCGTAGTGGGACGGGTGCACGTCACGGACCTCGAAGCCGGCCCGCTCACGGGACAGACCACCCGGGCCGAGCGCGTTGAGACGACGCTTGTGCGTCAGACCCGACAGCGGGTTGTTCTGGTCCATGAACTGCGACAGCTGGCTGGTGCCGAAGAACTCCTTGATGGAGGCGACGACCGGCCGGATGTTGATCAGGGTCTGCGGCGTGATCGCCTCGACGTCCTGGGTCGTCATGCGCTCACGCACGACGCGCTCCATACGAGCCAGACCCGTACGGACCTGGTTCTGGATGAGCTCGCCGACGCTGCGGATACGACGGTTGCCGAAGTGGTCGATGTCGTCGGTCTCGACCATGATCGAGCGACCGGACTCGCCGACCGTCTCGGTCTCCCCGGCGTGCAGCTTCACCAGGTACTTGATCGTCGCGATGACGTCCTCGACGGTCAGGACACCCGCGTTGAGCGGGGCCTCGCCACCGAGCTTCTTGTTGACCTTGTAGCGGCCGACCTTGGCCAGGTCGTAGCGCTTGGGGTTGAAGTAGAGGTTCTCGAGCAGCGTCTGCGCGGCCTCACGCGTCGGCGGCTCGCCCGGACGCAGCTTGCGGTAGATGTCCAGCAGCGCGTCGTCCTGGCCCTGGGTGTGGTCCTTCTCCAGGGTGGCGCGCATGGACTCGTACTCGCCGAACTCCTCGAGGATCTGCTCGGTGGTCCAGCCGAGAGCCTTCAGAAGGACGGTGACGGACTGCTTGCGCTTGCGGTCGATACGCACACCGACCATGTCGCGCTTGTCGATCTCGAGCTCCAGCCAGGCGCCCCGGGACGGGATGACCTTGGCGGAGAAGATGTCCTTGTCGGACGTCTTGTCGATGGAGGAGTCGAAGTAGACACCCGGCGAACGGACCAGCTGCGACACCACGACACGCTCGGTGCCGTTGATGACGAAGGTGCCCTTGTTGGTCATGAGCGGGAAGTCGCCCATGAAGACCGTCTGGGACTTGATCTCGCCGGTCTCGTTGTTGGTGAACTCGGCCGTCACGAAGAGCGGGGCCGCGTACGTGAAGTCGCGGTCCTTGCACTCGTCGATGCTGTTCTTCGGAGGCTCGAAACGGTGGTCGCGGAAGGTCAGCGACATCGACCCGGAGAAGTCCTCGATCGGAGAGATCTCCTCGAAGATCTCCTCCAGACCGGACTTGGTGGGGACGTCCTGACCGGACTCCAGGGCGGCCTCGACGCGACCCTTCCAGGCGTCGTTGCCGAGCAGCCAGTCAAAGCTCTCGGTTTGCAGCGCGAGAAGGTTCGGAACCTCGAGGGGCTCCCTGATCTTTGCAAAGGAGATGCGCAGCGGGGCGGTGCTGGCGGCGTTGTTCGTATTCGAGATCGAGGCGTTGCGCGAGGCGGCCAAGAGGGGGTCCTTCCGAGGGCTCGGACTCACTACGCGCGTACCGGCTCCTCATCCTGCGCACAGAGACAGAAATCCCAGGTGGGGGATTGTCTGGTCGTCCGGCTCAAGTGAGGGCATGCCCCTGGTGACGGGCAGGGAACAGCTAACAGGCAGCGCAAAGGGTCAGTGTAGCCACTTGGCACACTGATGTCCAGTGCGGGTTTCTGGAGACCCTCGTAGTTCTCAACGCCCTCGGTCTGCTAGCCCTCAACGCACGGTGATACTGCCCTCTTCGCCGTCGATCCATGCCTCGGATTCGGATCCTTGTGACGACGCGTCCTGAGAATTGCGCGCTGCGTGCGGTTCGTCAAGGCCCCCCTGCGCGAACTCGGGCGCCGGAGACACGATGAAGATCACCATACCCCCCGGTCAAGCAGGTGCAAGGCAACCGTGGTCACGCTCCCAGGAACGCCGAAGAGCGACCACCCAGATGGATGATCGCTCCTCGGTGCGTGAGCGTTACAGCCCCGGAGGGACTGATTCAGCCTTCGCGTCCGGTCGTCGCCGACCGGGAGGTGTTACTTGACCTCGACGGAGGCGCCGGCAGCCTTGAGGGACTCGGCGGCCTTCTCAGCGGCCTCCTTGGCGACCTTCTCGAGGACGGGCTTCGGAGCGCCGTCGACGAGGTCCTTGGCCTCCTTCAGACCCAGGGAGGTCAGCTCACGCACGACCTTGATGACCTGGATCTTCTTCTCGCCGGCACCGGTGAGGATGACGTCGAACTCGTCCTGCTCCTCGGCGACCTCAGCGGCGGCGGCCGGGCCGGCCGGGGCAGCGGCGACCGCGGCGGCGGCGGTGACGTCGAACTTCGCCTCGAACGCCTTCACGAACTCGGAGAGCTCGATGAGGGTGAGGGACTCGAACTGCGCGAGCAGCTCTTCCTGGGACAGCTTCGTCGCCATGGTGGGCGATCCTTCCATTCAATTCGGCAGGTGCCGGATGTACATGTCGGCGGGCGTACGTTCGGCCCGCGTCGACCGCCACGTCATGCGGCGGTCAAAGTGCGAGCCGAGTTACTCGGCACCGCCCTGCTCGGCCAGCTTGACCCGAAGCGCCTCCGCGGTGCGGACGAACTTCGACGGAAGCGCCTGGAAGAGCGAGGCAGCCTGGGACTGCTTGCCCTTCATGGCGCCCGCCAGCTTGGCGAGCAGAACCTCGCGGGACTCGAGGTCCGCAAGCTTCTTGATCTCGTCGGCGGACAGCGCCTTACCGTCAAGGACACCGCCCTTGATGACGAGGTTCGGGTTGTCCTTGGCGAAGTCACGAAGACCCTTCGCCGACGTCACCGGGTCACCAGTGATGAAGGCAACCGCCGTCGGACCGTTGAACAGGTCGTCGAGCGTCGAGATCCCGGCCTCGTTGGCCGCGATCTTGGTCAGCGTGTTCTTCACCACGGCGTACTGGGCGTCTTCACCGAGCGAACGACGCAGCGTCTTGAGCTGCGCCACGGTGAGACCCCGGTACTCGGTCAGCACAGCGGCGTTCGAGCTGCGGAACTGGTCCGCGAGCTCGGCTACCGCGGCAGCCTTGTCGGGCCTTGCCATAGAGCGTCGGCCTCCTTCCGGGTGATGAGGACCGCTCAGAAGGGGCTGGGACAAACGAAACGCCCCGGCGCAGGCGCACGGGGCGTAGCTCGACCGAACGAATTCCGTGGGAGGATTTCGGCCCGGGAGCGTATCCACTGACACCTGCGCGGGTCGTCCGCATTGCAGCGGATCCTTCGGCCACCGCCCCCTCTTGCGAGAGCACGGCAACGACCAGCGGTCTTTGGCTTCTCGAGGAGCGTACGCGAACGGGGCGCCGTCAAGCAAATCCGCCCGTACGGGGCCGGTACGGGTCTCAGTCGCGGGCCTTCTTCAGTTCCTCGGCCATGTCCACGGTGTCCGAAGCGGCCGGCGCCTTCACCGTCACGGGCTTGCCGAAGTCGAAGAACGTGAGGGTGAGGTCGAGCTCCCCGTGCCGTCCGAAGCCCTGCACCCGCAGCTGCCGCGTACGGTCCTCGGCGTCGACCCACAGGCCCATGGTGAGTTCGTCCACACCCTGCTTCTCGTACTGGGCGAGGCTCTTCTCGGTCCGCTGCCGCACGCTCCTGTCCTCGTCCTCGTAGGAGGCGCGGATGTCGTCGACGCCGGCCGTGCCCGTGTAGTGGGTCGTGCGGACGCCGTCGACGGTCTCGGTGCCGGCCTTCTTCAGGTCGTCGGCCGCGGCGAGGAAGCCGCCCTCGTGGGAGGGGTTGTCCCGGACCCGGTCCACCATCGTGCCGGTGTCGACCTTGATCCCGCTGGGGGTGTCGGAGCTGCCCGGCGCCCCGAACCTGATCCAGTGCCTGCCGTTCTCGTCGGCTTCGTCGGTGCCGACGTACAGCACCCCGCCGACCAGCCGGAACTCCCCCGTGCCCTGGTCGGGCCCGCCGAGCACGGTGGACTTCAGGCTCATGGCCGGCGGCTTGACTCCGATCGCCGCCTCGGCCCTGATCCGGCCCTCCTCCGGCGTCCGGCCGGTCATGCGGTAACGCAGGGACACGGTCTCCTCCGCCCTTTCCGCGGCCCGGGTGACGGCGGCCGCGGCGGCGGAGTCACCCCCGCTGTCCGTGCCGCCCGCCGCCGCACACCCCGCGACGAGCAGCGCGGACAGCCCGAGGACACCCACGGAAGACCTCATCCGACTTCCCCCAGAAAGCGATACAGCGAACACACGGTCGATTCACAGCAAGACCGCGAAGGTATCCCAGGAGATCGGGAGAAATCCCGTGATTTACGAGCCGGTGCCCGCCCCCTGCTGCTTCACCAGCTCCGAGAAGTCCGCGGTGTCGCTCGCCGGGGGCACCTCGGCGGAGACCTCGGTGCCGTAGTCGGTGTAGTACGCGGTCTGGGCGTAGGCGCCCGCCGTGGTCTCGCCCTTCTCGACCTTCTTGACCAGCAGATCCCGGTCGTCGACCCAGATGTCGACCGTCTCGGTGGTGACGCCGGCCTGCTCCAGCGTCTTCCTCAGGTCGTCGAGCTGGCTCTGGCTGAGGTTGGAGTTCTTCTCGGCGAGGTCCGCCACCTCCACCGTCCCCGAGTAGTGCGTGGTCCGCTGCCCCCGCACCTTCTCCTCCCCGACCTCCCGCACGTCCCCGGAGGCCAGCAGCAGCTTCACCGACTGGTTCGGAGTGGTGTTCTGCATCTGGTCCTTCAGGTACGCGCCGGAGCTGCCGCCGAGGCTCGCCAGGTCGTCGTACGCGTATCGGATCCAGTGCCTGCCGCCGGCCTGCTCCGCGAAGGAGTCGCCCATCCTCGCGTAGTAGGCGTCGGGCAGATAGCGGGCCTCCATCGACGTGGTGCCCATCTGGCGCATGGTGTCGGCCATGGTGCCACCGGTGTACGTGATGGTGAGCGTGCCGGTGAGGCCGTCCCCCCAGCCGAGAGCGCCGTCGGCGGTCATCGACATCATCGAGCCCATGGTCGTGGTCGACTCGACCTTCGCGGAGTCGGCGCCGTCGGTGGACTTCTCGGCGGTGCGCAGGGCCGCGATGGGGCTCAGCCGGGGGCTGCCGTCCCCGCTCTTCCCGGAGCCGCCGGAGCCGCCCGAACCCTCGGAACCGCCGGAGCCGCCGCAGGCCGTCACCCCCGTCAGCAGAGCCGCCGCGACGATCGAGAGGCCCGCACGGCGCAGGTTCGTGCACTTCATTCGTCCCACCCCCATGGATTCCTGTCACTGAACGCTAACGCACAGCACTGACAGTCGTACGAAAAAGATACGTACGGCAAAAGGGACGAGCCCCGCACCTCGAAAGGTTGCGGGGCTCGTCACCGACTGAGGGTGAGCTGTCAGGCTCAGACCGCGGCCGGGTCCTCCTCGACGAGAAGGTTGCGGGTGCGGTTCGGGTCCACCAGGATGCCGGGGCCGATCGTGGTGCTGATCGCGGCCTTCTTGATGTAACGACCCTTGGCGGCGGACGGCTTCAGCCGGAGGATCTCCTCCAGGGCCGCGCCGTAGTTCTCCACCAGCTGGGTGTCGTCGAAGGACGACTTGCCGATGATGAAGTGCAGGTTCGAGTGCTTGTCGACGCGGAACTCGATCTTGCCGCCCTTGATCTCCGTGACGGCCTTGGCCACGTCGGGGGTGACGGTGCCGGTCTTCGGGTTCGGCATCAGACCACGCGGACCGAGCACGCGGCCGAGGCGGCCGACCTTGCCCATGAGGTCCGGGGTGGCGACGACGGCGTCGAAGTCCAGACGACCCTTCGCGACCTCGTCGATCAGTTCGTCGGAGCCGACGATGTCGGCGCCGGCGGCCTCCGCGGCCGCAGCACGGTCACCGGTCGCGAAGACCAGGACCCGGGCGGTCTTGCCGGTGCCGTGCGGCAGGTTCACGGTGCCACGGACCATCTGGTCGGCCTTGCGCGGGTCGACACCCAGGCGGAAGGCGACCTCGACGGTGCCGTCGAACTTGCTCGTGGAGGTCTCCTTGGCGAGACGGACGGCCTCGAGCGGGGCGTAGAGCTTCTCCCGGTCGATCTTGGCGTCCGCAGCGCGGAGGGACTTGCTGCGCTTGCTCACTACTGCTCCTGTGTGTCTTGAGGAGTCGTGGTATGGGCCGAGCAGGCCCTGCCACGGTGCTACGAAGGTGCTACGGGGCTGCTGATCAGCCTTCGACCGTGATGCCCATGGAGCGGGCGGTGCCGGCGATGATCTTCGACGCGGCGTCCAGGTCGTTGGCGTTCAGGTCGGGAAGCTTGGTCGTGGCGATCTCGCGGACCTGCGCCTCGGTGATCTTGGCGACCTTGGTCTTGTGCGGCTCGCCAGAGCCCTTCTCGACACCAGCGGCCTTGAGGATCATCTTCGCGGCCGGCGGCGTCTTGGTGATGAAGGTGAAGGAGCGGTCCTCGTAGACCGTGATCTCCACCGGGATCACCCAGCCACGCTGCGACTCGGTCGCGGCGTTGTAGGCCTTGCAGAACTCCATGATGTTGACGCCGTGCTGGCCGAGCGCGGGGCCGACCGGCGGGGCCGGGTTGGCCGCACCAGCGTTGATCTGGAGCTTGATGAGCCCCGTGACCTTCTTCTTCTTGGGAGGCATTGCTCTCTCCGGGTCCTAGTGAGAGTTTTCAGCCGTCCGGTCCGGATGATCCGGATGGAGGCATACCGCACAACGATAACGGGTATCCATGCGCGGCCAAAAACCGAGCAGGTCAGACCGTCCCCCGCAAGCGGGAGGTGCCCCCTGCGAGGGCGTGGTCTGACCTGATCGGAGGCTTGTGCTCCAGAGGAGGATCAGTTCTTCTGGATCTGGTCGAAGCTCAGCTCGACCGGGGTCTCGCGACCGAAGATCTCGACGAGGCCCTTGACCTTCTTCGAGTCGGCGTTGATCTCGTTGATCGTGGCCTGGAGCGTCGCGAACGGGCCGTCGGTGACGGTGACCGAGTCGCCCACCTCGAAGTCCAGCACCTGGACCTCGACCTTGCGGGACGGAGCCGGCTTGCCCTCGGCCTCGGCGGCCTCACGCGCGGCCTTCTCCTCGGCCTCCGGGGCGAGCATCTTGACGATCTCGTCCAGAGTCAGCGGGTACGGGTCGTACGCGTTGCCCACGAAGCCCGTGACGCCGGGGGTGTTGCGGACGACGCCCCAGGACTCGTTCGTCAGGTCCATGCGCACCAGCACGTAGCCGGGGAGCTTGTTCTGACGGATGGTCTTGCGGTCGCCGTTCTTGATCTGGACGACCTCTTCCTGCGGCACCTCGGCCGCGAAGATGTAGTCCTCGACGTTGAGCGAGACGGCGCGCTGCTCCAGGTTGGTCTTCACGCGGTTCTCGTAGCCGGCGTACGTGTGGATGACGTACCACTCGCCGGGGAGGGTGCGCAGCTCCTCGCGCAGGGCGACAACGGGGTCGACGGGCTCGGCCGGCTCTTCTTCCTCGGCCTCGTCGACGACGTCCTCGGTCTCGACGTCCTCGTCGGCTTCCTCGTCCTCGACGTGGAGTGCGGCTTCCTCCGCGGGTTCGCCCGCTTCGGCCTCGGCAGCCTCGAACTCGTCCACCTCGTCCGCACCCTCGACGATGTCGAGCTCGTCGTCCACGGACTCTTCCGGCTCGATGGCGTCGTTCAGGTTCTGGTCAGACACGGTGGCTGCTTCTTCCTGGATACATAGGGGTGGAACATGCGAAAGGGGCGCCGGATACCTCGGCGCCCTTCGCTCTAGGCTCAGCCAAAAACGTACTTGGCGGCGTGGCTGAGTCCATAGTCAATCACGGTCACCAGGCCGATCATGATGACGACGAAGACGATCACCACGGTCGTGTAAGTCGTCAGCTGACTCCGCGTGGGCCATACGACCTTGCGGAGCTCTGCGATGATCTGGCGATAGAAGAGCGCGAGACGCTTCAGCGGGCCCTTCTTGGCGCGCTTGCCGCCCTTGCGGGTCTTCTTCTGCGCCTCAGGCACCTCGTCCTGGGCATCAGGCGTGTCGATGGAGCCCACGGCATCCGCCATTCGTCCTCACCTGTTCCCGGGTCGTGGCCGTGCCGCGCCCGGTCTGAGCCGCACGGCGATGCATTGCTGGACGTACATGCGCTGCGCACACATCCTGGTGACGGAGTGTGTAGCAGGGCCGGAGGGACTTGAACCCCCAACCGCTGGTTTTGGAGACCAGTGCTCTACCAATTGAGCTACGACCCTTTGTGTGTTCCCCAACGTACCGCATCCGACCGGGTGCTCGGTGTGCACCTGTTGGGACGCGGCTGTCGAAGGCCAACGACGTGTGAGTGTACGTGGTCTTGAGCGCCTCGTCGAACGGAAAGCGGCCTTGATCGGAATCACTCTGGTGTTCAGTCGGCTGACCAGTCCGTGAAACCCGTGTGCCGGGGCCGTTTCCGGTCTGAAACCATGGGTGCCATGAGCGCTGCAACCCCTCCCACCGAGCGCCGGGTCTCCGCCCGCGTCGGCGCGATCTCCGAGTCCGCCACCCTTGCCGTGGACGCCAAGGCCAAGGCCCTGAAGGCCGCCGGACGTCCGGTGATCGGCTTCGGCGCGGGCGAGCCCGACTTCCCGACCCCGGACTATGTCGTCGAGGCGGCCGTCGAGGCCTGCAAGAACCCCAAGTACCACCGCTACACGCCGGCCGGTGGTCTCCCCGAGCTGAAGGCCGCGATCGCCGCGAAGACGCTGCGTGATTCGGGCTACGAGGTGGACGCCTCGCAGATCCTGGTCACCAACGGCGGCAAGCAGGCGATCTACAACGCCTTCGCCGCGATCCTCGACCCGGGCGACGAGGTCATCGTCCCGGCCCCGTACTGGACCACGTACCCCGAGTCCATCCGGTTGGCCGGCGGCGTCCCGGTGGAGGTCGTGGCCGACGAGACGACCGGCTACCGGGTCTCGGTCGAGCAGCTGGAGGCGGCCCGCACCGAGAACACGAAGGTCGTGCTCTTCGTCTCCCCGTCCAACCCGACCGGCGCCGTCTACAACGCCGAGGACGCCGAGGCGATCGGCCGCTGGGCCGTCGAGCACGGCCTGTGGGTGATGACGGACGAGATCTACGAGCACCTCGTCTACGGCGACGCGAAGTTCACCTCGCTGCCCGGGATCCTCCCCGAGCTGCGCGACAAGTGCATCGTGGTCAACGGCGTCGCGAAGACGTACGCGATGACCGGCTGGCGGGTCGGCTGGATCATCGGCCCGAAGGACGTCGTCAAGGCCGCCACGAACCTCCAGTCGCACGCCACCTCGAACGTCTCCAACGTGGCGCAGATCGCCGCGCTGGCCGCCGTCTCCGGTGACCTGTCGGCCGTCGAGAAGATGCGCGAGGCCTTCGACCGGCGCCGCAAGACGATCGTGCGGATGCTGAACGAGATCGACGGCGTCCTCTGCCCGGAGCCCGAGGGCGCGTTCTACGCGTACCCGTCGGTGAAGGCGCTGCTCGGCAAGGAGATCCGCGGCAAGCGTCCGCAGGACTCGGTCGAGCTGGCCGCGCTCATCCTGGAGGAGGCCGAGGTCGCGGTGGTCCCGGGTGAGGCCTTCGGTACGCCGGGCTACCTGCGGCTGTCGTACGCGCTGGGCGACGAGGACCTCGTCGAGGGCGTGAGCCGCATCCAGAAGCTCCTGGCGGAGGCCAGGGACTGAGTTCGGACCACTCACGTGAGCAGTCTGCGGGCCGTCTCCCCCCGGGAGGCGGCCCGTTGCTTTGTGCGAGCAAGACCACGATCGGGGAAAGCCCTACCGGGACGACCGGAAGGTACGGCAGGATCCTGGAATGGAGCGTGTACGTGATGTCTCTGAGCTGCCGAAAGCCCATCTGCACCTGCACTTCACCGGGTCGATGCGGGCCACCACCGTGCTGGAACTGGCCGACAAGTACGGCGTGCACCTGCCGGACGCGCTGAACGAGGCGCTGACCAGCGGGGAGCCACCCAGGCTGCGGGCCACGGACGAACGGGGCTGGTTCCGCTTCCAGCGCCTGTACGACGCGGCGCGCAGTTGCGTCCGCGAGCCGGAGGACATCCAGCGGCTGGTGCGGGAGGCCGCCGAGGAGGACCTGAGGGACGGCTCGGGCTGGCTGGAGATCCAGGTGGACCCGACGTCGTACGCGCCCCGGCTGGGCGGGCTGATCCCGGCGCTGGAGATCATCCTGGACGCGGTGGAGACGGCCTCGCGCGACACCGGGCTCGGCATGCGGGTGCTGGTCGCGGCGAACCGGATGAAGCACCCGCTGGACGCCCGCACCCTGGCCCGGCTCGCCGTGCGGTACGCCGACCGGGGGGTGGTCGGCTTCGGGTTGTCGAACGACGAACGCCGGGGCATGGCGAGGGACTTCGACCGGGCCTTCGCGATCGCCCGGGAGGGCGGGCTGCTGTCCGCCCCGCACGGCGGCGAGTTGACCGGCCCCTCGTCCGTCCGCGACTGCCTGGACGACCTCGACGCGAACCGGCTGGGGCACGGCGTGCGGGCGGCCGAGGATCCACGGCTGCTGAAGAGGCTCGCCGACCGGGGCGTGACCTGCGAGGTGTGCCCGGCGTCGAACGTGGCGCTGGGCGTGTACGAGAAGCCGGAGGACGTTCCGCTGCGGACGCTCTTCGAGGCCGGGGTGCCGATGGCCCTGGGCGCCGACGACCCGCTGCTGTTCGGCTCACGCCTGGCGGCCCAGTACGACATCGCCCGCCGCCACCACGCCTTCACGGACGAGGAGTTGGCGGAACTGGCCCGCCAGTCCGTACGGGCTTCGGCGGCGCCGGAGGACGTCAGGGCGAAGCTGCTGTCGGGCGTGGACGACTGGCTGGCGTAGCGCTGCGAGCGCGGGGCGGCGAGCGCAGGGCACGGGCCTGCTAGAGCCCGGCGCCCACCATCACCGGCTCGTTGACCAGCGTGACCCCGAAGGCCTCGCGTACCCCGGCCACGACCTCGCGGGCCAGCGCCAGCAGGTCCTCCGTGGTGGCTGCGCCGCGGTTGGTGAGGGCGAGGGTGTGCTTGGTGGAGATCCGGGCGGGCCCGCTGCCGTACCCCTTGGTGAAGCCCGCCTTGTCGATCAGCCAGGCCGCGGAGGTCTTGGTGTGTCCCGCCCCCGCCGGGTAGGCGGGCGGCTCCACGCCGTCGCCCAGCCGCTCCTTCACGCGCGCGTGGAACGCGGCGAAGTCGGCGTCGGTGAGGATCGGGTTGGTGAAGAAGGAGCCGGCCGACCAGGTGTCGTGGTCCTCCGGGTCGAGGACCATGCCCTTCCCGGCGCGCAGCTTCAGCACGGTCTCGCGGGCCTCGGCGAGCGGCACCCGGTCCCCGGGCTCGACGCCCAGCGCGCGTGCCGTCTCGGCGTACTTCAGGGGCGCCGACAGCCCGTCCGCGTCCTCGAGGGCGAACCGGACGCGCAGGACGACATAGCGCTCGGGGTCGGCCTTGAAGCGGCTGTGCCGGTAGGAGAAGGCGCACTCCTCGTTGGTGAGCGTGACCGTCCCGCCCGCCCTGCGGTCGTACGCGATGACCTCGGTGATCGTCGTGGAGACCTCCTGGCCGTACGCCCCGACGTTCTGGATCGGGGTCGCGCCCGCCGAGCCGGGGATGCCGGCCAGGCACTCGACGCCGGCCAGCCCGGCCTCCACGGTGCGGGCGACCGCGTCGGTCCAGATCTCGCCCGCGGCCAGCTCCAGTCGTGTCCCGGCGAGTTCGCAGCCGCGCGTGGCGATGCGCAGGGCGGTGCCCTCGAAACCCTTGTCGCCGATGACGAGGTTCGAGCCGCCGCCGACGATCAGCAGCGGCGTGCCGTCGGCGTCGGCCTCACGTACGGCTGTGACCACCTCGGCGTCGGTCGTCGCGGTCACCAGCCTGGTGGCGGGACCGCCCAGCCGGAAGGTGGTCAGCGGGGCGAGGGGGGCATCGTGGAGTTCCTGCACGCGCCCCAGCCTACGAGACACCGTCGGCAGCCCCGCCCGCCCGGCCCTGGACAGCCCGGTCCGCCCGCCCCTCGCCGGTCCGGCACGCGCGCGTACGGCCCCGCCGAGGTGACGGGGCCGTACGCGCGCGTGCCGGACGGCTCCGGGCGCTTCATGTGCCGTCTGTCTCAGCGGGCGGCGTGCTCCAGCACGGGCGCCGCCTCGGAGCCGGTCTCAGGGCCCGCCTCGGAGCCGGTCTCAGGGCCCGCCTCGGAGTCCGTCGCCACGAGGTCCGTTCGCCGCCGGGCCGGTATCAGCAGGGTGGCGAACCCGGCGAGGGCCACCACCGCCGCGCCCGTGACCAGCGCGGGCCGCAGCCCGTCGACGAAGGCCTGGCCGGACTCGTAGCCGCCCTGCGCCGCGAAGATCGACGACATGATCGCGATACCGAGGGCCCCGCCGACCTCCCGCAGCGCGTTGTTGGCGCCGGAGGCCATCCCCTGCTCCTGCGGACGGACGCTGGACATCACCAGGTTGGAGGCCGGGGCGAAGAACAGCGCCATGCCGACGCCGCTGACTATCAGGCCGGGCAACTGGACGCCGTAGGAGGCGTCGACGGTCGCCACGGCGGCCATCCAGCCGAGACCGACGGCCTGGAGGAAGAGCCCGGTGGCGACGACCGGCCGGCCTCCGACGCGGTCGGAGAGGATGCCGGCGATGGGCGCGACGAGCATCGGCATACCGGTCCACGGCAGCATCCTGAGGCCCGCCTCGGTGGGCGAGTAGCCGAGGACGCCCTGCATGTACTGGCTGAGCAGGAAGATCGAGCCGAACATCCCGAGGAACATCAGCAGGCTCGCGGCGTTGATCCCGGCGAAGGCGCGGGACCGGAAGAGGCGCATCGGCAGCATGGGGTTCCTGGCCCGCAGCCCGTGCAGGACGAACCCGACGAGCAGGACGGCGCCCGCGACCAGGCCGGTCAGCACGAGCGGGCTGGTCCAGCCGTCGGCCGGCCCGCGCACCAGGCCGTAGACGAGCCCGAAGAGGCCGCCGCTGGCGAGCAGGGTGCCGGGGAAGTCGAGCGGGGCACCGGTGCCGTAGGACTCGGCGAGGCGCAGCCGGGCGAGCGGCAGCAGGGCGAGGCCCAGCGGAACGTTCAGCCAGAAGATCCAGTGCCAGGACACGTGTTCGGTGAGGCTGCCGCCGATGAGCGGCCCGGAGGCGACCGCGAGTCCGTTGACCGCGCCCCAGATGCCGTAGGCCATTCCGCGCTTGGCGACGGGCACGGCGGCCGTGAGGAGGGTGAGCGTCAGTGGCATCATGACGGCCGCGCCGACACCCTGGACCGCGCGGGCGGCGATGAGGGACTCGATACCGGGGGCCATGGCCGCGGCGGCGGAGGCGACGGTGAAGACCGTGAGCCCGGCGAGGAACATCCGCCGGCGGCCGAACCGGTCGCCGAGCGCCGCGCCGAACATCAGCAGCACGGCGAAGGTGAGCGTGTAGGCGCTCACGGTCCATTCGAGGTCGCCCAGCCCGCCGCCGAGATCCTCGCGGATGGACGGCAGGGCGGTGGTGACGACGAGGTTGTCGAGGGCCGCCATGAACCCGGCGACGCTGGTGATGACGAGGGCCCAGACGGCTCCCCCGCGACGTGCGGTCTGTTCTGACATCGCTCCCCCAGCGGGTGGTCGTACTTCGGTTAGTAATTGATGACTAACTTTTACGCCCATGAAAGGGCGCCTTCGACGGCGACGGCGAACCAGCGCCGCCCGCGCTACTTCTCCAGCCGGCCCTTGATCCGAGCCGAGGGATACATCCCTTCCCAGACCCGGTCTCCGGGTGCGAATCCCATGGCCACCAGGCAGTTGACGAGCATGCCGTACGCCATGAACGTCGTCGTCTCGTTCACGTCGGCGCCGAGGGGCACATGGACGGTGTCCCAGAGCCGCATCCACCCGGCGCGCACGGCCTCCCCGAAGCCGTGGTCGCCCTCCGCCTCCGCGGCGGCCACCGCGACGTACGTCTGCATCTGCATCATCAGCCGTTCGGGCTGCTCCGCGATGACCTTGGTGTACGCGTTCGCCATGGCATGCAGGGCCTCTTCGCCCTCCAGCCCCCTGGCGGCCTCCTCGAACATGCGGACGGTGTCGTCCATACAGCGCTCGGAGGCCGCGAGGAAGATCGCTTTCTTGCCCGCGAAGAGCCGGAAGAGATACGGCTGCGAGACACCCACCCGCCGGGCGATCGCCTCGGTGGAGGTGCCGTGATAGCCACCCCGGGCGAACTCGCTCGTCGCCGCGCGGATGACGCTCTCGCGCCTCTCGTCTGCACTCATCCTGACCATGCGACAAAGTTAGTGCTCAATCACTAACTACGTCAAGGCCCGACAACACGTAGGGGGCGCCTCCCCTTGGAGGGCGCCCCTTACCTCGTGTGTGCCGCCTCGGATCAGGCCAGCCGTACGACCACCCGGGACATCCCGAGAACCTTCAGCCCGCCGCTGGTCACGGTCAGATCGACCCGCACGGTGTTGTCGTCGAGCTTGGCGCCCACCTTGCCGATGACCTCGATCACGGCGCCCCGGTCGTCGTTCGGGACGACGACGGGCTTCGTGAAGCGAACGCCGTAGTCGACGACCGCGCCCGGGTCGCCGACCCAGTCGGTGACGACGCGGACCGCCTCGGCCATGGTGAACATGCCGTGCGCGATGACGTCCGGCAGGCCCACCTCCTTGGCGAACTTCTCGTTCCAGTGGATGGGGTTGAAGTCCCCGGAGGCACCCGCGTACTGCACCAGCGTGGCGCGGTTCACGGGGAAGGACCGGGCCGGCAGTTCGGTGCCGACCTCGACGTCGTCGTAAGCGATCTTCGCCGTCATCGGTTCCTCACACCTTCCCGTCCGTGGCGTCCACGGATTCCGCCGGCTCCGCCGCGCGGGCGACGAGCTTCGTCCAGGCGGTCACGACGTGCTCGCCGCTCTCGTCGCGGACCTCGCCGCGGATGTCCAGGATGTCGTTGCCGGCCATGGACTTGACCGCCTCGATGGTCGAGGTCACCGTGAGCCGGTCACCGGCGCGCACCGGGCGCCGGTAGGCGAACTTCTGGTCGCCGTGCACCACCCGGCTGTAGTCGAGGCCCAGCCGAGGGTCCTGGACGACCTGTCCCGCCGCCTTGAAGGTGATCGAGAACACGAAGGTCGGCGGCGCGATCACATCGGCGTATCCGAGCGCCTTGGCGGCGTCCGGGTCGGTGTACGCCGGGTTGGCGTCACCCACGGCCTCGGCGAACTCGCGGATCTTCTCCCGACCGACCTCGTAGGGATCGGTGGGCGGGTAGGTCCGCCCGACGAAGGACTGGTCGAGCGCCATGGCCTCGGCACCTCCTGGTTGCTCTGCTGCTCCGCTGCTCTGTGGTTCTGGTGCTGTGTACGGATCAGCGTCGCTCTACTGACCGGTACGGGTCGCTCAACGACACGAGGCCGCCCCCGATCACTCGGGGACGGCCTCGCATACGAGCCTG
Source organism: Streptomyces zaehneri (assembly GCF_032248645.1). Lineage (NCBI taxonomy): Bacteria > Bacillati > Actinomycetota > Actinomycetes > Kitasatosporales > Streptomycetaceae > Streptomyces > Streptomyces zaehneri. Next base: position 39,482 of record NZ_JASTTJ010000018.1, read on the forward strand.
ATTTATCGCGTTTCGCGGTGCGCGGTGTGCGCATTGCAACGCGGGCAGTGCTTCTTCATCTCCAGTCGGTCCGGGTTGTTACGCCGGTTCTTCTTGGTGATGTAGTTCCGCTCCTTGCACTCCACGCAGGCCAGCGTGATCTTCGGGCGGACGTCGGTGGCAGCCACAGGAGTGCTCCTTGACGAACGGATGGGACATATAACGCATGAAAGAGTAGCCGATCGAAGGACCGACCCCACAATCGGCTACTGTCAGTAGCGGTGACCGGACTTGAACCGGTGACACAGCGATTATGAGCCGCTTGCTCTACCGACTGAGCTACACCGCTTTGATGGGATCAGGTCCCGCCTTGCGACGGGAACCTCACCCACCAGAGCCCCAATACGGAATCGAACCGTAGACCTTCTCCTTACCATGGAGACGCTCTACCGACTGAGCTATTGGGGCGAGCGATGAAGACATTACACGGTCCGCAGCCGTTCACCCAAATCCGTTTCGCTAGGCCCTCCGGGACCGCCCGGAGGCCCGATTCCCCAAGGTCCCAGCGGCCTCCCGGGCCCCTCCCGCACGCCGGACCACACCGGTACGACTATTGCGCTCCTCCCCGCCGGCGCCGAAACGCCGTCCTAGGCTCGACTCACTCTGCGTGATCTTGCGTCCCCGCGACCGCGCGTCACCCGCGACCCCGCGCAGTCCCGAGCCGAGCCCCTGGAGCGCGATGCCCGACAGCCAGCCGCAGCCGCCCCCTTGGCCGTCGTCCTCGTCCGGCGCCGCGGGAGGTTCGCCGGACCCGGCCGCCCTCCTGCTGAGCGGGGCGCGCCTCACGGACGGCCGGACCGTGGACGTACGGCTGGGCCGCGGGCGTATCGAGGCGGTCGGCACGGCGGGCAGCCTGACGGGCGGCCCCACCCGAGGCGGCACGCGCGTGGACCTCGGCGGCTACCTCCTGCTCCCCGCCCCCGCCGAGCCGCACGCGCACGCGGACACCGCGCTCACGGCCGACGCCGACGGCCCGGTCTCGTACGCCCCCGAGGACGTCCAGCGCCGTGCCACGGAGGCCGCGTTGCTGCAACTGGGCCACGGCGCGACGGCGCTGCGCGCCCATGTGCACGTGGGCGACGTCCAGGGCCTCGGCGCGCTGGCCGCCGTACTGCAGGCCCGGCGTTCGCTGCGCGGGCTCGCCGAACTGACGGCGGTGGCGATGCCACGGGTACTGACCGGGGCAGCCGGGGCGGACGGCCTCGCGATGCTGCGGGACGCGGTGAAGATGGGCGCCTCGGTGGTGGGCGGCTGCCCGGACCTGGACCCCGATCCGACGGGCTACGTGGAGACCGTCCTGGAGGTCGCATCCGAGCACGGCTGCCCCGTCGACCTGCACACCGACGCCGCCGACCCGGCCCGCCTCGCCCGCCTCGCCGCGATGGCCGGCGGTCTGCGCCCCGGCGTCACCCTGAGCCCCTGCGGCGGCCTCGACGGCCTCCCCGCCGAAACCGCCACCCGCACCGCCGACCAACTCGCCGCCGCCGGCGTGACGGTGGTCTGCCTCCCCCAGGGCGGCTGCGGCACCGTCGACCACCGGGACGCGGCGCCCGTACGGCTGTTGCGCGCGGCCGGCGTCCGGATCGCGGCGGGCAGCGGGGCGTTGCGGGACGTCTCCAACCCGGTCGGCCGCGGCGACCCCCTGGAGGCGGCCTACCTGCTCGCCTCCCGTCACGGCCTGCGCGCCGAGGACGCATACGACGCCGTGAGCACGTCCGCGCGAGCCGCGCTGGGCCTCCCCGAGGTCCGCGTGGAGGCGGGCTTCCCGGCCGACCTCCTGGCCGTCCGCGGCGACCGACTGGCGGGCGCCCTCTCCCTGGCGTACAGCAGGATCGTGATCCACCAGGGCCGCGTGGTGGCCCGCACGAGCGCGGTCCGCGAGTACCGCAGCTCGACGGCCGCCCCGGAGTGGGGTCTGCCGAGACAGGGGCGGGGACAACCGTCTTAGGACGGCGGGGGCGGGCCGGGGAGTTGAGCGGGACCCCGGGTGAGGTCATGCGGCGGATGCGGTTGTCCGGGCGTACGGTCGGAAGCATGCGCATTGTCATCGCTGGTGGTCATGGTCAGATCGCGCTGCGGCTGGAGCGCCTGCTCGCCGCGCGCGGGGACGAGGTCGCGGGAATCATCCGCAAGGCGGAACAGGGCGACGACCTCCGGGCGGCCGGCGCCGAACCGGTCGTCCTGGACCTGGAGTCGGCGTCCGTCGAAGCGGTCGCGGAGCGGCTGCGGGGCGCGGACGCGGCGGTGTTCGCGGCGGGTGCCGGGCCGGGCAGCGGAGTGGGCCGCAAGGACACCGTGGACAAGGGCGCGGCGGTCCTGTTCGCGGACGCGGCGGTCCGGGCGGGCGTACGGCGCTTCGTGGTCGTGTCGTCCATGGGCGCGGACCCCGGCCACCGGGGTGACGAGATCTTCGACGTCTACCTGCGCGCCAAGGGCGAGGCGGACGCGCACGTGCAGGGCCTCGACTCCCTCGACTGGACCATCCTGCGCCCCGGCGCGCTCACGGACGACGCCGGCACCGGTCTGGTACGCCTGGAGGCCCGCACGGGCCGCGGCTCCGTCCCACGCGACGACGTGGCCACCGTGCTGGCCGAACTGCTGGACACCCCGGCGACATCCGGCCTCACCCTGGAACTCATCGGCGGCTCGGCGCCGGTGCCGGTGGCGGTCAAGGCGGTGGCGGGCAACTGAGGAGCTCCGTGCGCCGGAAGACGCCCCGGAACGCCAGACCGCTGGACCGCTGGAAGAGTGCTGGACCTCTAGAAGAGGGGTAGCTGTCCTGGAAACTCCGGGACCACATACCCGTCCAACGACGGCTGGGCCGCGCCCAGTTGTGCCGTACTGCGCGAGCCGGGGCAGGAGACGAGGTCCCCGGTCCCGCGCGCCCCCGGCGGGTCGTGGCGGGCGAACCGACCGGCGACGACGGCGATCTCGCGACGGCATACCGGGCAGGTTCTACGACGACTGGACGCGCTGGACATGTCGTCAGTCTGCCCCAGTGGGCCACGCGGGTACCCCACGGCGAGACGCGCCCCGCTCGCCGCGCGGAAGTGCGATCACCTCCCTAGCATCCGTACATGTGGCACATACCTTCGAGGAACTCGTGGAGAAGCAACGCGCGGCCGACGAGGCACACGCGAGGGTCGAAGCGCTGCGGGACACGTACGGCGCACCCACGGCCACCCCCTGGCCGGAGATCCAGACCGACACCTACGAAACCGCCTGGCGCGCCTGGCGCGACCTCGCCCGCGACGTACAGGCCGCGGTGACCGAACACGCCAAGGACGAGAACAGACCACGCAACGACATCGAGGCAGAGGTGAAAAGAGCGGCGAAGACACCCTCGCCGGAGGTCTCCGAACCCCCGGAAGATCCGGCCGAAGCAAAGTGAAGCGGGTCGCCGCCGCCCTCGAGCCGAACGGCCCCTGCCGACAACGTCGGCTGCCGGACGGTGACGCGGCTCAGCTGACCGTGCCAGGGGGTGGACGGGGTGGACAGGTCACGAACCGTTCGCGTGTGACCGGTTGGGCTCCGGAACACCAGCGATCGCGCAATCCGCCACTTCGAATCGACGTCGACCGACCGTCCGTATGATCTTCGCCACGCTGCGCTGTCCACCTGGCTCAGTTCCGGAGTGGAACCACGGCTCGTTGCGGATATCCCGTCCACACACGTGGGGACTGGATGTTCGAATGCAAGACAGCGGGCGACGGCGTACCGCTCACCAGGGAACATGGCGAAGGGCCCGTGACCTGCTGTGTAAGCAGGTCACGGGCCCTTCGTTCTCAGCGTGGCGGCGCCAGGATTCGAACCTGGGAAGGCTGAGCCGGCAGATTTACAGTCTGCTCCCTTTGGCCGCTCGGGCACACCGCCGGGTTTGCCGCCTGTTCGAACCGCTTTTCGGCGGTGCTCCCTGGCAACGACGTAAACGATACCCGATGCCCAGGGGTGCTTCGCCACCTGATTCCTCGCCGCCCGGAGCGGGCGGGATGACTAGGCTTGTGCGGATGCGGCCCGGGATCACGCCGGGCTCGGCGGTCACCCCCACGTACGCCGATACGCACCCGACACGCACCCCGATACAAGGAGCCACAGGACATGGCCGACTCCAGTTTCGACATCGTCTCGAAGGTCGAGCGGCAGGAGGTCGACAACGCCCTCAACCAGGCCGGCAAGGAAATCTCGCAGCGTTACGACTTCAAGGGCGTCGGCGCCTCGATCTCGTGGTCCGGCGACAAGATCCTCATGGAGGCGAACTCCGAGGACCGGGTCAACGCCGTCCTCGACGTCTTCCAGTCCAAGCTGATCAAGCGCGGGATCTCCCTCAAGGCGCTGGAGGCGGGCGAGCCCCAGCTCTCCGGCAAGGAGTACAAGCTCTTCGCGGAGATCAAGGAGGGCATCTCCCAGGACAACGCGAAGAAGGTCGCGAAGCTCATCCGCGACGAGGGCCCCAAGGGCGTGAAGGCCCAGGTGCAGGGCGAGGAACTGCGTGTCAGCTCCAAGAGCCGCGACGACCTCCAGACCGTCATCACCCTGCTCAAGGGCCAGGACTTCGACTTCGCTCTGCAGTTCGTGAACTACCGGTAGTCGGCCGGACGGTCACGAGCCGGGCGGAAGCGAGCCGGACAGCTGTGAGCAAGGGTGGGCGCCCGTGGGGTGCCCGCCCTTCTCGTTCGGTCCGCCGCGGAGGCGCTCAGTCGCGTGAGTTGCCGAACAGCAGGCGATAGGCGATCAGCAGCACCAGCGAACCGCCGATCGCCGCGGCCCAGGTCGCGCCGTCGTAGAAGTCCTTGGTGATGGGGTGGTCCAGCCAGCGGGCCGATATCCAGCCGCCGATGAACGCGCCCGCGACACCGATGAGGGTCGTGCCGATGAAGCCGCCCGGGTCACGGCCCGGCAGCAGGACCTTGGCAATGACTCCGGCCAACAACCCCAGGATGATCCAGCTGATGATGCTCATGCCCTGAACCTGCCCTTCCGCGCTGTGCCCGCGCTGTCCGGACACTGTGATCTCGCTCGCTCCGGACGGGCTGTGCTCGTTTCCGTCGCGCCCCGCGTCCTGCGTCGCACGCGAGTTCATGTCGTGTCGATGAGGACGACGTCTGCACGGCCCACGGTGGTTCCGTCGGTCAGTAGGGTGCGGCCCATGACACAGTCCGGATCGCGCGCCGAACTGCGGCGGACGCTCGGCCTCGGCGACGCCGTGGTCATCGGGCTCGGCTCGATGATCGGTGCCGGCGTCTTCGCGGCGCTCGCTCCCGCCGCGCAGGCCGCGGGCTCCGGGCTGCTGCTCGGACTCGCGCTCGCCGCGCTGGTCGCCTACTGCAACGCCATGTCGTCGGCGCGACTCGCCGCCCTGTATCCGGCCTCGGGCGGCACGTACGTGTACGGGCGCGAGCGGCTCGGCGCGTTCTGGGGATATCTGGCGGGCTGGTCGTTCGTGGTCGGGAAGACGGCCTCCTGTGCGGCGATGGCCCTGACGGTCGGTGCGTACCTCTGGCCGGCGCAGGCGCACGCGGTGGCGGTCGCGGCCGTGGTGGCGCTGACCGCGGTGAACTACGGCGGCGTCCAGAAGTCGGCCTGGCTGACGCGGGCGATCGTGGCGGTGGTCCTGGCGGTCCTCGCTTCCGTGGTGGTCGTGTGCCTGGGGTCCGGCGCGTCCGGCGACGGGCGGCTGGACGTCGGCGTCTCCGGGGGTGTCGGCGGGGTGCTGACCGCCGCCGGCCTGCTGTTCTTCGCCTTCGCCGGGTACGCCCGCATCGCGACCCTGGGCGAGGAGGTGCGTGATCCGGCACGCACCATCCCCCGCGCGATCCCCCTGGCCCTGGGGATCGCTCTGGTCGTGTACGCGTGCGTGACGGTCGCTGTCCTGTCCGTGCTGGGACCGGGCGATCTCGGACGGGCGGGGGCGCCGTTGGCCGACGCGGTGCGGGCTGCGGGGGTGCCCGGCCTGGCGCCGGTGGTACGGATCGGGGCAGCGGTGGCGGCGCTGGGCTCGCTCCTCGCCCTCATCCTGGGCGTCTCGCGCACGACGCTGGCCATGGCCCGAGACCGGTATCTGCCCGCCGCCCTGGCCGCCGTCCACCCGCGCTTCCAGGTACCGCACCGGGCCGAGCTCACCGTGGGCGCGGTGGTCACGGTCCTGGCCGCCACGGTGGATGTCCGGGGCGCGATCGGGTTCTCCTCCTTCGGTGTGCTGACGTACTACGCGGTGGCCAACGCGTCGGCCTGGACGCTCGATCCGGCCCCGGCGAAGCGGATGCTGCCCGCGGTGGGGCTCCTGGGCTGTGTGGTGCTCGCGTTCGCGCTGCCGAGGAGCTCGGTGGTCGTGGGAGCGGGGGTGATGGCGGTGGGCGTGCTGGCTTACGGGGTACGGCGGCGCTGGGCGGGCGCGCGGTAGCCGTACGACAGCGACAACGGCCGGCGGCGGGCGACGGACGACGGCGATCGACGGACAGCGGACTGCGGACGGGTGCCTGGGCAACGGGTGCGCGGCAGCGGGCTGCGGCAGCAGGCCGCTACGGTGTCGTCGCCCCGGTCGCCGCCGTGCGTATGCGGAACTCGGTCCAGGGGGTCGGTTCCAGGTCGTCGTTCAGGGTGTCGTACCAGCCCGTGCCGTCGAGCCAGGCGTGCAGCCAGGCCGTGAGGCTGGGGGCGTCGACGAACCAGGCGTGGTCGGGGTCGCCGGGGTTCGGTTCGAAGAGCAGAACCGTCCCCTGCGGGGTGTGGCAGTCCACGCACGCGTACATCGCGCAGCCCCAGTGGGATATCGGCAGGACGCCCTCGGGCCAGGGCCAGTCGGGGTCCTCGCGACCGCTTGCGCGGTTGGCGAGGTACTGGGCGACGGCGGCGGGTTCACCGGCCGGAGAGCTGTCGAGCAGGGGCAGCAGGCCGTACTCCGGGCCGAATCCGCCGTCCCCTATACGCAGGTAGAGGTCGGCGAGCAGCGGCGGCAGGCGGAAGCCGAGTGCGGCCTCGGCGCGGGCCACGGTGGCCGCGTCCACGGGGGCGGGGAGCGAAGGCCAACCCCAGGGGCGGGTGGTGGCCGCCTTGGCCGCCACCCTTGCCCACAACTGCTCGTTCTCGGTCATGCGTTCATGATGCAGGCCGCCACTGACAACCGAGCCGGCCTGTGGACAACTCACCGCCTGTGGACAACCGGCGAGCGGCGCGCCGTCGTCAAGCAGCCGGCCGGCCACTGACGGACTGTGGACAAGAAACGGATCGGGACTCGGCCCGTCAGCGCGAGGCGAACGGCTGGTCGGAGGGCACGATTTCGCGGCCCAGCGGGAACAGTGAGACCGGAATCAGTTTGAAGTTCGCGATGCCGAACGGGATGCCGATGATGGTCAGGCAGAGGAGAAGGCCGGTGACGATGTGCCCGATTGCCAGCCACCAACCGGCGAGGACCAGCCAGAGCACGTTGCCGACGCAGGAGGGCGCGCCCGCGTCACGGCGCTCGATCGTCGTGTAGCCGAAGGGCCAGAGGGCGTAGACGCCGATTCTGAATGCGGCGATGCCGAAGGGAATGCCGATGATCGTGAGGCAGAGCAGCGCTCCCGCGGCCAGGTAGGCGAGGAACAGCCAGAATCCGCTCAGGATCAGCCAGATGACGTTCAGGATGGTCTTCACTGGTGGCGACCTGCCATTTTCTCGAGCCGGGCGATACGGTCCGCCATCGGCGGGTGCGTCGAGAACATCTTGGAGAGTCCCTGGCCCGGGCGGAAGGGATTCGCGATCATCATGTGGCTCGCGGTCTCGATGCGGGGCTCCGGGGGCAGTGGAAGCTGCTTGGTGCCCGTCTCCAGTTTGCGCAGCGCGCTCGCGAGGGCCAGCGGGTCGCCGGTGAGCTGCGCGCCCGAGGCGTCCGCCTCGTACTCACGGGAGCGGCTGATGGCGAGTTGGATGACGCCGGCGGCGAGCGGGCCGAGAATCATGATCAGGAGCATGCCGAGGATGCCGGGACCGTCGTCGTCGTCCGAGCGGCCGATCGGGATCAGCCAGGCGAAGTTGACCAGGAACACGATCACGGAGGCGAGCGCTCCGGCGACCGAGGAGATGAGGATGTCCCGGTTGTAGACGTGGCTGAGCTCGTGGCCGATGACGCCGCGCAGTTCGCGTTCGTCGAGGAGGCGCAGGATGCCGTCCGTGCAGCACACGGCGGCGTTGCGCGGGTTGCGGCCGGTGGCGAAGGCGTTGGGTGCCTCGGTCGGGGAGATGTACAGGCGGGGCATGGGCTGACGGGCCTGGGTGGAGAGCTCGCGAACCATTCGGTACAGCGCGGGAGCCTCGAACTCGCTCACCGGGCGGGCACGCATCGCGCGTAGCGCCAGTTTGTCGCTGTTCCAGTACGCGTACGCGTTGGTGCCGAACGCGACCAGGACCGCGATGACCAGCCCCATGCGGCCGAAGAAGCTGCCGATGACGATGATGAATGCGGACAGTCCCCCGAGGAGTACTGCGGTCCTGAGCCCGTTGTGCCGGCGGTGCACGGTACGCCCTCCAAGTCGTGCAGCAGGGGAACCCTTTGCTTGCGAATCTTGCTCTTGTCAGGTGGCGCTGTGCCGTGGTGTCACATCCAGTGCACCTTCCCGTACTGGTCAACGCCAGGCGGGAGGCACTAGTTCCCTTGTGCCTGTGGGCATGGGTGTGGGCCGTCCGGGTGAGGACGGGGGCATGCGCGCGCGTGCGGGCTCAGAAGAGGCCGGTGTCGGTGAAGCGCAGGACCAGCTGTGGTGCTCCGGAGAGGGCGATGCCGAGGGCCGCGGTGAGAGTGATCGCGGCGGTGAGCGGGGCGGGGACGCGGTGCTTCTCGGGTTCGCCTTCGGGGGCGCGGAAGAGCAGCGCCGTCCACTGGAGGTAGTAGTACAGGGCGATCACCACGTTGACGGCCATGACGACCGCGAGCCAGCCGAGGCCGGCGTCGACGGCTGCCGAGAAGACGGTGACCTTGGCGAAGAGACCGATGATGCCCGGCGGCAGTCCGGCGAGGCAGAGCAGGAAGAAGGCCAGGAGGAGGGCTGCCGCCGGGTGCTTCGCGTAGAGGCCCCGGTAGTCCGTGATCCGGTTCGTCGCGCTGGTACGTCCCACCAGGGCGGCCACCGCGAAGGCGCCCAGGTTCACGGCGGCGTACATGAGGGCGTAGGCGACGGTGGAGCCGATGGCGTGCTCGGCGTCGTCGGAGTACGCGGCGGCGGCGATCGGTACGAGGAGGTAGCCGGCCTGGCCCACGGAGGACCACGCGAGCAGGCGTACGGCGCTGTACGCGCGCGTGGCTTGCTGGCGCAGGGCGCCGACGTTGCCGACGGTCATGGTGAGGGCGGCCAGCACGGCCAGGGCGGGGCCCCAGACGTCGGCGTACGAGGGGAAGCCGATGACCGTGACGAGGATGAGGCCGGAGAAGCCGACCGCCTTGCCGACCACCGACAGGTAGGCGGCGATGGGCAGGGGGGCGCCGACGTAGGTGTCGGGGACCCAGAAGTGGAAGGGGACGGCGGCCGTCTTGAAGGCGAAGCCGATCAGGGTGAGGACCACGCCGGTCTGGGCCAGGGTGTCCAGTCGGCCGTCGACGTGCTGGATGCGGTCGGCGACCTGGGTGAGGTAGAGGGTTCCGGTCGTCGCGTACACGAAGCTGATGCCCAGGAGGCTGACGGTGGTCGCGGTGACGGACGACAGGAAGAACTTCAGGGCCGCCTCGGAGGACCTGCGGTCGCCGTGCCGGATGCCGACCAGGGCGAAGGCGGGCAGGGAGGCGACCTCCAGGGCGACGACGAGGGTGGCCAGGTCGCGGGAGGCGGGCAGCAGGGCGGCTCCGGCGGCGGAGGACAGCAGCAGGAACCAGAACTCGCCTTCGGGAAGTCGCCCGCGCGCGTCCTTCAGGGCGGTGACCGACAGCAGGGCCGCCAGCAGCGCTCCCCCGAGCACCAGGAACTGGATGACGAGGGTGAAGCGGTCTGCCGTGTAGCTGCACACGTGCGTGTCGCCGGTCAGACAGAAGGTGGAGCGGTCGCCGTCCAGGAGGGGCAGGAGGAGGGCCGTGGCGGCGGCGAGTCCCGCGACCGACAGCCAGCCGAGGAGCGGCTTGCGGGCGTCGCCGACGAAGAGGTCGGCGACGAGGACGACCAGGGCGACGACCGCCGCGAGGGTGGGCGGCGCGATGGCCGGCCAGTCGACGGACTGGACCACCGACTCGGCCAGGGGCTGGAACAGGGGCTGGGCCAGGGCGCTCATCGGGTGCCTCCTGCGAGGAGCTGTTGCACGGCCGGGTCGGTCAGCCCGAGGAGGGCCTTCGGCCACAGGCCGGCGACGACGGTGAGGGCGACGAGCGGGGCCCAGGCCGCGAACTCGTAGGTCTGCACGTCGGCGAGGCGCGGAGCGTCCTGCGGGACGACGCCCATGCAGACGCGGCGGACCACGACGAGCAGGTACGCGGCCGTCAGCAGGGTGCCGAACGCGGCGATCGCCGTGAAGGTGAGGAACGCGGGCCGGCTGAGGTCGGCGGCGGGGTTGAAGGCGCCGAACAGGGCCAGCATCTCGCCCCAGAAGCCGGCGAGGCCCGGCAGGCCGAGGGAGGCGACGGCGGCGAAGGCGAGGAGGCCGCCGAGGCGGGGCGTCCTGCCGTACAGCGCGGCTCCGGTCTGCTCGGCGAGGGTGTCCAGATCGGTGGTGCCGGTGCGGTCCTTCAGCGCTCCGACCAGGAAGAAGAGGAGGCCGGTGATGAGGCCGTGGGCGATGTTGGCGAACAGGGCGCCGTTCACGCCGGTCGGGGTCATGGTCGCGATGCCGAGCAAGACGAAACCCATGTGACCGACGGAGGAGTAGGCGATGAGGCGTTTGAGGTCGCCCTTCGCGCCCCGCTTGGCGAGTGCCAGGCAGGCCAGCGATCCGTAGATGATCCCGACGACGGCGAAGGCCGCGAGGTAGGGCGCGAAGGTACGGAAACCGTCCGGCGCGACGGGCAGCAGGATCCGGACGAACCCGTACGTGCCCATTTTCAGCAGCACTCCCGCCAGCAGGACCGAGCCGACGGTCGGGGCGGCGGTGTGGGCGTCGGGCAGCCAGCTGTGCAGCGGCCACATCGGGGTCTTGACGGCGAGCCCGATCCCGATTGCGAGAACGGCGATGACCTGCACCGATGTGGTGAGCGACCGGCCGTTGTCAGTGGCGAGTGCCACCATGTCGAAGGTGCCCGCGTTGATTCCGATCAGGAGCAGGCCGAGCAGCATGACCACGGATCCGAGCAGCGTGAACAGGATGAACTTCCAGGCGGCCTGGGTCCGGCCCGCGCCGCCCCAGCGGGCGATGAGGAAGTACATCGGGACGAGGACCATCTCGAAGGCGAGGAAGAACAGCAGCAGGTCGAGGACGGCGAAGGCCGCGAGGGTGCCGGACTCCAGGACGAGCACGAGTGCGACGAAGGCTTTCGGGGACGGGTCCGCGGTCTGCCGCGTCGGCGACTGTCGTTGCCGCCTGAAGTAGGAGTACACCGCGCACAGGAAGGTCAGCAGCGCGGTCAGGACCAGCAGGGGGAGGGAGATGCCGTCGATGCCGAGGTGGATGCGCACGTCGAGTGCGGGGATCCAGCTGATGTCCGTCGTGGCCTGCATCTTCGACGGATGGTCGTGGTCGAAGCCGAGCGCGAGGACGATCGCGGCGATGAGGATCGCGCCGGTCACGGTCATGCCGTGGCGCAGCACGGCCTGCTCCGGTGACTTCCCCTTCAGCCCCGGCGGAGCCGGCAGAAGAGCGGCGGCGGCGCCGAGGAGCGGGCCGACCACGATGAATGCCAGAAGGAACTGCATCACGGACTCGTTGATATCGATCACGCCCGCTCACGCTCCCGAAGCGACGAGAAGGGCGGCGACCGCCAGGACGACGGTGCCGGCGAGCAGGGCGCTCACATAGGTCTGGACGTTGCCGGTCTGGGCACGCCGTACGGCGGCCCCCAGCCAGCGGGGCAGGGTGCCCGCGCCGCGTACGTAGGTGTCGACGACCTCGCGGTCGAGGAACCGGACGAGACTCGCTCCGGCCTGGACCGGGCGGACGAACAGCGTCCGGTACACGGCGTCGAGGTGGAAGCCGACGGCCGCGTGGCGGTGCAGCGGGCCGAGCAGGAGCCGTCCGGGGTCCGCCGGGTCGGGGGCGGAGGCCACGTCTCCGTAGGCCGGCACGTGCGTCGCGATCGCCTCGGCCTCGACGAGTCCCGCGTCGCCTTCGGGGTGGGCGGCGACCGCGCCCAGGGGGACGCGGGCGGCGAGCCCGGCGAGATGGCGCCAGGCGGCGTACATGACGAGTCCGCCGGCCAGGGCCACTCCCGTGCCCAGGACGGACGTGGTCAGGGTCGGGGCGAGGTCGTTGCCGTCGAACCAGTCGGGGAGGGTGCGGTAGGCGAGCCCGCCGAGGGCCAGGGACGGGACGGCCAGGACCCACAGCACCACGGTCATGGTCAGTGGCTGGCGGCCGTGGTCGGGGGCCTCCGTGCCCCGGCCGTGGAAGGTCAGCAGCCACAGGCGGGTCGCGTAGGCCGCCGTGAGGAGGGCGGTGAGCAGGCCGGCGACGAGGACGGTCCAGCCCGCCGCGCCGGGCGCGTGCTCGGTGTGGCCCGCGGTGATGTGCTCGGCGGCGCCGAGCACCGACTCCTTGGAGAAGAAGCCGCTGAACGGCGGGATCGCGGCGAGCGCGAGAAGCGCCACGGTCATCGTCCAGTAGGCGTCGGGGACGCGGTCGCGCAGGTGGCTCATGCGGGACATGGCGGCCAGCGAGTTGGTGCCGGCCGCGTGGATGATCACGCCGGCCGCGAGGAAGAGCAGCGCCTTGAACGCGCCGTGCGAGAGGAGGTGGAAGACGGCGGCACCGCGGTCGCCGACGGCGAGGGCGCCCGTCATGTAGCCGAGCTGGCCGATCGTCGAATAGGCGAGGACGCGCTTGATGTCGTCCTGGGCGAGGGCGGCCAGGCCCGAGCCGACCATGGTGATGGCGGCCATCACGGCGAGGGTCACCATCGCGGCCGAGGACGCCTCGAAGACCGGGAGGAGACGGGCGATGAAGTAGACGCCGGCGGCGACCATCGTCGCGGCGTGGATCAGCGCGGAGACGGGGGTGGGGCCCGCCATCGCGTCCGGGAGCCAGGTGTGCAGGGGGAACTGCGCGGACTTGCCGGCCACGCCGGCGAGGAGCAGCAGGGCGACGAGCGTCGGGTGGTCGAGTCCGCCGTGGGCGACGGTGGCGAGGACCTTCGTGATCCGGAAGGACCCGGCGTCGGTGGCGAGTGCGAACAGGCCGATGAGGAAGGGGACGTCGCCGAGTTTGGTGACGAGGAAGGCCTTGATGGAGGCGGCGCGGGCTTCCGGGGTCTCCCAGTAGTGGCCGACCAGGAAGTAGGAGCAGATGCCCATGACTTCCCAGCCGACCAGCAGCACGATCAGGTCGCCGGAGTAGACGACCAGGAACATCGCGGAGGTGAAGAGGGAGACGAGCGCGGCGTACGAGGGGTAGCGCGGGTCCTCGCGCAGGTAGCCGGTCGAGTAGATCTGCACGCAGGTGGCGACGAGGCCGACCACGACGGCGACGAGGGCGGCGAAGCCGTCGATGTACAGCGCCAGTTCGATCGGGATCGAGCCGGTGGGGGTCAGTTCGGTCGCCGCGGTGACGGAGGCGTCTCCGCCCTGACGTACGGCGACGATCGCGGCCAGTACGAGTGCGGCGAGGGTCGGCAGGACGGCGAGCGGGCGCACGAAGCCGGGAGCGGTGCGGCCCAGGAGCAGTCCGGCGGCCGCGCCCAGGAACGGGAGAAGGGGGACGAGGACGGCGAGGGTGGTCGTGGTCACGCGGTGGCCTCAGCCTTCTCGGCGGCCGTTCCGGTCGCGGGGGTGTCGCTGTCGGGGCCGTCGGTCGCGGGGCTCTCGTGGCCTTCGGCGGTGTCCCGGAGACGGTCGATGTCCGCGGTGCCTCGGTTGCGGTGGACGGCGAGGACGATCGCCAGGCCGATGCCGATCTCGGCGGCGGCGATGGCGATGGTGAACAGGGTCAGGGCCTGACCGGAGTGCAGGGTCTCCTCGGCGGTCCTGCTGAGCCAGACGTCGAAGGCGACCAGGTTGAGGTTGACGGCGTTGAGCATCAGCTCGACGGACATCAGGACGAGGATCGCGTTGCGGCGGGCGAGAACGCCGTACAGGCCGGTGCAGAAGAGAAGGGCGGACAGGACGGCGGGATAGGCGAGGTGCATCAGCGGGTGCCTTCCTGCTCGGCCGGGTTTCCCCGGGCGTCCGGAACAGAAAGAGAACTCTCTGTGACGGGTCGGGAACTCTTGGTGATGGCCCGGGAGTTCACAGGGGGAGAGCTCGACTCCGCCTTCGCCCTGCGGGACAGGACGATCGCGCCGACCAGTGCCGCGAGGAGAAGGACGGAGAGTGCCTCGAAGGGCAGGACCCAGTTCTGGAACAGGCTCGCGCCGGTGACCTCGGTGGAGCCGGCGGCCGGACCGTCCAGATCGATCCAGGTGGCGCGGAAGGCGTCGACGACCACCCAGACGAGCGCGGCGGCCGCGGCGACGGCCACCGTGAGAGCGGCCCAGCGGTTGCCGGAGTCCGCGTCCGGGGAGTGGCCGATGGGGGCCTTGGTGAGCATCAGACCGAAGAGGAGGAGCACGACGACGGAACCGACGTAGATGAGGACCTGCACCCAGGCGATGAACTCGGCGGTGAGCAGGAGGTACTCGACGGCGAGGCCGCCGAGGGCGACCACGAGCCACAGGGCGGCGTGCACCAGCTGCTTGGTGGTCACCGTGACGAGGGCCGCGCCGAAGGTGACCAGCCCGACGAGCAGAAAGGCGATCTCGACTCCGGTCGGGGAGAGAAAGCCGTGGTGTGCCTGAGCGAGGGTCACGATTCTCCTCCCTGGGGTGCGTTCGGCTCGGGTGGCTGGGGGGCGTTCGACGCGGCCTGGGCCGCCGCCAGCTTCTCCGCCGCCTTGCGGGCGGCTGCGAGCTCCTTCGGCTCCTCGGCGGCGGGGTCGAGGGCGGGTGGGGCCGGCACGGTCCACATCCACTCGCGGAGCTTGTCTCGTTCGTGGGTGAGTTCGTGGATGTCGGTCTCGGCGTACTCGAACTCCGGGGACCAGAACAGGGCGTCGAAAGGACAGACCTCGATGCAGATACCGCAGTACATGCACAGGGAGAAGTCGATGGCGAAGCGGTCGAGGACGTTGCGGCTGCGCTCGCGGCCGCCCGGGGCGGCGGGCGGGACCGTCTCCTTGTGGGAGTCGATGTAGATGCACCAGTCAGGGCACTCACGGGCGCAGAGCATGCAGACCGTGCAGTTCTCCTCGAACAGGCCGATGACGCCACGAGTACGGGGCGGGAGTTCGGGCTGGGCGTCCGGGTACTGCGCGGTGACGGTCTTCCGCGTCATCGTGCGGAGGGTGACGGCCAGGCCCTTGGCGAGGCCACTACCGGGGATGGGGGCCATTACCGGATCACCACCTTGACGACGCCGGTGAGGGCGATCTGGGCGAGGGAGAGAGGGACGAGGAGGGTCCAGGAGAGCTTCTGCAGCTGATCCTCGCGCAGGCGGGGGTAGGTGACGCGGAGCCAGATCACGACGAAGGCGAGGACAGCAGCCTTGAGAAGGGTCCAGACCCAGCCGAGGCCGTCGGCGCCCCAGGGACCGTGCCAGCCGCCCAGGAAGAGGACGGTGGTCAGACCGCACAGGACGACGATTCCGGCGTACTCGGCGAGGAGGAAGAGGGCGAAGCGCAGGCCGGTGTACTCGGTGTACGCGCCGAAAATGATCTCCGAGTCGGCGACGGGCATGTCGAAGGGGGGCCGCTGCAACTCGGCGAGACCGGCGACGAAGAAGACGATCGCGCCGGTGATCTGCCAGGGCAGCCACCACCACTCGAAGGCGTCGACGATGCCGGGCAGGGAGACCGTGCCGGCCGCCATCGCCACCGAGGCGGCGGTGAGCAGCATCGGGAGTTCGTAGGCGAGGAGCTGGGCGGCGGTGCGCAGGCCGCCGAGAAGGGAGAACTTGTTGGCACTGGCCCAGCCGGCCATGAGGGAGCCGAGGACGCCGACGCCCATCACCGCGAGCACGAAGAAGATACCCGCGTCCACGACCTGACCGACGGCTCCTTCGCCCGGGCCGATGGGGATGGCGAGGAGGACCAGGAGATACGGGAGGAGGGCTACGGCCGGCGCGAGCTGGAAGATACGGCGGTCCGCACCAGCGGGGACGATGTCCTCCTTCTGTACGAACTTGACGCCGTCCGCGACGAGCTGGGCCCAGCCGTGGAATCCGCCCGCGTACATCGGCCCCAGGCGGCCCTGCATATGGGCCATCACCTTGTGCTCGGTCTGACCGACGATCAGGGGGAAGGTGAGGAAGACGACGAAGACGACCAGGAGTCGCAGGGCGACGTCGAGAGCGTCGTTCACTGCGGGCCTCCTGTGGGGTCCTCGGGGGCGGGGGGTTCCGTGCCGTCGGTGCGGGCGGGCGTGCCGCGGGCGGGCGTGCCGCGGGCGGGCGAGGGCTTCTCGACGGGGTCGGGCTGCTTGGGCGCGGCCGTTCCCGGGGCTACCTGCTCAGGGCCAGCGGACCTCGGCTCTGGCTCCAGGTCCGGGTCTGGGCTCTGGTCCGGGTCCGGGTTCTGGTCCGGGTTCTGGTCCGGGTCCGGGTTCTGGGCCGGGTCCGGGTTCTGGGCCGGGTCCTGAGGCTGCTTCGGGTCCAGGTCCGGCTCCTGAGCGGACTCCGGGTCCTGAGCCGGCTCCGAGACCGGCTTCGGCTTCGGGCCAGGCGCAGGGACCGGCGTCCGGGCTGGCTCCTGGCCCGACTCCGGCTCGCGACCTGACTCCGGCTCGCCGCCCGACTTCGGCTCCGGCTCCGGCTCCCCGTTCGGTGCCGGTGCCCGGTCTGGTTCGGGGCCCTGCTCCCGCTTCGGTTCTTCTTGCTCGCTTGGCTCAGGGGTCTGCTGTGGCTCGTCGAACGCCGGGCGGGCGTGGTGCCACGGGGCGTCGGAGCTGCGGGGCGCCGGGGAGGGGCGGGCGGCGGTGTCCGGGGGTGTCGTCGGGGGCTGGGTGTGCTGGGAGGCCGAGCCTTGGGAGGCGCTGCGCGTGCGGCGCGGTCCTGCCGGGGGTCGCGGGGTCGGCTCGGGGCCCGTCGGTTCCGTCGGCGCGGCGGGCTCGGTTCCTCCTGCACCCGGGGACTCCTTGGCACCTGCCCGTTGTGATGCCGAGCCCGCGCTCGCGCTTCGGGCGCGGCGGGGGCCGGAGGGCGTCGTCGGCGCCACCGGACCCGAGGGAGCCGCCGAACCTGAAGAAGTCGCCGAAGCCGAGGGAGCCGCCGAACCTGAAGAAGTCGCCGAAGCCGAGGGAGCCGCCGGAGCCGACGAAGTCGCCGGAGCTGACGAAGTCACTGGAGCTGCGGAAGTCGGAGAGGTTGGTGGGGTCTCTGTGGTCGGGGGGGTGGGCTGGGTTGCAGAGCCGTCCGATGCCGTGCGGGCGCGGCGGACCGGGCGGTCGCCTGTCGCTCGTCCCACCGCCGTGCGTCCCGCCGCCGCTCGGGCCGGGCGGGCCGGGGCGGGCGGGAGTTGGCCCTTCAGTGGGCCCCATTCGTTGGGGTCGGGGACGCCTGGGGGGAGCATCTGGCGGCGCTTGGGGCCACCGTGCTCGGACTCTCCGGGCTCCTTCGCACCGGGCCAGGCCTTGGCGACACGGGCGGCGAGGACGAAGTCCTTGCGCAGAGGGTGGCCTTCGAAGGTCTCCGGGAGGAGGAGGTGGTTCAGGGCGGGGTGGCCCGCGAAGGTGACGCCGAACATCTCGTGCGTCTCACGTTCGTGCCAGGCCGCGCCGGCGTAGACGTCGACGGCGGAGGCGAGGGTCGGTGCGTCGTGCGGGATCGTCGTACGCAGCAGCAGGCGGCGCACCGGGGAGAGGGCCACCAGGTGCGCCGAGACGCGGAAGCCCGTGCCCGGTTCGTCGACCGCGCTCAGCCAGTCGAAATAGGTGCAGGTCAGGCGGTCGCGGGCCACGCGCAGGGCGTCGGTCCAGGACGAGGGAGGGACGTCGACCGTCAGGACGTCGTACGACTCCTCGGCCGTGGCCTGCGGGCCGAAGAGCTCGTCGGCGGGGGCGGGGAGCCAGCCGATCGTGGTCATCGGCCCTCCTCCGACGGCGCGGCGGGGGACTCGGCGGCCGGGGGCCGCACCAAGCCGCTCTGAAGAGCCGCCGGCGAGGGGCGGGAGACGGCCGGGCGGGACGGGGTCGGGCCGTAGCGCTCGTGCAGGGACTCCCGGGCGATCTTCTCCTGGAGCTTGAGGATGCCCTGGAGAAGTGCCTCCGGGCGCGGCGGGCAGCCCGGCACGTACACGTCCACCGGGATGATCTGGTCGACGCCCTTGGTCACCGAGTACGAGTCCCAGTAGGGGCCGCCGCAGTTGCTGCACGCGCCGAAGGAGATGACGTACTTCGGCTCGGGCATCTGCTCGTAGAGACGTTTCACGGCCGGGGCCATCTTGTCCGTGACCGTGCCGGAGACGACCATCAGGTCGGCCTGACGGGGGCCCGGCGCGAAGGGGATGACACCGAGGCGGATGAAGTCGTGGCGGGCCATCGACGCGGCGATGAACTCGATCGCGCAGCAGGCCAGGCCGAAGTTGAAGACCCAGAGCGAGTAGCGGCGGCCCCAGTTCAGGATCACCTTCATCGGCTCCGGGGCCAGGCGGGCCAGGGTGCCCAGGCGCTTCGGCTCCGGCAGCGGTACGGGTTCCGAGAGCACCTGCTCCGACTGGTCCGGGTGCTCCGACCCCTGCCGTTGCGCCGGGCGCTCCGTCCCGTGCGGGTGCTCCGGGTGTTCCGACCCTTGCGGGTGCTCCGGGTGTTCCGACCCTTGCGGGTGCTCCAGGCGCTCCGACCCTTGCGGGTGCTCCAGGCGCTCCGACCCTTGCGGGTGCTCCAGGCGCTCCGACCCTTGCGGGTGCTCCAGGCGCTCCGACCCTTGCGGGTGCTCCAGGCGCTCCGTCCCGTGCGGGTGCTCCAGGTGCTCCGGGTGTTCCGGCGCATTCACTTTCGGCGTCACGTCCATGTCAGGACGCCCTTCTTGTAGGCGTACAGCAGGCCCACGGCCAGGAAGCCGAGGAAGATGAACATCTCCACGAGCGTGGCCGCGCCGTAGCCGGGGGCCGCGAAGACCGTCGCCCAGGGGAAGAGGAAGATCGAGTCGACCGCGAAGATCACGTAGAGGAAGGCGTAGACGTAGTAGCGGACCTGGGTGTGGGCCCAGCCCTCGCCCACGGGGTCGACGCCGCACTCGTACGTCAGGAGCTTCTCCGGGGTGGGGACCACCGGGCGCAGCAGGCGGCCGGCGCCGAAGGCCACCGCGACGAACAGCACGCCGACGACGGCGAGCAGCCCGACGACGGAGTAGGACTGGAAGTAGTCCGCCGCGAATTCCGCCGCGACATCGACGGTCCGTTCCCGCACGCCCGTCCCTCGCTCCCTGACCTCAGTCTCTTCGACGACAGGCCCGTTCGACGATCTGTACGCACGGGAGTCTAGGCCCTGATAAAGGGACGGTAAGCAGCCCGTCACACCTCGTCTTGCCGGGCGGGGGTTTTCCCCCGGCCGAGGAAGGCGGCAGACCTCATGGCGTGGCGCCGTGCGGCGCGGCAGGCTAGCCCATATGACCGCTTCCGCCAGCCGATCCGCCTCCGACCCGAACAGCTCCGACGAGGAGGGTTCCCGCCCGGACGGCTTCCCGCAGGGCGGCTCCCACCCGAGAGCCGCTCCCCTCACGACCACTGTGCCGGGCACGGCCGGGCAGGACGCCGAGCGTCTGCCTCCGGCCCGTCTCGCCTACGACCCGCAGACCTGGAAGGAGATCACGCACCTTCTGACGAACCTGCCGATGTCGTTGATCGGGTTCACCTATGTGATGACGGTGATCGTCTCCGGCGCCGCGATGACGGTCACCGTGGTCGGGTTCCCGCTGCTCGCGCTCGGGCTGGCCGGGGCGCGGCTGCTGGGCCGGTTCGAGCGGGGCCGCGCGCGTCTGCTGCTCGGGGTGCGCATCGACGAGCCGAGCCCGCTGCCGCTGCGCAGGGCGGGTGGGCTCTTCCAGCGGTTGTGGCTGGTGCTGAAGGACCCGGTGGCCTGGCGCACGGTGCTGTACGACCTCATCCGGCTGCCCTGGGGAGTCCTGACGTTCAGCGTGGTCGTTCCCTCGCTGTTCGTGCTGTGGCCGGTGCTGCCGTTCGTGGCGCGCGGGCTGACCAACGCGGACCGGGCCATGGTGCGGGCCCTGCTGTCCCCCTCCGACGAGCTGGAGCGGCGGATCGCGGAGCTGGAGTCGGACCGGGGGGTCGTGGTCGACACCGCGGCCGCCGATCTGCGGCGCATCGAGCGCGATCTGCACGACGGGGCGCAGGCCCGGCTGGTCAACCTGGCGATGGGGCTGGGCCTGGCGAAGGAGAAGCTGCTGGAGGGGCAGGCCGACGACGTCGTGGCGGCGATGGTGGAGGAGGCGCACGGCGAGGTGAAGCTCGCGCTCCAGGAGCTGCGGGACCTGGCACGCGGGATCCATCCGGCCGTCCTGACCGACCGGGGGCTGGACGCGGCGCTGTCCTCCGTGGCCTCGCGTTGCACGGTGCCGGTGAAGGTGACCGCCGACCTGACGTCCCGACCGGCGCAGGCCATCGAGGGCATCGCTTACTTCACCGTCTCCGAGCTGCTCCAGAACGTCAGCAAGCACAGCGCGGCCCGGTCGGCCTCGGTCGACGTGTGGCGGACCGACGACCGGCTGCTCATCCAGGTGTGGGACGACGGCCGGGGCGGGGCGCGGCTCGACGGCGGGTCGGGGATGCGGGGGCTGGCGGAGCGGCTGGACGCCGTCGACGGGCTGTTCGTCGTGGAGTCGCCGGTGGGTGGTCCCACGACGGTGACCGCGGAGTTGCCCTGGCGGAATCGCGGGCAGAGCGGTTAGCCGGCACAGCCGATAGCGGGCAGGGCGGATAAGCCGGCACAGCGGACAGCGGGCAGAGCGGACAGCGGACAGCGGGCAGGGCGGATGGCCGGCTGGGCGGATGGCCGGCTGGGCGGTTCGCGGGGTGTGGGAGGTGGCGGTTGTGGGAGGTAGGGAAAACCCCCCTCCCAAGACGCCGACGGACTCCATGGTCCACGCGCTCGCCGCCCAGCAGGGTGGGAGGTACGGATCGACAGCTGCGCGACGAGCAGGACGAGTAGAACGGACGACGCCGATGGCCACGCAGTACGGGCAGTACGGGCAGCCTGACCAGTACGGGCAGTACGGGCGCCATGACCAGTACGACCCGGGGTACGGGCACCGCGACGGCGGGCGCCGTCACCTGTTGCCGACGGGGCTGCGGGAGCCGCTCACGGCGCGCCACTGGCGGGAACTCGTCTATGTCCTGCTCGGCCTGCCGATCGGCATCGTGCTGTTCACCTTCACGATCACGATGCTGTCGCTGGGGGCCGGCCTGCTGGTGACGTTCCTCGGCATTCCGGTGCTCGCGGCGGGACTGGCGGCGGGCCGGGGCTTCGGAGCGCTGGAACGGGCCCGGGCACGTGGGCTGCTCGGCCTGGAGGTCGCCGATCCCGAGCCGCTGCGGCCTCGCGGCAAGGGCGCGATGGCCTGGATGGCCGCCGTCCTCAAGAGCGGAACGTCGTGGCGGCAGGCGCTGTACGCGGTGGTGCAGTTCCCCTGGGCGGTGTTCTCCTTCTGCGTCGCGCTGACCGTGTGGTCGTTCGGCTGGACCATGCTGACGTATCCGCTGTGGTTCTGGGTCTTCCCGATGTACGGCGGTCAGGGCGGGCTTCAGCTGTACGGCGACGAGCAGCACAGCGTCTACCTCGACAACCCCTTCGAGATCACCGTGACGGCGCTGGTGGGGCTGTTGATCACGCTGGCCACCCCGTGGATCGTGCGGGCGCTGACGACGGTGGACCGGCTGCTGGTGCACGGGCTGCTCGGACCGTCGTCGCTGGGGGCGCGGGTGGTGGAGCTGGAGTCCGACCGGGGGGTCGTGGTGGACACGGCGTCGGCCGATCTGCGGCGCATCGAGCGCGATCTGCACGACGGGGCGCAGGCCCGGCTGGTGGCGCTGGCGATGGATCTGGGGCTGGCGAAGGAGAAGCTGCGGGAGGATCCGCGGGAGGCGGCGCGGATGGTGGACGAGGCGCACGGTGAGGTGAAGACGGCGTTGCAGGAGCTGCGGGACCTGGCGCGTGGGATCCATCCGGCGGTGCTGACGGACCGGGGGCTGGACGCGGCGCTGTCGGCTGTGGCGTCGCGGTGCACGGTGCCGGTACGGGTGGATGTGGATCTGGTGGAGCGGCCGGCGCCGGCGATCGAGGGGATCGCGTACTTCACCGTCTCGGAGCTGCTCCAGAACATCAGCAAGCACAGTGGGGCACGGTCGGCCTCGGTCGACGTGTGGCGGGTGGAGGACCGGCTGATGCTTCAGGTGGTGGACGACGGGGTGGGCGGAGCGGATGCCTCCGGCGGCGGGTCGGGGCTGGCCGGGCTCGCGGGTCGGCTGGACGCGGTGGACGGGATTCTGGTGGTCGATTCGCCGACGGGCGGACCCACCCGGGTGACCGCGGAGTTGCCCTGGCGCGGGAACGGGGTCTGAGGCGGGTTCTTCGCCCCCTCCGCCCCTGCCCTTCCCACCCCTGCCCTTCCCACCCCTGGGGGCTACCGCTCCCAGACCCCGGACCCCGGACCCCGGACCCCGGACCCCAGACCCCGGGGCCCAGACCCCGGGCCCCAGACCCCGGGCCCCAGCCGCCGGCCGGGTCCTCGCGCCCGCAGGCCCCAGGTTCCCCGGCGTCCGATGCCGGTCCTCAGTGGGCCGCCTCGCTTTCGCGCCGGCCCGGCCGGGGTTGCGCCTGGGCGGGCCGGCCGGCGTCGTGCTGTGTGCGTCGGCGGCCTCTTCCGAGGCCGAAACCGGGTGGGTCAAGGCCTGATTCCCGCCGTCCTCGTCGTGGTCGGGCTCCTCGGCGGGTACAGACGGGCTCGTTGCTGGAATGCTTGACTGGTGCTGCCAACGGGGTGGACGGCTGGGGGGCCGAGGATCGTGGAGGACAGGGTGCGGGTGGTCATCGCCGAGGATTCGGTGCTGTTGAGGGAGGGGCTGACCCGGTTGCTGACCGACCGGGGGCATGACGTGGTGGCCGGGGTCGGGGATGCGGACGCTCTGGTCAAGACCATTACGGAACTCGGCGACGAGGGCGCGTTGCCCGATGTCGTCGTCGCGGACGTGCGGATGCCGCCGACCCACACGGACGAAGGGGTGCGGGCCGCCGTACAGCTGCGCAAGGCGCATCCGGGGCTCGGGGTGCTGGTGTTGTCGCAGTACGTGGAGGAGAGGTACGCCACCGAACTGTTGGCCGGTTCCAGCCGTGGGGTCGGGTATCTCCTCAAGGATCGCGTGGCCGAGGTGCGGGAGTTCGTGGACGCCGTGGTGCGGGTCGCGCAGGGTGGTACCGCCCTCGATCCGGAGGTCGTCGCGCAGTTGCTCGGGCGGAGCAGGAAGCAGGATGTGCTGGCCGGGCTCACCCCGCGGGAGCGGGAGGTCCTGGGGCTGATGGCCGAGGGGCGGACGAACTCCGCGATCGCCCGGCAGCTGGTCGTCAGCGACGGGGCCGTGGAGAAGCACGTCAGCAACATCTTCCTGAAGCTCGGCCTGTCGCCGAGTGACGGGGATCACCGTCGTGTACTGGCGGTCCTCACCTATCTCAATTCCTAGCGAAGTGGCACTGTGCCTTTCGTCGAGCGGGGAACTCGGTGGAGGCGGCGAACACCTGGTGGAGAACCGTGGTGTGATCCGGAGCGTCTACCGGATTCGCGCCGGGCGGCGGGAAATCATGAAAAGCGGGGGTGCCGGGCCGTCTCGGGACAACGACCGTCATACGAATGGCCGAGGTAAGGCGACCCTTACAGACGTAGGGTTGATCCGTGGAGGGCCTTTGGGAAGGCCGTCCGGGACAGCCACCTCGAGGGAGGTCCAGTTCAGTGACCAGTCAGGTCAGCAGCCCAGCGGAACAGGACGACGGAACCGACGGAACCGACGGGACCGTCGTGGGAGAGCAGCGCAAACCGGGTGGGGCGAAGGACGTCCGTCGTCTCGACCGGGTGATCATCAGGTTCGCGGGCGACTCGGGTGACGGTATGCAGCTCACCGGCGACCGCTTCACCTCGGAGACCGCGTCGTTCGGCAACGACCTCTCCACCCTGCCGAACTTCCCCGCCGAGATCCGCGCGCCCGCCGGCACCCTCCCCGGCGTCTCCTCGTTCCAGCTGCACTTCGCCGACCACGACATCCTCACGCCGGGTGATGCGCCCAATGTGCTGGTCGCCATGAATCCGGCGGCGCTGAAGGCCAACATCGGCGATGTGCCGCGCGGCGCGGAGATCATCGTCAACACGGACGAGTTCACCAAACGGGCGATGCAGAAGGTGGGGTACGCGGCCTCGCCGCTGGAGGATGGATCCCTCGACGGTTACCAGCTCCACCCGGTCCCGCTGACCACCCTGACCGTCGAGGCACTCAAGGAATTCGACCTCACCCGTAAAGAGGCCGAGCGCAGCAAGAACATGTTCGCGCTCGGCCTCTTGTCATGGATGTACCACCGGCCCACCGAGGGCACCGAGAAGTTCCTGAAGTCCAAGTTCGCGAAGAAGCCCGACATCGCGGCCGCCAACCTCACCGCCTTCCGGGCCGGGTGGAACTTCGGCGAGACGACCGAGGACTTCGCCGTCAGTTACGAGGTCGCCCCGGCCGCGAAAGCGTTCCCCGTCGGCACCTACCGGAACATCTCCGGGAATCTCGCTCTGGCGTACGGGCTGATCAGCGCGTCCCGGCAGGCCGATCTGCCGTTGTTCCTGGGGTCGTACCCGATCACGCCGGCCTCCGACATCCTGCACGAGCTCAGCAGGCACAAGAACTTCGGCGTGCGGACGTTCCAGGCCGAGGACGAGATCGCGGGGATCGGCGCGGCGCTGGGGGCGGCCTTCGGCGGGTCCCTCGCCGTCACCACCACCTCGGGGCCCGGAGTGGCGCTGAAGAGCGAGACCATCGGGCTCGCGGTGTCGATGGAGCTGCCGCTGCTGATCGTGGACATCCAGCGGGGCGGGCCGTCGACCGGCCTGCCGACCAAGACCGAGCAGGCCGACCTGTTGCAGGCCATGTTCGGGCGCAACGGCGAGGCGCCGGTGCCGATCGTCGCGCCCCGCACACCCGCCGACTGTTTCGACGCGGCCCTGGAGGCGGCCCGGATCGCGCTCACGTACCGCACGCCGGTGATGCTCCTGTCCGACGGCTACCTGGCCAACGGCTCCGAGCCCTGGCGGATCCCGGAGCTGGACGAGCTCCCGGACCTGGCCGTGCAGTTCGCCCACGGGCCCAACCACACCCTGGACGACGGCAGTGAGGTCTTCTGGCCGTACAAGCGCGACCCGCTGACGCTGGCCCGGCCGTGGGCGGTCCCGGGCACGCCGGGGCTCGAGCACCGCATCGGCGGGATCGAGAAGGAGGACGGGACCGGGAACATCTCCTACGCCCCGGCCAACCACGAGTTCATGGTCCGCGTCCGGCAGGCCAAGATCGACGGCATCGACGTCCCCGACCTCGAGGTCGACGACCCGCACGAGGCGAGCACCCTGGTGCTGGGCTGGGGGTCCACCTACGGGCCGATCACCGCCGCGGTCCGGCGGCTGCGCACCGCGGGTGAGGCCGTCGCGCAGGCGCATCTGCGGCATCTGAACCCGTTCCCGCGCAACCTGGGCGCGGTGTTGGAGCGCTACGACAAGGTCGTCATCCCCGAGATGAACCTCGGCCAGCTCGCCACTCTCGTACGGGCGAAGTACCTGGTCGACGCCCGTTCGTACAACCAGGTCAACGGCATGCCGTTCAAGGCGGAGCAGCTCGCCGCGACGCTCAAGGAGGCCATCGATGACTGAGACCTCGACGGAAGGCACGGGCACGGTCGAGGCGCTCTCGCTCGTCCCCAAGGCCGTGGCCCGGCAGTCCATGAAGGACTTCAAGTCCGATCAGGAAGTGCGCTGGTGCCCCGGCTGCGGTGACTACGCGATCCTGGCGGCCGTCCAGGGCTTCATGCCGGAGCTGGGGCTGGCCAAGGAGAACATCGTCTTCGTGTCGGGCATCGGCTGCTCGTCGCGCTTCCCGTACTACATGAACACGTACGGCATGCACTCCATCCACGGTCGGGCGCCGGCCATCGCGACCGGCCTCGCCGCCTCCCGGCGGGATCTGAGCGTATGGGTGGTCACGGGCGACGGCGACGCGCTGTCCATCGGCGGCAACCATCTGATCCATGCCCTGCGGCGGAACGTGAACCTGAAGATCCTGCTGTTCAACAACCGGATCTACGGGCTCACCAAGGGCCAGTACTCGCCCACCTCGGAGATCGGCAAGATCACCAAGTCGACGCCGATGGGCTCGCTGGACGCGCCCTTCAACCCGGTGTCGCTGGCGCTCGGCGCGGAGGCGTCGTTCGTGGCACGGACCATCGACTCCGACCGCAAGCATCTGACGGAGGTGCTGCGGCAGGCCGCCGCCCACCCCGGCACGGCGCTGGTCGAGATCTACCAGAACTGCAACATCTTCAACGACGGCGCGTTCGAGGCGTTGAAGGACCGGCAGTCGGCCGAGGAGGCGGTGATCCGGCTCGAGCACGGACAGCCGATCCGGTTCGGGGCGGACCGGGCGCGGGGCGTCGTGCGCGACCCGGCGAGCGGCGATCTGCGGGTCGTCACGGTGACCCCGCGGAACGAGGCGGACGTCCTGGTCCACGACGCGCACGCCGCGTCCCCGACCACCGCCTTCGCGCTGTCCCGCCTCGCCGACCCGGACACCCTGCACCACACGCCGATCGGCGTGCTGCGCTCGGTCGAACGGCAGGTCTACGACACCCAGCTGGCGGACCAGCTGGACACGGCGATCGAGCAGCACGGCAAGGGCGACCTGGGGGCGCTGCTGGCGGGCGGCGACACCTGGACGGTCGTCGGCTGAGGCGAGGAGCCGGCGCGGTTCACGAGGCCCGGGAGCGGAGTTCCCGGGCCTCGTCGTATGTCCTGCGGGCCTGCTCCACGTCCGGCATCCGGGTGTGCGTCCACAGGGCGAGCGCGCGCACCTGCTCGGCCGCCTCCCGGCCGAGGTCGGTCAGGGAGTAGTCGACGCGCGGGGGGATGACCGGCTTGGCGTCGCGGTGCACCAGGCCGTCCCGTTCGAGGGTCTGGAGGGTCTGGGTGAGCATCTTCTCGCTGACCGGCCGGCCCACCGCGCCGATCGCCCGGCGCAGCTCGCTGAACCGGTGCGAGCGGTCGAGCAGCTCGATCAGGGCCAGGACACCCCAACGGCTGGTGACATGTTCGAGGACGAGCCGGTGCGGACACATGCCCTCCGCTTCGACCTTTCCCACCTGCATACTTACCGTCATGCCAGTACCTTACTTCAAAGTGGGTACTTTCGCTTGGTTAGTGCTTCTCCTAGGGTCGGTGGCAGACCCGCAGCCCCCACTAGGAGTTCTGAGCCATGAGCATCGTCGTCACCGGAGCCACCGGACACCTCGGCCGTCACGTCGTGGAGCAGTTGCTGGAGAAGGTTCCGGCGGAGCAGATCACGGCCGTCGTGCGCGACGAAGCCAAGGCCGCCGACTTCGCGGCCCGCGGCGTGCGGCTCGCCGTCGCCGACTACAACGCCCCCGAGACCTTCGGCAGCCTGTTCGCCTCCGGTGACAAGGTGCTGCTGATCTCGGGCAACGAGTTCGACAAGGGCCGCCCGGCACAGCACCAGGTCGTGATCGACGCCGCGAAGGCGGCCGGGGTCGC
This sequence comes from Streptomyces zaehneri, assembly GCF_032248645.1. Taxonomy (NCBI): domain Bacteria; kingdom Bacillati; phylum Actinomycetota; class Actinomycetes; order Kitasatosporales; family Streptomycetaceae; genus Streptomyces; species Streptomyces zaehneri. The sequence continues at coordinate 67,381 of NZ_JASTTJ010000018.1, forward strand.
GCTCCTCGCGTACACCAGCGCGCCGGGCGGCCTGAGCGCGGCGCTGGCGGACGACCACCGCGCCACCGAGAAGGCGCTGCTCGCCTCGGGCCTGCCGTACACGCTGCTGCGCAACGGCTGGTACCACGAGAACTACACCGAGAACCTCGGGCCGGTGCTGGAGCACAACGCCGTCGTCGCGGCCGCCGGCGAGGGCCGGGTCTCCTCCGCCTCCCGCGCCGACTACGCGGCCGCCGCCGTCGCCGTGCTGACCGGTGAGGGCCACGAGAACCAGACGTACGAGCTGGGCGGCGACGAGGCGTGGAGCTTCGCCGAGTACGCGGCCGAGCTGAGCAGGCAGACCGGCAGGGAGATCGTCTACAACTCCGTGCCCGGCGAGGTGCTCACCGGCATCCTGACCGGCGCGGGCCTGCCCGAGGCGTTCGCCGCCATCCTGGTCGGCGTGGACGCGTCGATCGAGAAGGGCGAGCTGGTCGTCACCGGCGGCGACCTGTCCCGGCTGGCGGGCCGCCCGACCACTCCGCTCGCCGAGGCGATCACGGCCGCGCTCAAGGGCTGACCCTCCCCCGAGGGCCTTCGCCCGGCCCCGCACCTCACCACCCCTGTCTGTCATGACCGTATGGCGATACGGGCATGACAGACAGGGGTGCTCGGCGTTACCTTCGTCCACGCATGCCTGGACGTGAGAAGGAGGGCCCCGTGGCCGGGACGTCGAAGAGTGAAGGCCGGACAGGCCTGCTGAACGGCCTCGCGGCGTACGGGATGTGGGGGCTGGTCCCCCTCTTCTGGCCCCTGCTCAAGCCGGCCGGGGCGACCGAGATCCTCGCCCACCGCATGGTGTGGTCCCTCGCCTTCGTCGCCGTCGCGCTGCTCGTCGTACGGCGTTGGGCGTGGGCCGGTGAGCTGCTGCGGCAGCCGCGCCGGCTCGGGCTCGTCGTGATCGCGGCGGCCGTCATCACGGTGAACTGGGGCGTCTACATCTGGGCCGTGAACAGCGGCCACGTCGTCGAGGCGTCCCTCGGCTACTTCATCAACCCGCTGGTCACCATCGCCATGGGTGTGCTAATCCTCAAGGAACGGCTGCGGCCCGCGCAGTGGGCGGCGGTCGGCGTCGGCTTCTCGGCGGTGCTGGTCCTGACCATCGGCTACGGCCGCCCGCCGTGGATCTCCCTCACCCTCGCCTTCTCCTTCGCCACCTACGGGCTGGTGAAGAAGAAGGTCAACCTCGGCGGGGTCGAGTCGCTGGCCGCCGAGACCGCCGTCCAGTTCCTGCCCGCGCTGGGCTACCTGCTGTGGTTGTCCGCGCACGGTGGCCTCACCTTCGCGACCGAGGGCGTCGGACACGCGGCCCTGCTCGCCTCCACCGGTCTCGTCACCGCGCTCCCCCTCGTCTGCTTCGGCGCGGCGGCGATCCGCGTGCCGCTGTCCACGCTGGGTCTGCTCCAGTACCTGGCGCCGGTCTTCCAGTTCCTGCTCGGCGTCCTCTACTTCGGCGAGGCCATGCCCCCCGAGCGCTGGGCCGGGTTCGCGCTGGTGTGGCTGGCGCTGGTGCTGCTCACCGGCGACGCGCTGCGCACCTCACGCCGGGCGGCCCGCGCGCTCGGCCCCGCGGTCACCGGGAGCAGGGCCGCGGCGCCTGGCGCGACCGACCTGGCCGACCCGGCCGGTGTGACCGACCCGGCCGGTGTGACCGGCGCGGTCGGCACCGTTCGGGAGGCTGAGAGCGTGGCCTCCGGCGTCTCCGGCGTGCCCGGCGGTGCGGCCGTCGGCGCCGTCGCCGCCGTCTCCAGCGTGCCCAGCGTGCCCGGTGCCCCCGTTCCGGAGGCGGGAGTCTCTCCCCTCACCAAGCCGTGATCCGACGTCACCGACCGACTGCGCCGACGTCCTTTCCGTCACCGCCGTTCGAAGGCGTGGACGGCAGCCACGGGAGCGGCGGGAGTCGACGGGAGCGGAGCGCGACGGTCCGGTCCGACCGCTCCGGCGGGGTTCGGCGCGCGGGAGGACCGACCCGGCGCGGGCCTGCTAGAAGTGGCTGCATGACCGAGACATCTGCAGTACCCGAGGCCGGGCCCACGCCCGTGCACTGGAAGCTCGTCGTCGACTCGGCCGACCCGCACGCGCAGGCCGATTTCTGGGCCGGAGCGCTGCACTACGAGGTCGAGGACAACAGCGCGCTCATCGAGCGGCTGCTGGAGCTCGGCGCGCTGCCGGGGGCGGCGACGCTGGAGTTCCACGGCCGCCCCGCCTTCCGGGACCTGATCGCCGTACGCCACCCCGACGACCCGTTCGACCCCGACAGCGGGACCGGGCTCGGACGGCGGCTGCTGTTCCAGCGGGTCCCGGAGGCGAAGACCGTGAAGAACCGGCTCCACCTCGATCTGCATCCCGGTGCGGAACTGCGCGCCGGAGAGGTCGAGCGGCTGACGGCGCTGGGGGCGAGCGTGCTGCGCGAGGTGAAGGAGCCGTCCGGGCAGTGGGTGGTCATGGCGGATCCGGAGGGCAACGAGTTCTGCGTGCACTGAGGGAAACCAGGGGCTTCGCTATGTGAACCCGCTGTCCGGATAGCGCTCTTGACGGAGCGTTGGCCTCGGCTTCACCATCCAGTCACCCCATTCACTGTGGATTACCTGTGGGCGTCCAGGTGCTCGACGGTCGCCCACGGGTGTCCCGCTGGAATTCGGAGCCCCCACCATGAAGCTCCCCGTTTCCGGGCGGGCGACGGTCACCGCCGTCGTCGCAGCCGTCACCCTGCTCGCCACCGGATCCATAGCCGGGGCGGCACCCGCCCCCGAGCCCGGGGCGATCGCCGCCGCTCCCGACCTCCCGGTCGCCAACGTCAAGGCCCACCTGACCCAGCTCCAGTCCATCGCCACCGCCAACGGCGGCAACCGTGCGCACGGCCGCACCGGCTACAAGGCGTCACTCGACTACGTGAAGGCCAAGCTGGACGCCGCCGGATACACCACCGTCATCCAGCAGTTCACCTCCTCCGGCCGCACCGGCTACAACCTCGTCGCCGACTGGCCCGGCGGCGACACCGGTCAGGTGCTGATGGCCGGGTCCCATCTGGACTCCGTGACAGCGGGGGCCGGCATCAACGACAACGGCTCCGGCTCGGCGGCCGTCCTGGAGACGGCGCTCGCCGTGTCCAGAGCCGGCTACCACCCCACCAAGCACCTGCGGTTCGCCTGGTGGGGCGCGGAGGAGCTGGGCATGGTCGGGTCCCGGTACTACGTCAACAGCCTCTCCTCGGCGAACCGGGCCCGCATCAGCGGCTACCTGAACTTCGACATGATCGGCTCGCCGAACCCCGGCTACTTCGTCTACGACGACGACCCGGCCATCGAGAAGACCTTCAAGGACTACTTCGCCGGCCTCGGCGTCCCGACGGAGATCGAGACCGAGGGCGACGGCCGCTCCGACCACGCCCCCTTCAAGAACGCGGGCGTGCCGGTGGGCGGCCTGTTCAGCGGCGCCGACTACATCAAGACGGCGGCGCAGGCGGCCAAGTGGGGCGGCACGGCCGGGCGGGCCTTCGACCCCTGCTACCACTCCTCCTGCGACACCACGGCCAACATCAACGACACGGCCCTGGACCGCAACGCGGACGCGCTGGCGTACGCGGTCTGGACCCTTTCCTCCTGATCGGCCGGGCGGCCGCTACGCGCCGGCCTTCCGGGCGCGTTCGGCCAGCCGGAGCATGCGCGCGCGGGCCGACTCCAGTTCCTCGACGTCGTCCGCGGCCGGGCCCTCCTCGGTGGTGAGCTCCGTCCACAGGCCGAGGAGTTCGGTCCCCAGGTTCAGTCCCTGGAAGGGGTCGCGTACGGCACGCCAGGCCGTCGCCGCGCTCTGCACGTTCCCGTAGGCGGCCTCCGCGTCCCGGGCCCCGCGGTGGATGCGGGCCAGGTCGAGGGAGGTGTGGAAGGAGCGCAGCGGGTCGCCTGCCAAGTAGGCGATGTATGCGGTGAGTTCACGCAGCCGGAGCACCTCGGGGTGCTCCGGCCCCAGCGTTGCGGACGCCTCCGTCACGGTCCGTTCGGCGAGTGCGGCCGCCGTGTCCGTACGACCCGCCCGCACGGCCTCGTTGATCCGCGCGAGCGGTTCCGCGAGGAGGGCCGGGCGGCCGCCGTCGCCGTGGAGGGTACGGGGGTCGTCCCCGAGCACCGCCTCCGCGACGGCGTCGAAGCCCCGGGCGGGCGTGGGCTTGAGGCCGGGGTCCGGGTCGAGCCCCGAGCCGGAGATGAGGTCGTCGGGGAGGAACGGGGTGGGAGTGGAGCCGGACTTGGCGGCGGGCGTGGGGGCGGAGGCGGGCGTCGGGAGCGGCAGCGGGATCGGGACCGAGGTGGGGACCGGGGTCAGGGCCGAGGCAGGGGGCGCGGTGAGGGCCGAGGCTGGGGTCGGGGTGGGGGTCGAGGTGGGCACCGCGTCCTGAGGCGGCAGCTCGTCCATCGTCGGGGGCGGACCGAACACACCCGTCGGGGCGCTGACCGTACCGGGAGCCGGGGTGTCCCCCGCCGCGTACACAGGTGCCGGTGCCGGTGCCGGTGCCGGCCGGGCTTCCCGCTCCGCTTCCTGCTCGGGCACCGCGCGCAACGGGAACGTCGGGGCCGCGTCCCGCACCGGCTCGGACACCGGGCGCAGGAAATGCGTGGCCTTGTCGCGTCGCGGCCGAGCGGGCTGTTCGTCTTCGACGGGCACCGGCGTGTCGGCGGGCGCGGGGCCTGCGGCGGGCGCAGACGGGTCGGCCGGCACGGAGACTACCGGGGGCGCAGACGGGTCGGCCGCGACCGGCGCGGGCGTGGCGGCCGGGGCGGGCGTCCCGGCCGGGGCCGGGGCAGGCGTGTCGACCAGGGCGGCCGCGCCAGTGGGCTCGGCCGTGCCGGTCGGCGCGGTGCTCCGCGTGTCCGGTGCCGCCTCGCCCCGTGCCGCCTCGCCCCGCGTCGCCGCCGACGGGGTCGCGGCCGCGGGCGTCCGCAGGGGGTCGGCCGTGAAGTGGCTGGAACCGTCCGGGTCCACGCGCAGGGCGACGACGTAACCGATGCGTTCGTCGTGGACCGTGGCGAGGACCGGGTTTCCGGTGGCGAGGGCGATGCGGTGGAGGTGGCTCAGGACGGCGCGCTGGATCTCCTCGCCGTCGGCCGCCACCACCGGGACACCGCCTATCGTCGCCGTCCCGCCCCCGCGGACATGGACGTCGAGCGGGGCCACCACGACGGCCGTGGGGCCGGCGTACTTCTGTTCCCGCTTCTTCTCGCGGCTGAGTCGAGACATCGGTTCCTCACTCGGATGCGTCGTCACGATCCGGTCGTCCAGGCACGTGTACGTGGACACGTACTGTTGAGTCTCTCCGAGCGCTCCCGGTCCACGCGTCACCGCGACGTCACAGCCTCGTTCCAGGAACCCACGCCCCGCTCCCGGGGCAGCTCCGGGACCACCATGATCAGGGGCGTCCCGGGGGACGGCGACGACTGGGAGGAACACGGGCCATGGGGACGACGGACGGGCGGCGGGGGCCGGAGATCTGGATCCGCGGGCCGGTGGCCGCACCGGATCCGGTACCGATGCCGTACGCCTCCACCGCCGCGCCCCGGCGCTTCTCCTGGGTCTGCACGCACGGCGGGGCCGGCGGCTCCACGCTCGCCGCGGTCTACGGCGGGCACGACTGCGGACGCGCGTGGCCCGGCGCCGAAGATCCCCCGTCCGTGTTACTGGTCGCCCGCACCCACGCGGCCGGGCTGGACTCCGTCCTGCGGACCCTGGAGGTCTTCCGGCGCGGCGAGGCTCCGCGAGGGCTCGACCTGAACGCGGTGGTGCTCGTCGCGGACGCACCGGGCCGGCTGCCCCGGCCGCTCGTCCAGCGGGTGAAGGTGATCGAATCGGTCGTCGACGTGTACCGCGTCCCGTGGGTGACGAACTGGCGCCTCGGCGAACTGGGCGGGAGCCCGCCACGCGAGACGGAACCGCTGTCCCGGCTCACCGGCGCACACTGACCGGGCGCGGGAGGACGGGGGTGGGGTCCGGTCCCCCGGCGTGGCCGCCGGCCGTGGAGATCGCCGCGGCCGTGCGGGCGGGGCGGCTGTCCGCCGTGGACGTGACCGGCGAGGCGCTCGCGCGGATCGCGCGGATCGACCGTGCGCTGTGCGCCTTCGCCGAGGTGTGGGAGGAACGGGCACGGGCGTGGGCGCATGAGGTCGACGCCCGGGTCGCCGCGGGCGGACGACTGCCGCTGGCCGGGGTGCCGATCGGCGTGAAGGGGCGTCACGCGCTGCGCGCGGCGGGCCCGCTGGTCGCCGCCGGATGCGTGCCGGTGGGGGCCACGGCCGTTCCGGGACCCGGCACCCCCTGGCAGACCTGGGGCCTCGGCGCCCACGGCCGGACCGTCAACCCCTGGCGCGCCGACCGCACACCGGGCGGCTCCTCGGCCGGGTCCGCGGCGGCGGTGGCCGCCGGCCTGGTCCCCCTGGCGACCGGCAGCGACGGCGCGGGCTCGGTGCGGATCCCCGCCGCCTGGTGCGGCGTGATCGGCCTGAAGACCACGAACCGCCGGCCACCGCCCGGGGAGGCAGGGGCGGCATCGGCATCGGCCGCCCGGGACCGTACGGGACTGGCGGCGCCCGGCGTACTCGTACACCACGCGGCGGACGCCGAGGCGTACTGGCGGGTCATGGCGCCGAGGGCGGGGACGGGCCCCGTCCCCTCACCGGCCCGTGTCCCGCCGGTCGCCGCCTTCTCCGCCGACCTCGGCTTCGCCTGTCCCGACCCGGAGCCGCTCGCCCTGGCCCGTGCCGCCGCCGGGCGCCTCGCCGAGGCGGGTGTCGTACGGCTGCTGCCGCCCTCCGACGCGCCCCTGCGGCTGGCGGACCCCGCCGCCGCCTGGCTCGCGCTGCGCACCCCGGGCTCGGACCTCCGCGCAGCCGAACGCGTCCGGAACCTCAACGACGGTCTGCTGGCCGGCCACTTCTCCCGCGCCGACCTGCTGCTGACCCCGACGACGCCGAACGCCGCGCACGGTCACGAGGGCCCGGGCGACCGGTACTCGACCGCGCTCACCTGGGCGTTCAACCTGAGCGGACACCCTGGCGATCAGCATCCCGGCGGGGGTCGGCACGGACGGCTGTCCCGTGGGGCTGCAACTGGTCGCGCCACACGACGGGGAGACGACACTCCTGGCAACCGCCCGAGCCGCTCAAGCCGCTCAAGCCGCGTAAGCAGCTCAAACCTCCCGAGCCTCCCGAGCCGCCGATCCGCCCACGCCTCCCACGCCTCCCACGCCTCCCACGCCTCCCACGTGCTACCCAGCCTGGCCGAAGCCCTCGTCCTCCGCCTCCGCCTCCGCCTCCGCCTCCGATGAGCGCGAATACTTGTGCACACATATAATGCAGGTGCACACTATCGTCGTACGCCGACTACCTGGGGGATGAATCATGACCCGTCGCAGCTTCCTGTTCGTGCTGGGCAGCAGCCGTCCGGACGGCAACACCGAGTTGCTGGCCCGCGCGGCCGCCGAGCAGTTGCCCTCCGACGTCGAGCAGACGTGGATCAGCCTGGCCCGGCACCCGCTGCCCGACTTCGAGGACCAGCGGCACGACAGCGACCACGTCCGCCCCACCGAGGGCAACACGGCGCTGCTGCTCGACGCCACGCTCGCCGCGACGGACATCGTGATCGCGTCCCCGCTGTACTGGTACTCGGTCTCCGGCCAGACCAAGCGCTACCTGGACCACTGGTCGGGCTGGCTGCGCACCCCCGGCCTCGACTTCAAGGCGACGCTCGCCGGACGGACCCTCTGGGGCGTCACCGCGCTCGCCGACGACCAGCCCGTGGTCGCCGATCCGCTCGTCGGGACGCTCAACAACTCGGCCGCGTACATGGGGATGTCCTTCGGCGGGGTGCTGCTCGGCAACGGCAGCAAGCCCGGTGACGTCCTCAGGGACACGCAGGCGCTGACCCGCGCGAAGACCTTCTTCGCGGGAGAGACGCCGGCGGCACGCTTCCTGTGGGAAACCCGCTGAGACCTGCGCCTGATGCCGACGCCGTGCCGACTACCCCGTGCCGCCCAGGCCGTGCCGCCTAGGCCGTGATGTCCCTCGTCGTGAAGCGCGCCCAGGCCGCCGAGCCGAAGACGGCCGCGTACAGGGCCTGGAGGCCGAGGTTCTTCTCCAGGTCGTCCCAGTAGACCGGCTCCCGCATCAGGTCGGCGAAGGACAACCAGTGGTGTGAGAAGAAGTACGGCTGCACGGCGTGCAGTTGGGGGATCTGGTCGAGGATCTGGACCGTGATCAACAGGCCCACCGTCGTCGCCATCGCCGCGATGCCGCTGCTCGTGAGGGTGGACACGAACAGTCCGAGCGCCGCCACGCCGGTCAGGGAGGCGGCGACGACCAGCGCGATCAGCAGCGCCCGGAACAGCCCGTCGCCGAAGCCGATCCGGGTGCCGGAGATCGTCGTCAGGTCGCCCAGCGGGAAGAGCAGCGCCCCGACCGTCAGCGCCGAGACCGCGACCACCAGCGTGGCCACCAGACAGAAGATCATGACGGTCGCGTACTTGGCGAGCAGCAGGCGCGTGCGGCCGGCCGGGGCGACCAGTAGGTAGCGGAGCGTGCCAGCGTTCGCCTCGCCGGCGATCGAGTCACCCGCGACGACACCGATCGCCATCGGCAGGAAGAACGGCAGGGTCACGGCCAGCGCGGTGAAGACCAGGAACAGCCCGTTGTTGGTCACCTGCGAGATGAAGGCCGGGCCCTCGCCGCCGCCCCCTCCTCCGCCGGGTCCGCCGGACGAGCCGTCGCTCGTCTCGATCTTCACGGCGATCCCGACCAGCACCGGCACGGCCGCCAGCACGCCCAGCAGCGCGAGCGTGCGCCAGCGCCGGAAGGTGGTCAGCAGTTCGCTGCGGAGCAGCCCGAAGGTCCAGGTCCGGCTCGCCGTCCGCACCCGCGTCGATGCCTGCACCGACGCCGGTTGCGGTGCCTGCGTCGATGCCGGTTCCGGCGTCCGGTTCCGGTCGTCCACCGTGTCAGCCCGCGACATCGAATCCCTCCCCCGTGAGAGCCACGAACGCGTCCTCCAGGGAGGCCCGCTCGACGGCGAAGCCGCGGACGCGGACGCCCGCCGACACCAGCGCGGCGTTCAGGTCGGCGAGGTCCCGGTCCGGGGGCGGGGCCTCGGCGCTCACCCGGTCCTCGCCGAGGACGACATCGTCCGCCCCCTGCTCCTTCAGCACCCGGGCCGCGTCCGCCGGGTCCGGCGTCGTCACGACCAGTCGGCCGCGTGTCCCCGAGGCGAGGTCGGCCACCGGGCCCTGGACGAGCAGCCGGCCCTGTGCCATCACCGCCGCGTGCGTGCACACCTGCTCGATCTCGTCGAGCAGGTGCGAGGAGAGGAAGACGGTCGTGCCCTCCGCGGCCAGCTCCCGGATCAGCGAGCGGATCTCCCGCATGCCCTGCGGGTCCAGGCCGTTCGTCGGCTCGTCGAGGACGAGCAGCCGACGGGGCTGGAGCAGGGCGGCGGCGAGGCCCAGACGCTGCTTCATGCCGAGGGAGTACGCCTTCGCCTTCTTGCCGGCCGCGGCCGTCAGGCCCACCCGCTCCAGCGTCGCCGAGACCCGCGCGCGCCGGGTGCGCGGGTCGGCGGTCGGGTCGGCGGCGTCGTAGCGGAGCAGGTTGTCGCGGCCGGAGAGGAAGCCGTAGAGAGCCGGGCCCTCGATGAGGGTCCCGACGTGGGGCAGTACGGCCCGCGCGGCCCGCGGCATGGGTTGCCCCAGGACGCGGGCCGAGCCGGCCGTGGGCTCGATGAGGCCCATCAGCATGCGGATGGTGGTGGTCTTGCCGGAGCCGTTGGGGCCGAGGAAGCCGAAGACGCTGCCCGCCGGGACGGTCAGGTCGAGGCCGTCCACGGCGAGCTGTCCGCCGCGGTAGCGCTTGGTGAGGCCGCGGGTGCGGATGACGGCGGCTCCGTCGTCCGCAGGCACCCGTACGGGCTCCGGCACAGGAACCCGTAGGGACTCCGACACAGGAACCCGCAGGGACTCCGACACAGGAACCCGCAGGGACTCCGGCACGGGTTCGCGTACGGGCTGCGGCACGGGCTCGCGTACGGGCTCGCGCGCTGACTCCCCCATCGGCTTCCCTCCCCGGCTCCCGGCCTCCGGTGTCCGGAGGCCGACCTCTGCCCTACGTCACCCGCGCCGCCACTTCATCACTTCATCACTGCACCACGCGACCACTCCGCATGCTCCGGCCTTCGGCCGCTCGGCCTACTTCGCCGCGTTCGCCGCCTTCACCAGGGCGTCCTTGGTGACCGCGCCGACGTAGACCTTGCCGTCGTCCGTCATCAGGGCGTTGATCAGGCGGGTGGAGAAGACGGTGCCGGAGCCGAACTTGCCGGTCACCTTGTCGCCGAACGAGCCGAGGAAGCCGCCGAGGTCGCCGCCGGCCTCCGCACCCGAGGGCATGCCCTCGCCACCGGTGTCGAAGACGGCGACGGACGTCCAGCCCTCGCCGAGGACATTGAGTCCGTCGAGGCCTTCAAGGCCTTCCGCGCCCTCTACGCCCTCGACGCCTTCGAGGTCCTTCGCGAGGTCGTCGGGCTTGCCCGAGTGTGAGGGGGCGCTCTTCCCGGCCTCGTCACCCTCGGTGACCTTCGCGCCCTTGGGGGCGGTGAAGTCGAAGGTGGACGCGGCGGGCTTGGCGAAGCTGACCTGGGTGAAGCCCGCGTCCACGACGGCGGCGCCACCGCTCGCCGGGGTCAGCGTGAACTTCAGCGGCAGGCCCGTCTTCGCGTCGACGGCCACACTGATCGCGCCGACCGTGGAACCGGACTGCTTCGGCTTGACCAGCAGCTGGTAGGCGTCACGGCCGGCGACCTGGACGGTGCCGTCGACGGTCACGGAGGTCGTGTCGTCGACCGCCTTCAAAGCGTCCTCGGTGAGCTCCTGGGGCGTGGCGGGGACCGGGGCTTCAGCCTTGCCGGAGCCCTTGCCGGCGCTCTCGTCGGCGGTCGAGTGGTAGACCTCGTTGGAGGCGCTGTCGTACCCCCACACGTCCTTGCCGTTGTGGATGACGCTGTACTCGGCGGCGCTCTCCAGCAGCGAGAGCTTCTGCCGGTCCGGGCCGTCGGCGGCGACGCGCAGGGTGTGCGTGCCGGCGGCGAGCTCGGTGAGCTTGGTGGACGGGTCGGCGGACGAACCGTCGCCGCCCTGGGTGGCCCCCGAGAGGAGCCCGCTCTCCAGTCCGCCGAGGTCGGGCAGCCCGAGATCGGTGCTGATCTTCACCGTCCCGGACAGCTGCTGCACGTCCGAAGCGGCGATCTTGTCGAGGAGCTGCTGTGCGGTGATCTTCGGCAGGTCGGGGTCGCCGGAGTCGGCGAGCGCCGGGACCAGCCCGATCGTCGCCGCCGCCACACCGATCACGGTGACCGGGACGATGTACCGCGCGGCCTTGCGCCGTCCGAGGCGCAGGTCGTCGGCTTCCGCGCCGGTCGACTCCCCGCCGGTCGTGGTGTCGTCGGATGCCTTCGGTGCCATGTGTGCCTTACCTCCGTCGTCGGCGGCGGCTGGTCATCTCGCGCCTGAACGTCCCCACCCCAAGCCGCCATTCTCACCCGAATCGGTGAGGAGTGGTGTTTTCCGTGGTTCCCATCTGACCAAATCAGCCATGAGGAAGCGTCAGCCCGAGGGCTCAACTCCACATACGCCTGCGGTATGACACGAAGGTGACGAGGCGGCATCCGACCCGTAGGGGTCCCCGGGGTCAGCCGGCCCGGTGGACCACCGCGTCGCAGAGTTCCATCAGCGCCGCCTTCGCGTCGCACTCCCGCAACGGCGCCAGCGCGGACCGGGCTTCCTTCGCGTACCGCACGGTGTCCCGGCGGGCCTGCTCCAGCGCCGGGTGGGCCCGGAGCGCCTGAAGCGCCTCGGTGTGCCGGGCGTCGTCGGTCAGGTCGGAGTCCAGCAGCTCGCACAGGGCGATGTCCTCGGGCAGCGACAGCCGCGCCGCCCGCTCCCGCAGCCGCAGCACGGGCAGCGTGGGAACCCCCTCGCGCAGGTCCGTCCCCGGCGTCTTGCCCGACTCGTGCGAGTCGGAGGCGATGTCCAGGACGTCGTCCGCCAGCTGGAAGGCGACGCCGAGCCGCTCGCCGTACTGCGTGAGCACGTCCATGACCGTCTCGTCGGCGCCGGACATCATCGCCCCGAAGCGGCAGGCCACGGCCACCAGCGAGCCGGTCTTGCCGCCGAGCACGTCCAGGTAGTGGTCGACCGGGTCCCGCCCGTCCGTCGGCCCCGCCGTCTCCAGGATCTGCCCGGTGACCAGCCGCTCGAACGCCTCCGCCTGCACCCGGACGGCCTCGGGCCCGAGGTCGGCCAGGATGTGGGAGGCACGCGCGAAGAGGAAGTCGCCCGTGAGGACGGCGACGGAGTTCCCCCAGCGGGTGTTCGCGCTGGACACACCGCGCCGCACGGCCGCCTCGTCCATCACGTCGTCGTGGTACAGCGTGGCCAGGTGGGTCAGCTCCACCACGACGGCCGAGGGCACCACGCCCGGCGCGTACGGGTCCCCGAACTGCGACGCGAGCACCACGAGCAGCGGCCGGAACCGCTTCCCGCCCGCGCGTACGAGGTGCTGGGCGGCCTCCGTGATGAACGGGACCGCGCTCTTGGTGGCCTCGAGCAAGCCTTCCTCGACAGCCGCCAATCCGGCCTGGACATCGGCTTCCAGAGCCTGGTCCCGCACGCTCAGCCCGAACGGCCCGACGACGGTCACGAGGGGTCTCCTGTCTGCTGGTGTCTACTGGCGATTACGCGGTTTGTCGATAGGTCTCTGCCATCACTCAAGTCAGCGTATCCGGTCACGTTTCGATCACCGATAGCCCCCACGTCCCGCGGGCTCGAATGGACTCGCCCGGGAGGCCCCCGCAGGCCAGGCGCTATCGGATCACGCCCGATATGTTTTCGATCAGCTCATATGAGCGGACATGGAGAGAGTTTCCGGGAACCGGAGATTCATGTCCCGGACCGGGCCTCCCGTCGGCCCGACCGGCCCGTCCGGCCCTCTCTCCACGTGACGACGATCACGCATCCCCTCCACTCCTCCCCCGCGGCACGTCGGGCGCGAGGAAAGCCGATTCCTCCGCACCCCCTCCGCCACCCATTGCCGGTGCTTTAACAGTGAGTTGGGCCTAATGCCCGATTCGCCACTCTTGTGAACGCTGGTGAGTTGGCTCACTCCCCGCGGAGATCCCGTCCGGGTTCACTCTTCACCGATCCTCCGCACCCCTCAAGCAAGTTGAAGCTTTGCACCCACAAAGGATCAAGCACCCCATAGGCCACAGACCAAGGTCAATAGGGGTGATCTGTGAATCCGGTACTTGTTTCGGACATGTGCTCTCGCATACGTTCCCGGCCTGTCGGGCGGAACGCCGAATCCTGCCGCCGCCCGAACACCCATCGATAACGCTCGGCAGGAGCGGGGGAACCAGGTAAGTCGCCGAAACGGAATTTCCGGATGTCTTGGATACACGAGACGTTTCGGACAGGCCGTACGGCTTGGGGTAAAGCCGCGACCGTCAGGACGCGACCGGGCAGCTCCCGCCCGAACCCGACAGCTCACCTCGCAGGCGCCGGAGAGGAAAATTCGACATGCCCGCTGCCGCTCAGCCGCGCCGCAACCGTTTCATCCGCACGCTCGCCGTCGCCGCCACCGGCGCGGCCGTGCTCGCTCTCCCCGTCCTCGGGGCGACCACCGCCTCCGCGGCGACCCCGGCCGTCTCCACGGCCACCAGCCTCGGCTACGCCAACAACCTCGACGGCTGGATCCGCGCCTCCCTCCAGGTCATGGGGCAGCACGGCATCCCGGGGACGTACAACGGCATCTACCGCAACGTCATCCGCGAGTCCTCCGGCAACCCCAACGCCATCAACCTCTGGGACTCCAACGCGGCCGCGGGCATCCCGTCCAAGGGACTGCTCCAGGTCATCGACCCGACCTTCCGCGCCTACCACGTCAACGGCACGTCGTGGGACTCGTACGACCCGGTCGCGAACATCACCGCCGCCTGCAACTACGCGGCCGCGCGCTACGGCTCGATCGACAACGTGTTCGGCGCGTACTGACCGTCCCGCCGGCCGGTCACCGGTGCCGGTCACCCGTGCCGGCCGCCGGTGACCGACTGGCCGGGGCCGACGACCGGTGGCCGGTACCCGGTAGCCGACAGCCGACACCGGCGGCGGCCAGTTGCCGCAGCCGGTAGCCGGTAGCGGCCAGTTGCCGGTAGCCGGTAGCCGGTTATGGAAACAGACGTTCGAGGACGACGGCCACGCCGTCGTCCTCGTTCGACGTCGTCACCTCGTCGGCCACCGCCTTGAGCTCGGGATGGGCGTTGGCCATGGCGACGCCCCGGGCCGCCCAGTCGAACATCGGGATGTCGTTGGGCATGTCCCCGAAAGCGACGGTTTCCTCGGGCCGCAGCCCCAGGTGCTCGGCGGCCAGGGCCAGACCCGTCGCCTTGGTGATGCCGCAGGGCTGGAGTTCGACCGTGCCCGGCCCCGACATGGTGACGGTGGCCAGCGACCCGACCACCGAGCGGGCCGTCGACGCCAACTCGTCGTCGGAGAGCGCGGGATGGCGCAGCAGCACCTTGCTGATCGGCTCGCACCACAGGTCGTCGCGCCGGCCGACACGCAGGGCGGGCAGCGTCGGGTGCGGCATCTGGTAACCCGGCTCGATGAGCGTCAGCCCGTCGACACCGTCCTGGTCGACAGCCGCGTACAGCTGCCCGACCTCCGCCTCGATCTTGCCGAGCGCCGTCTCGGCCAGCTCCCGGTCCAGGGTGACCGACCACAGCAGACGGTCCGCTCCGGCGTCGTACAACTGCGCGCCCTGCCCGCACACCGCGAGCCCCCTGCTGTGCAGCCGGGCGAGCAGCGGGCGCACCCGGGGCGCGGGCCGTCCCGTCACCACCAGGTGGCGTGCGCCGGCGGCCGCCACCCGCGCGAGCGCGTCGAGCGACCGGTCGGAGAAGGTGTCGTCGCCGCGGAGCAGCGTCCCGTCCAGGTCGGTGGCGATGAGGGAGTACGCGGTGCGCGCGGCATATGCGGTGGGTGCGGCCATGATCAGAGAATACGGATCCCAGGCCCCCCGGGTTCGACGCGAACCGGCCGACGTCCGAGTCCTGTCCGGTTCCGCCAACTCCCCTTGCACTCCTGGCTCACGCCTGGCTGCCGACCGACTCGATGAAACAGCTTTCTGGCACATCGCCGGATAGCGGACGGTTAAAGGCCTCTGCACCGGTTGGCAACAACATGGGACGCTACCTACCGCGATGACCGGGTGGACCGGTACCGTCCAGGTGTCCAGGGGGACTTGATCGGGGGGTCAGGTTGAGCAGTGGGCGCATTCGTGTGCTGAGGCCGCAGGACCTCGGCGAGGGGGAGCGGGAGCGGTGGCGCGCGCTGCGCGCCGCGTCGGCGCTGCCGCGAAACCCTTTCATGGAACCGGAGTTCACCGACGCCGTGGGCCTGGTACGGCCACGCTCGCGGGTGGCGGTGGTGTACGAGGGGCGAGAGCCGGTCGGCTTCCTGCCCCACGAGCGGGGCCGGCTCGGACAGGGCCAGGCCCTCGCGTACGGCGTCTCGGACGCGCAGGGCGCGGTGCTGGCCCCGGGACTCGGGCTGAACGCCGACGAACTGATGCGGGCGTGTGGCCTGTCGAGCTTCGCCTTCGACAACCTGGAGGCGGAGCAGGGGCTGTTCGTCCCGCACGCGGCCGAGGAGTACGCCTCCTATGTCATCGACGTGGAAAAGGGTTACGAGACCTATGAGTCCGTGCTGCGCGCCCAGTCGCCGAAGTTCCTGAAGACGACGCTGGCGAAGGAACGCAGGCTCGGCCGCCAGGTCGGGCAGGTGCGGTTCGTGTTCGACGAGCGCGATCCGGCCGCGCTGCGCACGCTCACGGCGTGGAAGTCCGCGCAGTACCGCAGGACCGGCCGCCGGGACCGGTTCGCACAGGAGTGGATCACCCGGCTCGTGGACGCGCTCTCCGGGACCCGCGCGCCGGAGTGCTCCGGCACGCTCTCCGTCCTCTACGCCGGTGACCAGCCGATCGCCGCGCACTTCGGGCTGCGCTCGTCGACCGTCCTGGCCTGCTGGTTCCCCGCGTACGAAACGGAGTTGGCGAAGTTCTCGCCGGGCCTGGTGCTGCATCTGCGGATGGCCGAGTCGGCCGCCGCCGAGGGCATCGGGCTGCTCGACCTGGGGCGGGGCGCGGCCGAGTACAAGGACTCGCTGAAGACCGGGGAGCTTCCCGTGTACGAGGGGGCGTGGTCGCGTCCGGGGGTGGGCGCCGCGCTCCACTGGCTCAGCCGTGAGCCGTCCCGTCGGGCGCATCACTTCGTGCGCGGCCGGCCGAGGCTCGCCGCGGCGGCCGCACGGACCTTGAAGGGCGTGGGCCGACTGCGCCGACCGTGACGGTCGGCACGGGCCGACCGACGTGACGGGCGTGAGACAAGGGGGGTCATGTACCGCGCTGCACGTGCACCGCAGGAGATACAGAGGTTCCTGGACATCGAGCCGGTACAGGTCGCCGAGCTGGAACTGGACGACGGGGGCGCCCTCAGACCGGGGCCGGGAAGTCCGCCCGTCACGCACGGTGAGGTGTTCGTGCTGGTCAGAAGGGGCGGGCGACCGATCGGGACGCTGCTCGGGTCGGTGCCGGAGGGAGCGGACCCGAAGACCGTCCTCATGGACCTGGCCACACGCGAGCAGGCCCCCGAGCCGCCTTCGGCGGGGCCCGCGAAAGGGACCGCCCCGGTCACCACGACCCCGGCCGCCCTGGCACAGGCCGCCCTGGCACAGGCCGAGACAACCTCGACCTCCGCCGCCGCCGTGGCCCAGGCCGTCACCACCTCGGCCGGCACCACCTCGGCCGGCACCATCCCGGCCGGCACGATCCCGGCCACGGCCCAGGCCGGCACCATCCCGGCCGCCACCGCCCAGGCCGCCGCCGTCCCGTTCACCACGGTCGTCGTTGCCACCCGTGAGCGCGCCGAGAAGCTCGCGCACGCTCTCGACTCGCTGCTCGCCCAGGATCATCCGGACTTCGAGATCGTCGTCGTCGACAACGCGCCCGTGACGGACGCGACCCGGGACCTGGTCGAGCGCAAGTACGCCGAGCGCGTGCGGTACGTCACCGAACCGGTGCCGGGTCTCGCCGTCGCGCACAACAAGGGCGTCGAGACGGCCCACGGCGAGGTGATCGCGTTCACCGACGACGACGTCGTGGCGGACCCGCGCTGGCTCACGGAACTCACCGCGCCCTTCACCGCCGACCCGGGCCTCGGCTGCGTCACCGGCCTGATCCTGCCGGCCCGGCTGCGGACCCCCGCCCAGGTCCTCCTGGAGAGCCACGGCGGCTTCGCCAAGGGCTTCACGGCACGCACGTACGACCCGCAGGACCCGCCCGCCGACGAACCGCTGTTCCCGTTCACCGCGGGCCGCTTCGGCTCCGGCGCCAACATGGCCTTCCGTACGGAGGTGCTGCGGGCGGCCGGCGGCTTCGATCCGGCGACCGGGGCGGGGACGCTCGCGAGGGGCGGCGACGACCTCTACGGGTTCGTCCGGGTCCTCGCCGGGGGCCATCGGCTCCACTACACCCCGCTGGCCCTGGTCTGGCACCACCACCGGGAGACCTGGCGGGACCTGGAGACCCAGGCGTACGGCTACGGCGCCGGCCTCACCGCCTACCTCACGGCGATCCTCGTCAACCGGCCGGGCCTGCTGCCCGCGTTCCTGACCCGGCTGCCCCGAGGGCTCGCCCACGCGCGGACGCTGACGGCGAGCCGGGAGGCGGAGCCCGCGGCGGACGGCGCACCCGGAGGGCACGATGCCCGGACCCACGCCTGGCCCGCCCGGCTCTCCCGGCTCCAGCGGCGCGGCATGCTCTACGGGCCGGTGGGCTATCTGCTGGCCCGGCGCGCGCTGCGAGGTGCTGCGCGATGACGGCGTCCGCACACAGGGCCGACGGAAGCAACACCGGTAATGGCGGTAACGGCGACGGTAACGGCGGTAACGGCGGTAACGGCGGTAACGGCGGTAACGGGAGTATCCCGGTGTTTCTGTATCACGCCGTGATGGAGGAACCACCAGGCTGGATCGCCGAGTTCACCGTCAGTCCCAAGCAGTTCGGCGAGCACCTGGACGCCGTCGTGGACAGCGGCCGTACGCCCGTCACGATCAGCGCGCTCGCCGACCACCTCGCGGGGCGGGCGCCGCTGCCACCCCGGCCGGTGCTGCTCACCTTCGACGACGGCTTCGCCGATCTGCCCGGTGCGACCGCCGAGGCGCTGGCCGGTCGCGGACTGTCCGCGACCGCCTACCTCACCACCGGAGCGATCACCCGCGGCGGACGCAGCCTGCTGCCGCCCGCGCCGATGATGACGCTGGCGCAGGCGGCCCAACTCGAGCGGTACGGCATGGAGATCGGCAGCCACACCGTCACCCACGCCCAGCTGGACACCCTCGCACCGCGGGCGCTCGCGCACGAACTGCGCGTTTCCCGCTCGGTGTTGGAGGACGCCCTCGGCCACCAGGTCCGTCATCTCGCCTACCCGCACGGCTACAACAGCGGGCGGGTACGGCGAACGGCGGCGGCCGCGGGCTACGAGACGGCCACCGCCGTACGGCACGCGCTCAGTTCGGATCGCGACGAGCACTACCGCATCGCCCGGCTCATCGTGCGCCGAGGTCACACCGTCGCCGACGTCCGGGGCTGGCTGGCGGGATCCGGCGCCCGTGTCGCCCCGTACCGCGACGGACCGAAGACGGTCGGCTGGCGCTGGTACCGCCGTGCCCGCGCCGCCGTACAGGGACCGGTGTTCGCGGGTTGAGCCGAGTTCGACGATTTTGGTGTGAAAAGAAGAGAAAATTCCTATAGTTGCTTTGGGGGAGGGGAGCCTCGACGTGCAACAACACGTGCCCGTACCGAGCACCGAGAGCAGCGAACTGCCCACCCCTGATCTCTCCACCGGACCGGGAAGCCCCGGTGCTCCGCAAAGTCCTGGCGCTCCGGAAGGTCCTGGTGCTCCGGGGGGTCCGGGCCCGGCCACCGGCGGTGACCGCAGACCCTGGCGGATCCCGCGCCGTCCGCCGGAGGCCGGCCTGCTGACGCTGCTGCTCGCCGCCGGGCTGTGGGTGTACGCGCTGCCCCGCATCGGCTTCCGCGAGATGGGCGACTACGGCCTGCTGGACCGGCTGCCGGTCGCCTACTACCTCTCGTTGCTGGTCCTCACCGCGGGCTTCGTCCTCAGTCTGCGGCGCGCGGGCACCGCGCCCTGGTGGCCGGCCGCGCACTGTGCCGCACTGCTCCTGGCGCTGAAGGCGCCGCCGGCGGTGCTGTACGACGCGGTGCGCTACCCGTGGGCCTCCAAGCACGACGCCATCGTCGACACGCTGCTCGCCAACGGTGAGCTGCGACCGGGCGCGGCGCTGTCGGGCAACATGTCCGCGTACGACCAGTGGCCGGGCTTCTTCACCCTCGACGCGGGCCTCGTGCGCGCCTTCGGCGTGGAGAACGCCGCCGTGTACGCCAACTGGGCCCCGATCGTCGTCGGCCTGCTCATGATGCCGGTGCTGGTCCTGATCTACCGCACCTTCTGCGAGGACTGGCGGCTGATCTGGACCGCCGTGTGGATCTTCCAGCTCGCCAACTGGGTGGGCCAGGACTACTTCGCCCCGCAGGCGCTCGCGTACCTGCTGCACCTGACGGTCCTCGCGGTGGTGCTGCGGCACTTCGTGCGGCCCGGGTCCGCCGGACGGCTGCGCGACCGCACCTTCCTCGACCCGGTGGCCGCGCCCGTCCCGCCGCCGACGGGAAAGAAGCAGCGCGCGGTGTGCGTGGTGATCCTGGCCCCGCTGATCGCCGCCGTCAACGCCACGCACCAGCTCACCCCGGTGATGCTCACCATCTGTCTGGTCGCGCTCAGTCTCACCCGCCGCTACCGCAACTACGGGCTGCTGGCCGTCGCCGCGCTGCTGATGCTCACGTGGGACCTGACCATGGGGCGACCGCTGTTCGTCGAGACGCTCTCCGCCGTCAGGAAGTCGATCGGCGAGCTGACGGAGAACTCCCGCGCGGGCTACGCCGGGCAGCTCACCGGGCCCGGGCCGGAACTCGCGGGCACCGCCAACGTGGCGATGGTGCTCGCGGTCGCCGTCCTCGCCGGGACCGCCGTCGTACTGCGGCGCCGGCTGACCCGCAGCGCGCTGCCCCTGCTGCTGGTGTCCGTCGCTCCTGTACCGCTGTTCGCCGTCAACGACTACGGCGGCGAGATGCTCTTCCGTGTCTATCTGTTCGCCCTGCCCGGCGCGGCCTTCTTCGCCGCCGCCGCGCTGGTGCCGGCCGTCGCGGGGACCCACCGCGGCAGGGCGAAGGCACTGCGGCGCAGGACGGCGGCCTTCGCGCTGCCGGTCGTCCTGCTGGTGCTGCTGGCCGGCTTCCTGCCGTCGTACTACGGCAAGGAGAAGATGTTCTACACGCCACCGGACGAGACCGCCCTGGTCACCAGGGCCCTCGACAACGCTCCCGACGGCTCGCTGATCCTCGCCACCAGCGGCTCCTTCCCCCAGGCACTGCACCGCTACGACCGTCTCGAGCACTGGTTCTTCGCCGAACAGGCACTGCCCGAGAACGAGAGGATGCTGAAGGACCCGGCCGGCTATCTCGCGGACGGGATCCCACCGGGCGCCAAGGCTTACGTCGTCCTCACCCGCACCCAGGACATCTACACCGCCGGCGAGGGTCTGCTGCCGCCCGGCGGCTTCGACACCCTGCGTTCGAAGCTGTCCGCCTCGCCCCTCTTCCGGACCGTCGAGAGCCATCCGTACGGCGTTGTCCTGGAGTACCGCCCGGCCACCCGATGAATGACCACAAGGTGATCGAAGTGACGACCACAGACTCCGAGGGCATCAGCAACGGGGACATCAACAACGAGAACACCGCCGACAAGGGCCACGGAGACCTCGACCACGGGAGGCCGGGCTACGGGGAACCGGGCTACGGCGGCCTTGGCCCCAGGGAACCGGGCCACAGGGAACCAGGTCACAGGGAACCGGGCCACAGGGAACCGGGCCACAGGGAACCGGGCCACAGGGAACCGGGCCACAGGGAACCGGGCCACAGGGAACCAGGTCACAGGGAACCAGGTCACACCAAAGGAGCCGAGGGCGGCAGGTTCACCTCGACGCATCTGAGGGTCCTCGTCGCGGCTTCGGGCTGGTCGGCGCTGGCCGCCACCGCCGTACCCGGCCCCTCTCCGCTGCGCTGGATCCCGGTGCTGCTGTTCGTCCTGTTCGGTCCTGGCTGCGCGGCGCTGTATCCGCAGCCAGGTCGCCTGGCCTCCGGCGCCAGGCTGGAGGCGGTCGCGCTCGCCGCGCCCATCAGCCTCTCGCTCGGCGTCCTCACCGCCACCTCGCTGTTCCTGGTGAAGGCCTTCTCGATGACCGCCTTCCTGGTCTCGCTCGCCTGCTTGACCTCGGTCACCGCGGCCCTGCCGGGGCTGCCGCTGCCCGCCGCTCGGCGCGGCGCGGTCGAGCGCGCCAAGGTCAGGCGCAGGCCTTCCGGCGGCAGTGACACATGACGGGCCTGCACCGGCTGCGCGGACCACGCAGCCCGAGGAACTCGCCGGGACGCGCCCCGAGGAACTCCCCGGCGAGCGTCCCGGGGACCGGCCCGGCGGACGGCCCGAGGAATGACCCGGGGACCGCGAGGCGCACCTGCACGGCTGTCGCGATGGTGGCGGTGGCCGCGCTGCTCGCCGGGCTCGGCATCTGGGCCGGCCGCTTTGAGGACCCGGATTCCGCGACGGACACCCTGCCCGGCAACGCGGCCTCGGGTGAGCTGCCCACCGGACCCTGCGCCCCCACCGACACACTGATCCCGCCCTGCGGCGCCTGGTGGGGCGCCGCCGTGCCGTACGCAGAGGACGGCTCGCTCAAGGACGCCGTGCACGGCTTCGAGAAGAGGATCGGCCGCAAGCTGGACCTCGTCTACAACTACCACGACATGTCGGGCACCCGGCTCGACGGGGAACTGCTCACCCCCGACGAACAGGAACTCGGCAAGGAGCGACTGCTCATGCTGGCCTGGGAGTCCACCGTCTGGACCGAGCCGCACCACGAGAACTGGACGGAGACCCAGCTCGGCTGGAAGAACATCGCCTCCGGCAAGTTCGACGAGAAGATCCTCGATCCGCAGATCCGGCGTATCAAGGCCTACGGCAAACGCGTCTTCCTCTCCTTCGACCAGGAGACCGACGCCCGCATCAAGGAAGGTGCGGGCACCCCGGAGGAGTTCGTCGCCGGGTACCGCCATGTCCGCGACCGGTTCCGTGAACTGGGCGCCGACAACGTGGTGTGGGTGTGGACCGTCTCCGGCTACCTCGGCGGCGCGGCCGACATGAAGGCGCTCTACCCCGGGGACGAGTACGTCGACTGGATCGCCATGGACCAGTACAACTACTACCAGTGCCACGGCACCACGGACTGGAAGGACTTCCTGCGCAGCCAGCGGCCCAGTTACGAGTGGCTGCGCGAGAACATCAGCGACGAAAAGCCGGTGATGCTCGCGGAGTTCGCCACCGCACCGGACGCCGACGCCCCGCGACGCCAGCGCGACTGGTACACCCAGATCCCCGCCGCCGTGAAGAGGCTCCCGGAGGTGAAGGCGCTGGTGCACTGGAACCGGCCCACCTCCGAGAAGCCCGTGTGCGACCTGACCGTCAACGAGGGCCCGGGCCTCGAGGGCTACCGGGAGGCGGGCAGGAACGGCTACTTCCATCAGCCCGTGCCGCCCCGCTGACCGCGCCGCGCGGCTGTCCGGCCGGCACCCGGCCACGGGTGCCGAGCGGCAGGAACGCGGCGGCGAGGACGAGCACGACGAACAGGGGCACGGCCGCCGGCGCGAGTTCCTGCCGCCACACCCAGCCGCCCACCGCGACGAGATACAGGACGCCCCAGCGCCCCGGCCACGTCAACCACCGGTCCGCGCCGCCGAGCAGCAGCCACAGAGGTACAAGACCCAGCAGTTGCACGGCCGGCGGTGCCCAGCGCAGCAACGGCTCGGACCCGCCGTCCGGTCCCATCGCCTCCGCGAGGAAACCGGCCGCCCTCGCGTACAGCGCCCCACCGACCGGTGACGGCTCCCGGCCGAAGGCGAAAGGCACGGCGTACAGGGCGAGCAGCACCGAACCCAGCGCCGCCCCCGGCAGCAGCGGGCCGCGCGTCGCGCGCAGTGTCACCGCGCCGACGAACACCACGAGCAGCAGGCCCCCCGCGACCAGCGCCGTGAGCGGCAGCGCCGCCAGCAGCTGACGTCCGGTCAGCGCCTCCTCGGACGGGCCGTCGCGCCAAGGCAATTGGCGCAGCGCCGCCGTCCAGAAGGCCACGGTGGCGACGCCGAGCAGACCCCACAGTCCGCCCGCGACCCACCGCTCCCGGCGCCCGGCCCGAGCGGTCCTGCGCCGCGCAGCCTCCCGAGCCGACTCGTCCCGCCTCCCGGTCCTCCCGGTCCTCGCAGTCCTCCCGGTTCTCCCGGTCCTCGCAGTCCTCCCGGTTCTCCCGGTCCTCCCGGTCCTCGCAGTCCTCCCGGTTCTCCCGGTCCTCCCAGTCCTCCCAGTCCTCCCAGTCCTCCCAGTCCTTCCAGTCCTTCCAGTCCTCCCGGCCCCCTCTGTCTCCTCGTTTCCCTTGCCGGTGTCGGACTGGTGCGGGGGCCGCCTTATCAGCGCGAGCGTGTCCGCCTGCAGCGCCTCGCGTTCGTACCCGGGACGTCCTATGAACAGGGTGACCGTGTCCTCGTCGACGCCGTCGCGTTCGTACGCCGCCCGGCGCGCCCAGTTCGTGCCGTATCCGGCGGTGGCGTTCAGCCGTGCCCAATGGGTGCCGTAGGCCGGGGCGGCGGAGGAACGGCCGACGGGCGGACGGTCGTTGCGGCGCAGCGCGGACCGCAGGCCCACGGCGGAGACGGCGGCGATCAGGGTCATGCTGATCAGCACCGCCCAGCCCGCGCCGGCGATCCCGGCCGGGGCGAACAGCAGGGCGGCGCTGCCCAGCACCAGCGCGCACATGGCGCCCTGGAGCGCGGCGAGGACCCCGGTGCGGCCCTGCACCCGCAGCACCCCGATGTACAGCTCGACCACGACCCGGGGCAGCGCTCCGGCGGCCAGCAGCCGCAGCACGGTGGTGCCGTGCTCGGCGTAGTCCTCGTGGAACGGCAGCAGGATCTGCGGCGCGAACACCACCAGCACCAACACCACCGGCACCAGCAGCAGCGTCATCCGGCGCAGCGCCCCGCGCACGCCCTCGGCGAGCCGGCGCGGGTCGTGCGAGGCGTGCGCGGTGAGGGAGGAGGCCATGTTGATGGCCATGAACTCCATCGTGCCGCCGACGGTGTACGCCACGTAGAAGTAGCCGTTCTCCGCCGCGCTGAAGCGGACCGCGACCATCACCGGCAGCAGGTTGATCATCGCCAGGCTGAACAGCGCGCCCAGCGAGTCCCCGGCCAGGAAGCGGCCCATCTCCCGCAGTCGGGGAGGCTCCAGGTCTCGGTCGGCGGCGGCCTGGCGCGGGATCAGCCGACGGAAGATCAACCAGCCCAGAGGCAGCGTCGAGAACGCGATCGCGACGGCCCAGGACACGAAGATCCCGAGCGCCGGCAGCGCGGTCGCGCACACGACCAGCAGGATCAGCTTGCCGACGGAGAACACCGCGTTGCCGACCGGCACCCAGCCCGACCTGCGCAGGCCGGTGAGCACCCCGTCCTGGAGCGTGAGCAGCGCCCACGCCACGCACGCGACGACGAACGCCGTGCCCGCGGCGGCCGTGCCGAGCGGTGCGTACGTCGCCCCCCACAGGTCCAGGGTGAGCAGGAAGACGAAGGCGGCGACGGTCACGACCACCGAGCTGGCCGCGTACGCCCGCCATACCAGCGAGCCCGTGGCCCGCCCCGCACGCGGCACGAAGCGGACGACCGCCCCGATCATCGTCGTCGCCGTGATGCTGGCGAGCAGCCGCATCGCCGCGATCGCGGCCGAGCCCTGGCCGACGGCCTCCTTTGAGTAGTAGCGCGCGGCCACCAGCCAGAAGCCCAGGCCCAGCACGGCGGAGACGCCCGTGCTGAGCATCAGGAAGTAGGCGTTCCTGAACAGGGATCCGGAGCCGTGCGGGTCGTCGGCCGGTGGCGTGCCCGCCGTCTCCTTGCCGGCGGGCGGCGCCGAGGGCTCGGGTACCTGGATCTCGGCCTGCGTCTCAGCCACGGGTCGGCTCCAGCCCTCCCGGCGCCTCGACCGGCCGTACGCCGGACTCCTGGAGCACCTCGACGACCTGCCTGGCCCGCAGCGGATCCACGGGCAACGCGTGCCGGGCGAACCAGCGGGACCCTGCGGGATCGGGCGACGGGTCGGTGAAGGCGGCACCCGCGTAGTCGTCCAGAGGCGGGTCATAGAGGTACCCGACGACGATGCCCCGCCGCGCGAGCGCCGCCCGCGCGGCGTCCCGGTCGGCGACGAACAGGGGGACGCGGAAAAGGGGTTGGACCCGGTCGGCGCGAGCAGCGCCGGGCTGCGCCCACGGTGTGGACAGGAGCAGTTCCGTGCCTGCCCGGCAGGCCGCCAGCACCTCGTCCAGGTGGTCGAGCCTGCGGCCGATGCGGCCCGCTCTCAGCGGCCCCGAACGCAGCCGGTAGTCGTGCATGTCGACGCGTACCCAGGAGTCGTGCGCGGTGAGGCCGGGCGCCGCGTCGACGGCGCGGGCCAACTCGGCCGGCCGAAGCGGCATCCGGATCTCCTCCCGCTCCATCAGCCCGAGCAGGCGCATCGTGGCCCAGGCGGCCCGCCGCAGCCGCAGCCCCCGCACGGTCGCCTCCGCGTAAGGCCGGACGGTGTAGGCGAGTTCCGCCGTGAACCGCCCCGGCAGCAGCAGGTCCTCGCAGGTCTTCGCCAGGGCCTCGCGCAGCCCCGGGTCGGCGCAGGCCAGGAAGCCGCCGGCCTTGGCACCGACATGCTTGGAAAGGCTGAACACGGAGGCGTCCCCCCAGGCCCCGACCGGTCTGCCCCCCACTGTGCTGCCGATGGCGTGCGCCCCGTCCTCGAACAACGGGATGCCCAGCGCGTCGCACTTCTCCCGCAGGCGGGGTGTGTCGTCCGGGTTGCCGTACAGGTTCGTCGTGAGGACGCCGGAGAGCGAGCCCCACACCTCGTCGGGCACGGCATCGACGTCGATCGACGCGTCCAGCGGGTTCAACGGCGCCTGCACGGGACGCAGTCCCGCCGCGAGGAGCACGAAGAAGATCACGTCGTCGTTGACCGGCGACATCAGTACCCGGCCGCCGGGCGGGCACCAGTGGCGCAAGGCCACGTACAGCCCGAATCTGCACGACGGTACGTACACGCATTCCCGGCCGAGCCTGTCGCGCATGGCCGCTTCCAGCCGTTCCGGCCGTGAGCCACGCCGCGCCGACCCGAGGCCGGCCTCCCCTATGGCCATCCGCCCCCCAGTTGTGCCAGGGGAAGGCCCCCTCCCCGAGGCCTTCCAGCACCCGCCCAGAGTCTCCCGTTTCGCACCGCTCCGTCAAGATTGCGTACCGGCCGGTGGACGACTTCGGGTGAGCGACCGACAGCGGAGAGCTGCCGGCCGACGTGTCTCGTCGGCCCGGCCCCCGTGTCACTTCCACGACGTCGGCCGTAACGTGTGGCGCGGCTCGGCGCACCCGCGCGACACCCGTTCGAAGTCCGGCGAGCCCGACATGGCGAGCACCAAAGAGCGCACGAAAGAGAGGCAGTACCCGATGCCCCCCTTCGACCTTCCCGAGGGCGACCCCTTCGGCCCGCACAACCTCCCGTACGGCGTCTTCTCCCTCCCGGGCTCCACGGAGCGGACCGTCGGCGTCCGGCTCGGCGACCATGTCCTCGACGCGGGCGCGGCGGCCCGCGCGCTCGGCTCGCCACACGCCGGCCTCCTCGCCTCGCCGACGCTCGACCCGCTGCTCGCGGCGGGGCGCACGACCTGGTCGCAGGTACGCCGCGCCCTGACGGAGTGGGTGACCGACCCCGCCCACCGGCCCGCCGTCGAACCGCTCTTCCACCCCCTGTCCGGCGTGACCCTGCACCTTCCCTTCCAGGTCGCCGACTACGTCGACTTCTACTCGTCCGAGCACCACGCCCGGAACGCGGGAGCGATCTTCCGTCCGGACGCCGGTGACGTCCTCCTGCCCAACTGGAAGCACCTGCCGATCGGCTACCACGGCCGGGCCGGCACGGTCGTGGTCTCCGGCACGGACGTCGTCCGCCCGTCGGGCCAGCGCAAGGCTCCCGACGAGCCGGCGCCCGTCTTCGGCCCTTCCGTGCGGCTCGACATCGAGGCCGAGGTCGGCTTCGTGGTCGGCGTGCCCTCGCGGCAGGGCAGCCCGGTCGCGCTGACCGACTTCCGCGAGCACGTCTTCGGTCTGTGCCTGCTCAACGACTGGTCCGCCCGCGACCTCCAGGCCTGGGAGTACGTCCCTCTCGGCCCGTTCCTCGCCAAGTCGTTCGCCACGTCGGTGTCGGCGTGGATCACCCCGCTGGAAGCCCTGGAGAGCGCACGGGTGGCGCCCCCGGAGCGGACCCACCCCCTCCTCCCCTACCTGGACGACGCGGACGCCGAGCCCGGCGGCTACGACCTGCGCATCTCCGTCGCGCTCAATGGACAGGTGATCTCCGATCCCCCCTTCTCCACCATGTACTGGACGGCCGCCCAGCAACTCGCCCACCTCACGGTCAACGGCGCCTCCCTGCGCACGGGCGACCTGTACGGCTCGGGCACGGTGAGCGGCCCCCACCCGCACGAGCGCGGCTCCCTGCTGGAGCTGACCTGGAACGGCCGTGACCCGCTCGAACTCCCCGACGGCAAGCGCACGTTCCTGGAGGACGGGGACGTGGTGACCCTCTCCGCCTGGGCTCCCGGCCCCGGCGGCACCCGAGTGGGCCTGGGAGAGGTGAGCGGCCAGGTGACCGCCGGGTGAAACGCCCGGGGGCGGGCCCTGTTCCAGGGGCGAGCCCTGCCCCGGTGCCGGTGCCGGTGCCAGGGGCGAGCCCTGCGCCGATGCCTGTGCCAGGGGCGAGCCCTGCGCCGGTGTCGGAGTCGGTGTCGGAGTCGGTGTCGGAGTCGGAGTCGGTGCCAGGGGCGAGCCCTGCGCCGGTGCCGGTGTCGGTGTCGGTGCCAGGGGCGAGCCCTGCGCCGGTGCCGGTGTCGGTGTCGGTGCCAGGGGCGAGCCCTGCGCCGGTGCCGGTCCAACCCGGTGGTGGGGTGACTGGCCGCGGCGAGGTCGCCGAGTCAGGGCGGACGAGGCTGAATCGGGTGTCGTCGTGGGCTGACTCCCGGAGGAACCGCCGTCATACTGGCGGCGGGCACGGTCCTCGGGCCGAGCCCGCCGCCCATGGCAGGCCGTACGCACGCGGGTACGCCGTACGCACCCCGCGCGCACGTGGCCCACGCCCCCTTCCCGACCAGGATCCGGAGCCCATGGCATGACTCTCTGCCTGCTCCTGCTGAGCGTCGTCGCCCTGTCCGCCGCCGTGCCGGCTCCGCGCGCGCTCACCCGGTCCGCCTGGCCCGAGCGGGAGCCGGTGATCGGACTGTGGGTGTGGCAGTGCCTGGTCGCCACGGTCCTGCTGTGCTGCCTGACCGCCCTGACCCTGGGCGCCGCCGCCGTGTTCCACACCGTGCGCGCCCGGGTCTTCGCCCCCGCACCGCCCGGGGTCTCCGAGGCGTACGACCTCTCCGCCGCCCCCTTGTGGGCCGCTGCCCTGACTCTGCTGCTGGCCTGCGGGGCCGCCTGGACCACCGCGATGCTGGCCCGCGAGCTCGTCGAGACGCGCCGACGCCGCGGCCGGGCCAGGTCCCACCTGCGTGAACGCGCCCCCGACCTGCCCGCGGGCCTGCCGTCCGCGCGGGGCCCGCTGCTGGTGTTGGAGGACGAGTACCCGGACGCCTGGTGGATGCCGGGCAGCCCACCCCAGTTGATCGTGACGACCGGCGCCCTGCACCGCCTCACCTCCCACCAGCTGGACGCCGTCCTCACCCATGAGCGTGGCCATGCCCGCGCCCACCATGACTGGCTGCTCCACCTGTCGACCGCCCTTGCCACCGGCTTCCCCCGTATTCCGCTCTTCTCCCACTTCTGCGACCAGACCCACCGCCTGGTCGAACTCGCCGCCGACGACACGGCGTCGCGCCGCTGCGGTCACCTGACCACGGCACTGGCCCTGATCGAGCTGAACCAGCACCGGGGCGTCCTGTCCTGCGCCTCCAGCCGCCGTCTCCTGGGCGAGCGGGTCGACCGCCTGCTCCAGCCGCCCCCGCGCCTGCTCCGCAGACAGCGGGCGCTGACGACGGCGGTGGCCACGCTGGTGCCGCTGCTGCCCCTGCTGATCACCTTCGCCCCAGGCCTGACGGCGTTGGCCTGACGCCTTGGCCTGACGCCTTGGCCTGACGCGTTGGCCTGACGCGTTGTTCCGAGGGCGACGTTCTGGCAGCGACGTTCTGACGACGACGTCCCGACCTGGCAGATCTTGTGTAAGGCGGTCCTGTTCTCCCAGGTCAGCTCCTTCTCTGACGCTCCCGCAGGTGGCGCAACACTCCGGCAACACCGCTTTTCCTACTGGCTCGCTATGGTTCGAAACATGCCACCCACCGACCGCATCCGAGACCACGTCGGCCAGGGCGCGACCACCGTCGCCGCCCACCGTGCGCGGCGTCGGCTGCGCGCGGACCAGGCCCGACAGCTCGCGGACCTCCTGCGCCGCCAGCTGCTGACCGACGGCTTTCCGGACGGCACGCTCCCCCACGAGTCGATCCTCGCGACCGACTACCGCGCCTCCCGCAACACCGTCCGCCAGGCTCTCGACCTGCTTCGGGCGGAGGGACTTGTGGAGCGCCTGCCTGGCGTCGGCACGGTCGTCGTGGCGCAGAAGTACCCGCACGGCCTGGACCGTCTGATGGGCCTCGCGGAGACCCTGCACGAGCACGGCCACGTCACCAACGAGGTCCGCACGATGGGCCCCGTCGCCGCGCCCGCCCCGGTGGCCGACCGCCTCCACGTCCCGCCCGGCGCCGACGTGCTCTACATCGAACGCCTGCGTCGTCTGGGTGGCCTCCCCCTCTCTCTCGACCTCACCTACATCCCGCTCGACATCGGCACCGCCCTGCTCGGCGCCGATCTGGAGAACACCGACGTGTTCCGGCTCCTGGAAGCCGTCACCGGGCAGCGACTCGGCCACGCCGAGATCACGCTCGAGGCGGTGACCGCGGACGCCCACTCCGCGGCCGTGCTGGAGGCGCCGCGTGGCGCTGCCGTCCTGATGCTCGAACGCCTCACCCACCTCTCCGACGGCCGCCCGGTGGACCTGGAGTTCATCCGCTTCCGAGGAGACCGCATCTCGATGAGCGGCCTGCTGCACCGCACCCTCTGATCCCTCCCATCGAACTCTCCCGCCGGCATCGCTTCCGCCCCCTTCTCCACCTTCATGCCGCGCCCTCATGCCCGCGCCCTCGTGCTCGTCCGCTTCTCCGCCCCCTTCTCCGTCCTCAACCCTTCATCGCTCGGCACGGCCTCATCGGTTCACCGTCGAGCGGGATTTCTCAGAATTTCTCGGGACTTTTCTGGAGACAGCCATGACCCTGGCACCCCAGCGGGCCGACGTGCCCGTGACCATCGACGAGTCGAAGTGCATCGACGGCTGCACGCTCTGTGTGGACATGTGCCCGCTGGACTCCCTCGCCATCGACGAGAGCAACGGCAAGGCCTACATGCACGTCGACGAGTGCTGGTACTGCGGCCCGTGCGCGGCTCGCTGTCCCACCGGTGCCGTCACGGTCAACATGCCCTACCTGCTCCGGTGAAAGGCCCGAACCTCCATGAAACCCAAAGCGTCAGCCGCGTCCGCCGCCCTTCTCCTGCTCCCCCTCACCGGATGCGGCAGCGCCGAGGCCGGTAGCGGCTCCACGGTCACCGTCACCGTCGGCTACCAGTCCAAGACCATCAACACCGTCACGGCGGGCACCCTCCTGCGCTCACTCGGCTACTTCGAGAAGGAGCTGAACGCCCTCGGCGACGGCACGACCTACAAAGTGGACTGGCAGGACTACGCCACCGGCGCCCCCATCACCGCGCAGATGACCGCCGGGAAGATCGACATCGGCTCGATGGGCGACTTCCCGCTCCTCATCAACGCGGCCCGCGGCAAACAGCTCGGCAAGCCCACCCACCTGGTCTCGGTCACCGGCTACAACCTCCGCGGCGGCCTCAACACCATCGTCACGGCGCCCGACTCCAAGCTCGCCTCCATCGAGGACCTCAAGGGCAAGGAGGTCTCCACCAGCATCGGTTCCGCCGCCGACGGCACCCTCGTACGGGCCTTGCGGCGCGCCGGCATCGACCCGGCCAAGGACATCGAGAAGCTCAACCAGCAGCCTGCCGTCGGGGCGTCGGCCCTCTCGGCCGGCAGTGCCGACGCGCTCTCGCAGTTCGTCGCCTGGCCCGGCCTGCTCGCCTACCAGGGCAAGGCGAAGGCGCTGTACGACGGCGCGCAGCTGGACCTGCCGACCTTCCACGGCGTCACCGCCCGCGAGGACTTCGCGAAGAAGCGCCCGGCCGTGCTGGAGGCGTTCCTGAAGGCGCAGTCGGAAGCCACCGGCTACCTCGACGCGCACCCGGTGGCCGCCGCCGAGAAGGTCGCCAAGGCCACCGGCCTGCCCGCCGAGGTCGTCTACCTCTACAACGGCGCCCACGGCATCTCCACCTTCGACCCGGCCGTCAAGCCGCAGCTCGTCGCCGCGCTCAAGGAGGACGTCTCGATCCTGAAGGCGGCCAAGCTGACCGGAGACGTCGACGTGGACTCCTTCGTCGACGACCGGTACGTGAAGAAGGCGCTCGGCCCGTCCTACGCGAAGCAGCTCGCCGCCGCCCCCGCACCGGCCGCGAGCGAGGTCTGGCCCAAGGGCGCCACGCGGACCCGTACCTTCAACACGCCCGCCGAGCTGCTGGCCTACGTCGCGCAGCACAAGGACGGCATCCGCGCCTCCTACGTCCCCGACGCCACCACGGGCACCCTGTGGTTCGCCGACCGGGCCGTCTGGGTGGCCGACGGCACGACGCTTGTGCCGTTCGTCGCCCCGGCGACCGCGCAGGCCTACGTCGCGGCCCACGGCGGTGCCCGCGTCGTCACGTACGCCGACGCGCTGGGACTGGCGTCGTGACCCGGTATGCGCTGCGGGTGGCCTCGGTGGGGGCGGCCCTCGGCCTGTGGCAGCTGCTGACCAGCCTGGACATCGACCTGTGGTTGCGTTTCTCGCAGTTCCCCACGGTCGCCGACGTGGCCCGCGCCTTCGCCGACCGCCTGGCCGGCGACGACTACTG
This sequence comes from Streptomyces zaehneri, assembly GCF_032248645.1. Lineage (NCBI taxonomy): Bacteria > Bacillati > Actinomycetota > Actinomycetes > Kitasatosporales > Streptomycetaceae > Streptomyces > Streptomyces zaehneri. The sequence goes on from NZ_JASTTJ010000018.1 coordinate 99,816, forward strand.
GACCGACCTCACCGACAGCCTCACCCGCATCGTCACCGGCTTCCTTCTGGCCGCCGTCCTGGGTGTTGCCACGGGCGTGCTCGTGGCGCGCTCGCGTCTCGCCGAGGACCTGCTCGGACCGATCCTCGAAGTCGTCCGCCCGATTCCGGCGATCGCCCTGGTGCCCGTCGCGATCCTGCTCTTCCCCTCCAACGAGCAGGGCATCGTCTTCATCACCTTCACCGCCGCCTTCTTCCCGGTCCTGGTCTCCACCCGGCACGCCGTCCGCGCCCTGCCGCCCGGGTGGGAGGAGGCGGTCCGCACCATGGGCGGTGGCCGGTGGCGGATCCTCGGCTCGGTCGTCCTGCCCGGGGCGCTGCCGGGCATCTTCGGCGGCCTGTCGGTCGGCATCGGGGTGTCGTGGATCTGTGTGATCTCCGCCGAGATGATCTCCGGTCAGTACGGCGTCGGCTACCGCACCTGGCAGGACTACACGGTCGTCGACTACCCGGGGGTGTTCGTCGGCATGGTCACGATCGGCGTGCTCGGCTGGGCCACGTCCACGGCCGTGGAACTCCTCGGCCGCCGCCTCACCCGCTGGCTGCCCCGCACGTCGTACGTCCCCACCGGCCGGGCCCGGCCCAAGGGTCCCCGGCCGCCCGCGCCGGCACCGGCGACCTCGTCCACCGTCCCCACCGGACCCGAACCCGCGGAGGCGCGCGATGAGCACCTCGTCTGAGACCCGCGAGACCACCCGTACGGACACCGACGGCGCGACCACCGACACCACCACCGCGACCGGTACGGCTGTACGCGGTACCCGGCTCACCCTCCGCGCGGCCACCCTCGGCCGCCCCGACGCCGCCGCTCTGGCCGATGTCGACCTGGACGTCCCGCCGGGCGAGATCCTGACCGTCGTCGGCCCCTCGGGCTGCGGCAAGTCGACGCTGTTGCGCACGCTGGCCGGGCTGCTGCCCGCGCTCACCGGATCCGTCGAGCAGGACGGCCGGCCGATCGGCGGGCCGGCGGCGGACCGCGCGCTGGTCTTCCAGGAGGACGCTCTGCTCCCGTGGCGCAGCCTGCTGGCCAACGTCGAACTGCCCCTCGCCATCCAGGGCGCACCGCGCGCGGAGCGCAGGAAGCAGGCCGCGGCCTGGCTCGAGCGGGTCGGACTCGCCGACCGAGCAAGGCAGTTGCCGCACCGGGTCTCCGGGGGACAGCGCCAGCGGGCGCAACTGGCCCGGGCGCTCGCCGCGGGTCCGCGCGCCGTCCTCATGGACGAACCCTTCGGCGCCCTCGACGCCCAGACCCGCGCCGGCATGCAGGACCTGTTGGTGGAGGTGCTGCACGGCACGGGCGCGACCGTCGTCTTCGTCACCCACGACGTGGACGAGGCCCTGTTCCTCGGCGATCGCGTGGCCCTCCTCGGCGCGGGCCGCCTCGTCGCCGTACGGGACGTGCCGCGTCCACGCGACCGCGCCGCCCATGACGACCCCGCGCGGGTGGCCCTGCGACGCGATGTCCTGACCTCACTGAGCACCTGAAAGGCACTCCGGTGGACACCCTTCTCCAGATCCCCGCGCTCGGCGACGCCGAGGAGCTGACCTGCGACGTCCTCGTCGTCGGTGGCGGCACCGCCGGCACCATGGCGGCCCTGACCGCCGCCGAGCACGGCGCGCACGTCCTGCTCCTGGAGAAGGCCCATGTCCGGCACTCCGGGGCCCTCGCGATGGGCATGGACGGCGTCAACAACGCGGTCATTCCCGGCCGCGCCGAGCCCGACGACTACGTCGCCGAGATCACCCGCGCCAACGACGGCATCGTCGACCAGTCCACCGTCCGCCAGACCGCGACCCGCGGCTTCGCCATGGTGCAGCGCCTGGAGTCGTACGGCGTGAAGTTCGAGAAGGACGAGCACGGCGACTACGCGGTCCGCCAGGTCCACCGTTCCGGCTCCTATGTGCTGCCCATGCCGGAGGGCAAGGACGTCAAGAAGGTGCTGTACCGGCAGCTGCGGCGGCGCGAGATGCGGGAACGGATCCGCATCGAGAACCGGGTGATGCCGGTGCGCGTGCTGACCTCTCCCGAGGACGGGCGCGCCATCGGGGCGGTCGGCTTCAACACCCGGACGGGGCAGTTCGTCACCGTCCGCGCGGGCGGGGTCGTCCTCGCGACCGGGGCCTGCGGCCGCCTCGGCCTGCCCGCCTCCGGCTACCTCTACGGCACCTACGAGAATCCCACCAACGCGGGTGACGGCTACGCCATGGCGTACCACGCGGGCGCCGAGCTGACCGGCATCGAGTGCTTCCAGATCAACCCGCTGATCAAGGACTACAACGGTCCGGCCTGCGCCTACGTCGCCAATCCCTTCGGCGGCTACCAGGTCAACCGGCACGGCGAACGCTTCGTCGACTCCGACTACTGGTCGGGCCAGATGATGGCCGAGTTCGCGGCCGAGGTCGCCAGCGACCGGGGCCCGGTGTACCTGAAGCTGAGCCACCTCCCCGAGGAGTCGATCTCGGCCCTGGAGTCGATCCTGCACTCGACCGAGCGTCCGACCCGGGGCACCTTCCACTCCGGGCGCGGTCACGACTACCGCACGCACGACATCGAGATGCACATCTCGGAAATCGGCCTGTGCGGCGGCCATTCGGCCTCGGGCGTACGGGTCGACGAGCACGCCCGCACGACCGTCCCCCGCCTGTACGCCGCCGGTGACCTGGCCTGCGTCCCGCACAACTACATGATCGGCGCGTTCGTCTTCGGCGACCTGGCCGGCTCGGACGCGGCCCGGTACAAGGCGTACGACGGTGAGCTTCCCGCCGACCAGCTGCGCGAGGCGCACGAACTGATCTACCGCCCCTTGCGCAACCCGGAGGGCCCGCCGCAGCCCCAGGTCGAGTACAAGCTGCGCCGTTTCGTGAACGACTACGTGGCCCCGCCGAAGTCGGGCGCGCGGCTGTCGTTGGCCCTGGAGTCCTTCGAGCGGATGCGCGACGACATCGCCGAGATGGGTGCCCGCACCGCGCACGAGCTGATGCGGTGCGCCGAGGTCTCCTTCATCCGTGACTGCGCGGAGATGGCCGCGCGCGCCTCCCTGGCCCGTACGGAGTCCCGCTGGGGTCTCTACCACGACCGCCTCGACCACCCTCGTCGCGACGACGACTCCTGGTTCCATCACCTCGATCTGCACAAGTCCCCCTCTGGTTCGATGGAGTTCACGGCCCGTCCCGTGGCTCCCTATCTGGTTCCGGTCGACGAGTTCACCCCGGTCGGCGGCCCCTCCCGGCCGCTGGGCGAAGTCCACCCCGAGGACGTGGCCACGGCCGGATCACGGGACGTGGCACCCGTCGCCACCGGGGCCGAGGCCGCCGCCCCGCGGGGCACGGACAGCTCGGCGCTTCCGACGCCTGAGCCCGCCCTCGATCACTCCTCCCCTGAACCCTCACCTGAGCCCTCCCGCCAGTCGGCCGTTCGTCTCCTGGAGCTCGTCGCCCTCGCCGAGGCCGAGCCCGAACTCGGTTCCCTGCTGCCCTACTTGACCGACGCGGCGGCCGCTGTCCGACGCGAGGCCGTCGCCGTCCTCACCGAGACCGTGCCGTCGGGCACCGGTCCGGCTCTCGCCGAGGCGTTGCGCGACCCCTCCGCGCAGGTGCGTGCCGCCGCGGCGGCCTCCCTGCGCGAACTCGTCGAGACCCTGCCGGCGGAACCGGACCTGCGCGACGGCCTCGCCGCCGCCCTGGCCGAGTCCGACCCCGTCGTCCGCGCCGCGGCCCTGGACGTGCTGCGCGCCCTGCGCCTCGGTGACGCCGCCCTGTTCGCCGGCTCGCTCACCGACGCAGACATCGCCGTCCGTATCGAGGCCGTCCGCGCCCTGGTCTCCGTCGACGCCGCCGAGGAACTGGCCCACGCGGCGACCGCCGACCCGTCCCGCGAGGTCCGCGTCACGATCGCCAAGGCCCTGGCCACGGTGGCGGCCGGACGCCTGAGCGAAACCTCACCGTCCGACGCCGACCCCAGCGCCGTCCCCGCCCCCGGCTCCGCCGCGGGTATCTCCGTCGAGCACGACGCCGTCCACGCGGCCCTCGTCGGGCTCGTCGACGACCCCGATGCCCTGGTGCGTGCCGCCGCCTACGAGGCGTTGGGCACCACCGGCTGCCCGGTGCCACTCGCCGCGCGGGCCGTGACCGCCCTGGCCGACCCCGCCTGGCAGGTCCGCGCCGGTGCCGCCACCGCGCTGTCGGTGGCCCACCCCGGCACCGCCCTGCCCGTCCTCGCCAAGACCCTGGCCGACCCGAACGCCGACGTCCGCAAGGCCGCCGTCCTGGCCCTGACCCGCCACCGAGCCTCGGAAGCCGCCCGCGCGGCCCTCGCCACGGCGACGACGGACTCCGACGCGGACGTCAGGGCGTACGCGACGCGCGCTCTGTGACCAGCTCAGTCGCCTCTTCCGCCCCCGACCCCGGCCGCCTTCCAGGGCCCCCGTGCCCGGCCCCGTCCCTCGGTCCCCGTCCCCCGGTCCCCCCTCCCGCGGCCCCCCGCCTCCCTCGGTCCCCTCCCGGTCCCCTACATCCAGTCCTCGGGCTCCGGCTCCGCGTCCATCTCCGGCCAGTAGTCCGCACCACCCGGATCCGTCGCGGCACCCCGAGCGGCGTCGGGAGCCGGGCTCTCCACGGGCCCCGGATCGGCGGTGGCCGGCGCCCCGCCCAGTGCGGCCAGCACCGCGATCACGCCCTCCCCGTACGTCACCAGTTTCTTCTCGCCGACCCCACTGATGCCGCCGAGCTGCTGCACCGAGGTCGGCCAGGCCGTGGCGATCTCCCGGAGCGTGGCGTCGTGGAAGATGACGTACGCCGGGACGCCCTGCTCACGGGCCTGCTCGGCACGCCAGGCACGCAGGGCCTCGAAGGCCGGCACCAGTTCCGAGGGCAGCTCGGCCACGGCGGCCTTGGACTTGCTCCTCCCGGAGGAGGAAGAGCCCGACGCCTTCGATGTCGCCGACTTCTTCGGCTCCTTGCGCAGCGGCACGTCCCGCTCGCGGCGGAGCACGGACCCGCTCGCCTCCGTCAGCACCAGCGTGCCGTACTCGCCCTCGACCGCGAGCAGCCCCTGTGCCAGCAACTGCCGCACGACGCCCCGCCATTCGCCCTCGGAGAGGTCCTCACCGATGCCGAACACCGACAGCTGGTCATGGTCGAACTGGATCACCTTGGCCGAGCGCTTGCCCGTCAGGATGTCGATGATCTGCACCGCGCCGAACTTCTGCCCGCGCTCCCGCTGGAGCCGCACCACCGTCGACAGCACCTTCTGGGCCGCGACGGTGCCGTCCCAGGTCTCGGGGGGCGTGAGGCAGGTGTCGCAGTTGCCGCAGCCCGCCGGCTCCGGTTCCTGGCCGAAGTAGGCGAGGAGCTGTCCGCGGCGGCACCGGGCGGTCTCGCACAGCCCCAGCATCGAGTCCAGGTGCGCGGCGGCCCGCCGGCGGAAGGCCTCGTCACCCTCACCGGACTGGATCAGCTTGCGCTGCTGTATGACGTCGTTGAGGCCGTAGGCCATCCATGCGGTGGAGGGCAGTCCGTCGCGGCCGCCACGCCCCGTCTCCTGGTAGTAGCCCTCGATCGACTTGGGCAGGTCGAGGTGGGCGACGAACCGTACGTCCGGCTTGTCGATGCCCATGCCGAAGGCGATGGTCGCGCACACGACCAGGCCTTCCTCCCGCAGGAACCGGGACTGGTGCGCCGCGCGCGTGCCCGCGTCCAGACCCGCGTGGTAGGGCACAGCCTCGACGCCGTTGCGGGAGAGGAACTCGGCCGTCTTCTCCACGGAGTTGCGCGAGAGGCAGTACACGATGCCCGCGTCGCCCGCGTGCTCCTCGCGCAGGAAGCTCAGCAGCTGCTTCTTCGGATCGGCCTTCGGCACGATCCGGTACTGGATGTTGGGCCGGTCGAAGCTCGCCACGAAGTGCCGGGCCGACGGCATGTTCAGCCGCTGGGTGATCTCCTCGTGCGTCGCGCGGGTGGCCGTCGCCGTGAGGGCGAGCCGCGGGACGTCCGGCCAGCGCTCGCCGAGCAGCGAGAGGGACAGGTAGTCGGGGCGGAAGTCGTGGCCCCACTGGGAGACGCAGTGCGCCTCGTCGATCGCGAAGACCGAGATCTTGCCGCGGGAAAGAAGGTTCAGGGTGGAGTCGAGACGCAGTCGCTCCGGCGCCAGGTAGAGCAGATCCAGCTCACCGGCGAGGAACTCGGCCTCGACCACCCGCCGCTCGTCGAAGTCCTGCGTGGAGTTCATGAACCCGGCGTTCACGCCGAGTGCCCGCAGTGCGTCCACCTGGTCCTGCATCAGCGCGATCAGCGGCGAGACGACAATGCCTGTACCCGGCCTGACCAGGGCAGGGATCTGGTAGCACAGCGATTTTCCGCCGCCGGTGGGCATGAGGACGACCGCGTCTCCGCCGCCCACCACGTGCTCGATGACCGCTTCCTGCTCGCCGCGGAAGGCGTCGTATCCGAAGACCCGGTGCAGCGTGGCCAGTGCCTCGCTCTCGGTTCGCTCCGGTGTCCCGGTGATCGCTGTCATCGCGCTGATCCCACCTGTCCCGCCCATCGTCCGGTCCCCCGTACGTCGTCCCTCGACCACTGCCTCCACGATAGGGGTCCGGACTGACAGCGCCGGAGTTATCCACAGGCTCGTTCCGGTGACTCCGGGTGACGGGCGCGGGAGAATCCCCGGACTCGACCGCCCGTACGACGCCGACGGGCCCGGCACCCCGCCTGGGGAACCGGGCCCGTCGTACAGGCAGACGCAGGTCAGCGCACCTGCTCGGAGCGGCTCAGCGGACGAAGACTCCCGCCTGGTTCGCCAGGTCCAGGAAGTACTGCGGCGCCACGCCGAGCACCAGCGTGACCGCCACGCCGACCGCGATGGCCGTCATCGTCAGCGGTGACGGAACGGCGACGGTCGGGCCCTCGGGCCGCGGCTCGCTGAAGAACATCAGCACGATCACGCGGATGTAGAAGAACGCCGCGATCGCCGACGAGATCACACCGACCACGACCAGCGGGGCCGCGCCGCCCTCCGCCGCCGCCTTGAACACGGCGAACTTACCGGCGAACCCTGAGGTCAGCGGGATACCGGCGAAGGCCAGCAGGAACACCGCGAACACGGCCGCCACCAGGGGTGACCTGCGTCCGAGCCCGGCCCACTTGGACAGGTGGGTCGCCTCGCCACCGGCGTCGCGCACGAGGGTGACCACGGCGAACGCACCGATCGTCACGAACGAGTAGGCGGCCAGGTAGAAGAGAACCGACGAGACGCCGTCCGGAGTGGTCGCGATGACACCCGCGAGGATGAATCCGGCGTGCGCGATGGACGAGTACGCCAGCAGCCGCTTGATGTCGGTCTGCGTGATCGCGACGATCGCGCCGCCCAGCATGGTGATGATCGCGACGCCCCACATGACCGGCCGCCAGTCCCAGCGCAGGCCGGGCAGGACGACATAGAGGAGACGCAGCAGCGCGCCGAAGGCGGCCACCTTGGTCGCCGCGGCCATGAAGCCGGTGACCGGGGTCGGCGCGCCCTGGTAGACGTCGGGTGTCCACATGTGGAACGGCACCGCGCCCACCTTGAACAGCAGCCCCATGACGATCATCGCGGCGCCGACGAGGAGCAGCGCGTCGTTGCCCATGGTGTCGGCGAGCGCCGGGTTCACGTTCTGGACGGTGCCGTCGACGACCTGCGCGATCGTGCCGTAGGACACCGAGCCCGCGTACCCGTACAGCAGCGCGATGCCGAAGAGGGTGAACGCGGAGGCGAACGCGCCGAGGAGGAAGTACTTGACCGCGGCTTCCTGCGACATGAGGCGCTTGCGGCGGGCCAGTGCGCACAGGAGGTACAGCGGCAGCGAGAAGACTTCCAGCGCGATGAACAGGGTCAGCAGGTCGTTGGCCGACGGGAAGACCAGCATGCCGGCGACCGCGAACAGCAGCAGCGGGAAGACCTCGGTCGTCGTGAACCCGGCCTTGACAGCGGCCTGTTCACTGTCGCTGCCGGGCACGGAGGCCGCCTGGGCGGCGAAGGAGTCGACCCGGTTGCCGTGCACCTCGGGGTCGAGGCGCCGTTCGGCGAAGGTGAACAGGCCGACCAGGGAGGCCAGCAGGATCGTGCCCTGAAGGAAGAGGGCCGGTCCGTCGACCGCGATCGCGCCCATGGCCGCGATGCCTGCCTTCGTGGTGCCGTATCCGCCCTCGGCCAGCGCGACCACCGCGGCGAAGGCGGCGGCCAGCGCCACGACGGATACGAACAACTGTGCGTAGTAGCGGTGCTTGCGCGGCACGAACGCCTCGACCAGCACTCCGATGATCGCCGCGCCCAGAACGATCAAGGTGGGCGACAATTGCCCGTACTCGATCTTCGGCGTGTCGATCTTCGAGATCGGTTCGGCCGCGGTTGCCGCCGTTGTCCACAGGCTGTGGACGGCTGATGCGCTCACTTGGCCGCCTCCACCTCGGGCTGGGGGTCCTTCTTGTCTACGTCGGACAAGGTCTGCTTGACCGCCGGATTCACGATGTCCGTGACGGGCTTCGGATAGACGCCCAGGAAGATCAACAACACGATCAGCGGGGCGACGACCACGAGCTCACGCGCGCGCAGGTCGGGCATCGCCGAGACCTCGGGCTTCACCGGACCCGTCATCGTCCGCTGGTACAGGACGAGCGTGTAGAGCGCGGCGAGGACGATGCCGAAGGTGGCGATGATGCCGATCGCCGGGTAGCGCGCGAACGTGCCGACCAGGACCAGGAACTCGCTCACGAAGGGCGCGAGTCCCGGCAGCGAGAGCGTCGCCAGACCGCCGATCAGGAAGGTGCCGGCGAGCACCGGGGCCACCTTCTGCACCCCGCCGTAGTCGGCGATGAGCCGCGAGCCGCGCCGGGAGATCAGGAAACCCGCGACCAGCATCAGGGCGGCTGTCGAGATGCCGTGGTTGACCATGTAGAGCGTCGCGCCGGACTGACCCTGGCTGGTCATCGCGAAGATGCCCAGGATGATGAACCCGAAGTGCGAGATCGACGCGTACGCCACCAGCCGCTTGATGTCCCGCTGGCCCACGGCGAGCAGCGCCCCGTAGATGATGCTGATCACGGCGAGGACGAGGATGGCGGGCGTCGCCCACTTGCTCGCCTCCGGGAACAGCTGGAGGCAGAAGCGGAGCATGGCGAAGGTGCCGACCTTGTCGACGACCGCCGTGATGAGCACGGCGACCGGGGTGGTCGCCTCACCCATGGCGTTGGGCAGCCAGGTGTGCAGCGGCCACAGGGGCGCCTTCACGGCGAAGGCGAAGAAGAAGCCAAGGAACAGCCAGCGTTCGGTGTTCGTCGCCATGTCGAGCGTTCCGTTGGCGCGGGCCTCGGCGATCTCCGTGAGCGAGAAGTTCCCGGCGACCACATAGAGGCCGATCACCGCGGCCAGCATGATCAGACCGCCGACCAGGTTGTACAGGAGGAACTTCACGGCCGCGTACGACCGTTGTGTGGACGCCACCTCCTCGCCGTGCTCGTGGGCACGGTCCCCGAAGCCGCCGATGAGGAAGTACATCGGGATCAGCATGGCTTCGAAGAAGATGTAGAAGACGAAGACGTCGGTCGCCTCGAAGGAGATGATCACCATCGCCTCGACGGCCAGGATCAGGGCGAAGAAGCCCTGTGTCGGCCGCCAGCGCTTGCTGCCCGTCTCCAGCGGGTCGGCGTCGTGCCAGCCCGCGAAAATGATGAACGGGATCAGCAACGCGGTCAGCGCGACGAGCGCCACCCCGATGCCGTCCACGCCCAACTCGTACCTGACCCCGAAGTCCGCGATCCAGGAGTGGGATTCGGTGAGCTGGTAGCGGCCGCCGTCCGGGTCGAAGCGGACCAGGACGACGATCGCCAGGGCGAGTGTCGCCAGAGAGAACACCAGGGCCAGCGATTTGGCGGCGTTGCGCCGGGCGGCCGGTACGGCGGCCGTGGCGACCGCCCCGATCGCCGGGAGCGCCGCCGTCGCTGTCAGCAGAGGAAAGGACATCGGTATCAGACCGCCCTCATCAGCAGGGTCGCGGCGATGAGGACCGCCGCACCGCCGAACATCGAGACCGCGTACGACCGCGCGAAGCCGTTCTGGAGCCGGCGCAGGCGCCCGGAGAGGCCGCCGACCGAGGCCGCCGTGCCGTTGACGACTCCGTCGACCAGGGTGTGGTCGACGTAGACCAGGGAGCGCGTGAGGTGCTCGCCGCCGCGGACCAGGACGACGTGGTTGAAGTCGTCCTGGTGGAGGTCGCGCCGGGCGGCCCGGGTGAGCAGCGACCCGCGCGGGGCGACGACCGGGACGGGGCGGCGGCCGTACTGGGCGTAGGCGATCGCCACGCCGATCACGAGCACCACCATGGTGGCGAGGGTGACCGTCAGGGCGCTGACCGGGGAGTCGCCGTGGCTGTGGCCCGTGACAGGCTCCAGCCAGTGCAGGAAGCGGTCACCGATGCTGAAGAACCCACCGGCGAAGACCGATCCGAACGCCAGCACGATCATCGGGATCGTCATGGACCTCGGGGACTCGTGCGGGTGCGGCTCGTGGCCGTCCGCGTCGGGCTGCCAGCGCTTCTCACCGAAGAACGTCATCAGCATCACGCGCGTCATGTAGTACGCGGTGATGGCCGCGCCGAGCAGGGCGCAGCCGCCGAGGATCCAGCCCTCGGTGCCGCCCTTGGCGAACGCCGCCTCGATGATCTTGTCCTTGGAGAAGAAGCCGGACAGGCCCGGGAAGCCGATGATCGCGAGGTAGCCGAGTCCGAAGGTGACGAAGGTGATCGGCATGTACGTGCGCAGGCCGCCGTACTTGCGCATGTCGACCTCGTCGTTCATGCCGTGCATGACCGAGCCCGCGCCGAGGAACAGCCCGGCCTTGAAGAAGCCGTGCGTCACCAGGTGCATGATCGCGAAGACATAGCCGATGGGGCCGAGGCCCGCGGCCAGCACCATGTAGCCGATCTGCGACATGGTCGAGCCGGCCAGCGCCTTCTTGATGTCGTCCTTCGCGCAACCGACGATCGCACCGAACAGCAGCGTGACGGCACCGACGACGGTGACGACCAGCTGCGCGTCGGGTGCGCCGTTGAAGATGGCCGCCGAGCGGACGATCAGGTACACACCCGCCGTCACCATCGTCGCCGCGTGGATGAGGGCCGAGACCGGGGTCGGGCCCTCCATCGCGTCCCCGAGCCAGGACTGGAGCGGCACCTGGGCGGACTTGCCGCAGGCGGCGAGCAGCAGCATCAGGGCGATGGCGGTCAGCTTGCCCTCGCTCGCGTCACCCGCGATGCCGGGCTCGCCCTCCGCCCCCAGCAGCGGGCCGAAGGCGAAGGTCCCGAAGGTGGTGAACATCAGCATGATGGCGATCGACAGGCCGATGTCGCCGACCCGGTTGACCAGGAAGGCCTTCTTCGCGGCGGTGGCGGCACTGGGCTTGTGCTGCCAGAAGCCGATGAGCAGGTAGGACGCGAGCCCGACACCCTCCCAGCCGACGTAGAGCAACAGGTAGTTGTCGGCGAGGACGAGCAGCAGCATCGCCGCCAGGAACAGGTTCAGATAGCCGAAGAAGCGGCGGCGCCGCTCGTCGTGCTCCATGTACCCGACCGAGTACAGGTGGATCAGCGAGCCGACGCCCGTGATCAGCAGCACGAACGTCATCGACAGCTGGTCGAGGCGGAAGGCGACGTCCGCCTGGAAACCCTCGACCGGGATCCAGCTGAACAGGTGCTGCGTCAGCGTCCGGTCCTCGGCGTCCCTGCTCAGCAGGTCGCTGAAGAGGATGACACCGAACACGAAGGAGACGGACGACAGGAGCGTGCCGATCCAGTGGCCGACGGCGTCGAGCCGGCGGCCGCCGACCAGAAGGACGGCCGCTCCGAGCAGGGGCGCCGCGATCAGCAGCGCAATCAGGTTCTCCACGATTCTTCCGACCCCTTACAGCTTCATCAGGCTGGCGTCGTCGACCGAGGCCGAGTGGCGGGAACGGAACAGCGACACGATGATCGCGAGTCCGACCACGACCTCCGCGGCGGCGACGACCATCGTGAAGAAGGCGATGATCTGGCCGTCGAGATTGCCGTGCATCCGGGAGAAGGTGACGAACGCGAGGTTGCAGGCGTTGAGCATCAGCTCGATACACATGAAGACGACGATCGCGTTGCGCCTGATCAGCACGCCCGTCGCACCGATCGTGAACAAAAGGGCCGCGAGATAGAGGTAGTTGACGGGGTTCACTTCGACGCCTCCTCGGTCCGCTTCAGGTGTGGCGGCTCGATCGCGGCCCGCTCCAGGCGCTCCTCGGCGCGCTGTTCCAGGGCCTTGAGGTCGTTCAGCGCCTCGGTGGACACGTCCCGGATCTGACCGCGGTCGCGCAGCGTCTTGCTGACCGTGAGCTCCGACGGGGTGCCGTCGGGCAGCAGACCCTGGACGTCCACGCCGTTGTGCCGCGCGTACACACCGGGCGCGGGCAGCGGCGGAACGTGCTTGCCCTCGCGGACGCGCTCTTCGGCCATCTCCCGCTGGGTCTTGGCCCGCTCGGTACGCTCGCGGTGGGTGAGCACCATGGCGCCTACCGTGGCCGTGATGAGCAGGGCGCCGGTGATCTCGAAGGCGAAGACGTACTTGGTGAAGATGAGGGCGGCGAGGCCCTCCACGTTGCCGTTCGCGTTCGCCTCGGCGAGGCCGTTGAACTCCGTCAGGGAGGCGTTGCCGATCCCGGCGATCAGCAGGATGCCGAAGCCGAGGCCACTGATGAGGGCCAGCCAGCGCTGACCCTTGATGGTCTCCTTCAGGGAGTCCGCCGCGGTGACGCCGACGAGCATCACCACGAACAGGAACAGCATCATGATCGCGCCGGTGTAGACGACGATCTGCACGATGCCGAGGAAGTAGGCGCCGTTGGCGAGGTAGAACACGGCCAGGACGATCATGGTGCCGGCCAGGCAGAGCGCACTGTGCACGGCCTTCTTCATGAAGACGGTACACAGAGCGCCGAGCACCGCGACGGTGCCGAGCACCCAGAACTGGAAGGCCTCGCCGGTCGAGGTGGAGTAGGCGGCGAGTTGCGCGCTCATCGGCCGACCACCTTCGGCGATGTCGGCTCGTCCGTGCCGGACGCGGCGGCCTCCTGCGGGTCCTCGCCCTTGGAGACGGCCGGCTGCTGTTCCGTGCCGGGCGCCGCCTCCGTCACCAGACCCCGGTAGTAGTCCTGCTCGTCCATACCCGGGTAGATCGCGTGGGGCGAGTCGACCATGCCCTCTTCGAGGCCGGCGAGCAGCTGTTCCTTGGTGTAGATCAGGTTGGCGCGGCTGGAGTCGGCGAGCTCGAACTCGTTGGTCATCGTCAACGCGCGCGTGGGGCATGCCTCGATGCACAGGCCGCACAGGATGCATCGGGCGTAGTTGATCTGATAGACCCGCCCGTACCGCTCGCCCGGGGAGTAGCGCTCCTCGTCGGTGTTGTCCGCGCCCTCGACATAGATGGCGTCGGCGGGGCAGGCCCAGGCGCACAGCTCGCAGCCGACGCACTTCTCCAGGCCGTCCGGATGGCGGTTGAGCTGGTGCCGTCCGTGGAACCGGGGAGCTGTGGTCTTCTGCACCTCCGGGTACTGCTCGGTCAGCCGCTTCTTGAACATGGCCTTGAAGGTCACGGCGAAGCCGGCCACGGGGTTCTGGAAGCCAGGCGTCGTCTGCCCGGCCTCCTTGGGCTCCTTGGGCTCCTCAGCCATCGGACGCCTCCTTTCCATCCAGCGATCCGTCACTCACAGTGTCCACTCCACCACTGACAATGAGCTCTCGTTCCTGGTGGGGGCGGCGTCGGGGCACCGGTGGCAACTCCTGTCCCGGCAGCGGCGGTACGGGGAATCCGCCCGCCATCGGGTCGAAGCCGGCAGGCTCGGCGGGGGCCTGTGCCTCCTTGCCCGCGTTGCGGAACATGTCCGCGATGAAGGACAGCAGCAGCAGGGCCAGGACGCCGCCGCAGACGTAGAGAGCGATCTCGGCGAAGTCGTAGTTCTCGTTGCGCAGGGTCCGCACGGTCGCGACGAGCATCAGCCACGTCACCGAGACGGGGATCAGGACCTTCCAGCCGAGCTTCATCAGCTGGTCGTAGCGGACACGGGGAAGCGTGCCGCGCAGCCAGATGAAGAAGAACAACAGCAGCTGCACCTTGACGACGAACCACAGCATCGGCCACCAGCCGTGGTTCGCGCCCTCCCAGAAGGTGCTGACCGGCCAGGGAGCCCGCCAGCCGCCGAGGAAGAGCGTGGTGGCCACCGCGGAGACCGTCACCATGTTCACGTACTCGGCGAGCATGAACAGCGCGAACTTGATCGACGAGTACTCGGTGTTGAAGCCGCCGACCAGGTCGCCCTCGGACTCCGGCATGTCGAAGGGAGCGCGGTTTGTCTCGCCGACCATCGTGATGATGTACAGGATGAAGGAGACCGGCAGCAGCAGGATGTACCAGCGGTCCTGCTGCTGCTCGACGATCGTCGACGTCGACATGGACCCCGAGTAGAGGAACACCGAGGCGAACGCGGCGCCCATCGCGATCTCGTAGGAGATCATCTGCGCGCAGGACCGCAGTCCGCCCAGCAGCGGGTAGGTGGAGCCGGAACTCCAGCCCGCCAGCACGATGCCGTAGATGCCGATCGATGCGACCGCGAGGATGTAGAGCATCGCGATCGGCAGGTCGGTCAGCTGCATCGTGGTGCGCTGGCCGAAGATCGAGACCTCGTTGCCGGCCGGGCCGAAGGGGATCACCGCGATCGCCATGAAAGCCGGGACGGTCGCGATGATCGGCGCGAGGACGTACACCGCCGTGTCCGCGCGCTTGACGATGAGGTCTTCCTTCAGCATCAGCTTGATGCCGTCGGCGAGGGACTGGAGCATGCCCCAGGGGCCGTGCCGGTTGGGTCCGACACGCAGCTGCATCCAGGCGACCACCTTGCGCTCCCAGACGATGGCGAACAGCACGGTCACCATCAGGAAGGCGAAGCAGAAGACGGCCTTGACGACGACCAGCCACCAGGGGTCGTGGCCGAACATCGAGAGGTCTTCAGCGGCGAGGTACGGGCTCATGCCTCCACCTCCTGGGGGGCGTCGGCGATGAGCGTCGCCGGACCGATGCGGACAAGGGCGCCGGGCGTCGCCCCGGCGTCGGAGGCGACGCCTTTGCCCGTGGAGTTCAGCGGGAGCCAGACCACCCGATCGGGCATCGGCGTGATCAGCAGCGGGAGTTCGACCGTCCCCGCGGGTCCGGTCACGGCGAGGATGTCGCCGTTCTTGACGCCCACCTCGGCGGCCGTGGCGGGCGACACGCGCGCGCGTGCGGCGTGCCGTGTCCCGGCGAGCGCCTCGTCCCCCTGCTGGAGGACACCCTGGTCGAGCAGCAGGCGGTGTCCGGCGAGAACGGCCTCGCCTGCGGCGGGACGCGGCAGATGCGCGGCGCTCTCCAGGGACTCGGAGGCCCGAGGCCCGTCCCACGCGCCGAGCCGGTCGAGCTCCGCGCGCGCGGTGCGCAGGTCCGGCAGGCCGAGGTGGACGTCCATGGCGTCGGCGAGCATCTGGAGCACGCGCGCGTCGGCGGGCGCCGACCGGCGTGTCATCTGGTCGGGCTTCAGTGCCGCCTCGAAGAAGCGGACCCGGCCTTCCCAGTTGAGGAAGGCGCCGGCCTTCTCGGCTACCGCGGCCACCGGGAGGACGACATCGGCGTGCTCGGTGACCTCGCCGGGCCGCAGCTCCAGCGACACGACGAAGCCCGCCTCGGCCAGCGCCGCACGCGCGCGTGCCGGGTCGGGCAGGTCCGCGACCTCGACGCCCGCGACGAGCAGCGCCTGGAGTTCCCCGGACGCGGCGGCCTCGACGATCTGCCCGGTGTCGCGGCCGTAGCGGTGCGGAAGTCCGGCCAGTCCCCAGGCCGCGGCGACCTCCTCACGCGCGCGTGGGTCGGTGGCCGGACGGCCGCCCGGCAGCAGCGACGGCAGGGCCCCCGCCTCGATCGCGCCCCGCTCGCCCGCCCGGCGTGGGATCCACACCAGTCGGGCGCCGGTCGCCGCGGCGGCCCGCACGGCGGCGGTGAGACCGCCGGCCACACCGGCCAGCCGCTCGCCGACGACGATCACCGCGCCTTCGGCCCGCAGCGCCTCGGCCGCCTTGGCGCCCGCGTCCTCCAGGCCGACGCCGCCCGCGAGCGCGTCCAGCCATTCGGTCTCGGTGCCCGGGGCGGCCGAAAGCAGCGTGCCGCCCGCCTTCTGCAGGCCCCGGGTGACGTGTGTGGCCAGCGAGAACACCCGCTGCCCGTGCTTGCGCCAGGCCTTGCGCAGCCTCAGGAAGACGCCGGGCGCCTCCTCCTCCGACTCGAACCCGACCAGCAGGACGGCGGGCGCCTTCTCCAGGAAGGTGTACGTGACGCCCGTACCGTCGAGGTCACGGCCGCGGCCGGCGATGTGGGCGGCCAGGAAGTCGGCCTCCTCGCTGCTGTGCACGCGCGCGCGGAAGTCGATGTCGTTCGTGTCGAGCGCCACGCGCGTGAACTTGCTGTACGCGTACGCGTCCTCGATGGTGAGGCGGCCGCCGGTCAGGACACCGGTCCTGCCACGCGACGCCAGCAGGCCCTGGGCCGCGATCTGCAACGCCTCCGGCCAGGAAGCCGGTACGAGGTCCCCCTCGGCGTCGCGCACCAGAGGCGTTTCGAGCCGGTCCCGCTGCTGCGGGTACCGGAACGCGAACCGCCCCTTGTCGCAGATCCACTCCTCGTTGACCTCGGGGTCGTTGGCGGCCAGGCGCCGCATGACCTTGCCGCGCCGGTGGTCGGTGCGCGTGGCGCAGCCGCCGGAGCAGTGCTCGCAGACCGACGGCGAGGAGACCAGGTCGAAGGGCCGGGAGCGGAATCGGTACGCCGCCGAGGTCAGCGCGCCCACCGGGCAGATCTGGATGGTGTTGCCGGAGAAGTACGACTCGAAGGGGTCGCCCTCGCCCGTGCCCACCTGCTGGAGCGCGCCCCGCTCGATCAGCTCGATCATCGGGTCGCCCGCCACCTGGTTGGAGAACCGGGTGCAGCGTGCGCACAGCACGCACCGCTCACGGTCGAGCAGCACCTGCGTGGAGATCGGCAGGGGCTTCTCGTACGTCCGTTTCCTGCCCTCGAAGCGGGACTCTGCCTGGCCGTGCGACACGGCCTGGTTCTGGAGCGGGCACTCGCCGCCCTTGTCGCAGACCGGGCAGTCCAGCGGGTGGTTGATGAGGAGCAGCTCCATCACGCCGTGCTGTGCCTTCTCGGCCACCGGCGAGCTGAGCTGGGTCTTCACCACCATGCCGTCCGTACACGTGATCGTGCAGGACGCCATCGGCTTGCGCTGGCCCTCGACCTCGACGATGCACTGGCGGCATGCGCCGACCGGATCGAGAAGGGGATGGTCGCAGAAGCGCGGGATCTCGATGCCGAGCTGTTCGGCGGCCCGGATGACCAGGGTGCCCTTGGGCACGCTGATCTCGGCGCCGTCGATCGTCAGCGTCACGAGATCTTCCGGCGGGACCGCCGCCTCGCCGCCTCCGGAGGGAGCGCTGGTGGTCACCGTCATGCGTTCACCTCCGTGTGCTTGTCGGCCCAGACCGTCGACTTGGCCGGGTCGAAGGGGCAGCCGCGGCCCGTGATGTGCTGCTCGTACTCCTCGCGGAAGTACTTGAGCGAGGAGAAGATCGGCGAGGCGGCGCCGTCGCCGAGGGCGCAGAAGGACTTGCCGTTGATGTTGTCGGCGATGTCGTTGAGCTTGTCGAGGTCGGAGAGGACCCCCTTGCCGGCCTCGATGTCCCGGAGCAACTGCACCAGCCAGTAGGTCCCTTCACGGCACGGGGTGCACTTGCCGCAGGACTCGTGGGCGTAGAACTCGGTCCACCGGGTGACGGCCCGCACGACGCAGGTCGTCTCGTCGAAGCACTGGAGAGCTTTGGTGCCGAGCATGGAACCCGCGGCACCCACTCCTTCGTAGTCAAGAGGGACGTCGAGGTGCTCCTCGGTGAACATCGGCGTCGAGGAGCCGCCCGGTGTCCAGAACTTGAGCCGGTGCCCGGGTCGCATGCCGCCGCTCATCTCGAGGAGCTGGCGGAGGGTGATGCCGAGCGGCGCCTCGTACTGGCCGGGGCCGGCGACATGACCGCTGAGCGAGTAGAGCGTGAAGCCCGGGGACTTCTCGCTTCCCATCGACCTGAACCATTCTTTGCCGTTTTGCAGAATCGCGGGAACTGACGCGATCGATTCGACGTTATTCACCACAGTCGGGCACGCATAGAGGCCCGCGACAGCAGGGAAAGGAGGGCGCAGCCGCGGTTGACCACGGCGGCCTTCGAGCGAGTCGAGCAGCGCGGTCTCCTCACCGCAGATGTACGCGCCGGCGCCGGCGTGCACGGTGAGTTCGAGGTCGAGTCCGCTGCCCAGGATGTTCTCGCCGAGGTAGCCCGCCGCGTAGGCCTCGCGCACGGCCTCGTGCAACCGCCGCAGAACGGGAACGACTTCACCCCGCAGATAGATGAAGGCATGAGACGACCTGATGGCATAACACGCGATCACAATGCCCTCGATGAGGCTATGCGGGTTCGCGAAGAGGAGCGGGATGTCCTTGCAGGTCCCGGGCTCCGATTCGTCGGCGTTGACAACTAGATAGTGCGGCTTTCCATCACCCTGCGGAATGAACTGCCATTTCATTCCCGTCGGGAATCCCGCGCCGCCCCGCCCTCGCAGACCGGAGTCCTTGACGTACGCGATCAGGTCGTCCGGCGACATGGCGAGCGCCTTGCGCAGGCCCTCGTACCCTTCGTGCCTTCGGTAGACGTCCAGACTCCAGGACCGGTCCTCGTCCCAGAAGGCCGACAGCACGGGTGCGAGCAGCTTCTCCGGGCTGCTGCCTTTCAACTCGGGTGCCAAGGTCATCACTCCCCCTCCTCGGCGGTAGGCCCTGCCGGGTGAGCCGGGTCGGAGGCCGACGTGTCCTGTGGCGCGTCGTGCGAACTCCGGTGCTCCGCGGGCGACGGCTCGTGCACCGCCCGGTCCTGCGGTTCGTCGTGCGGCCCGCCGTCCCGCGGGTGGACCACGCGCGCGGGTGCGGTCTCTCCCCTTGCCAGGCGAAGACCCACCAGCGACGCCGGTCCCGCACTGCCGCTCGCCTCGACGGCCCCGTCCCGCTCGTCGGGGAAGCCCGCCAGGATCCGGGCGGTCTCCTTGAAGGTGCACAGCGGCGCACCGCGCGTCGGCGAGACGGTCTGCCCGATCCGCAGGTCGTCCACCAGGCGCTTCGCGCTCTGCACGGTCTGGTTGTCGAAGAACTCCCAGTTGACCATCACGACCGGTGCGAAGTCACAGGCCGCGTTGCACTCGATGTGCTCCAGGGTGATCTTGCCGTCGTCGGTGGTCTCGCCGTTGCCGATGCCCAGGTGCTCCTGGAGCTGTTCGAAGATCGCGTCGCCGCCCATCACCGCGCACAGCGTGTTGGTGCAGACACCCACCTGGTAGTCACCGCTGGGCCGGCGCCGGTACATGGTGTAAAAGGTGGCGACCGCGGTGACCTCGGCCGTGGTCAGTTGCAGCACGTCCGCGCAGAACTGCATCCCGGTGCGCGTGACGTGCCCCTCCTCCGACTGCACGAGATGCAGCAACGGCAGGAGCGCGGACCGGGAGTCGGGATAGCGGGCGATGATCTCGCGCGCATCCGCCTCCAGCCGGGCCCGGACGTCGTCCGGGTAGGCGGGCGCGGGCAGTTCGGGCATACCCAGGCTGACGCCCCGCTCGGAAGAAGAGGTGGTCACCGGTCGACGCCTCCCATAACGGGGTCGATGGAGGCGACGGCGACGATGACGTCGGCGACCTGGCCGCCCTCGCACATCGCTGCCATGGCCTGAAGGTTGGTGAAGGACGGGTCGCGGAAGTGGACCCGGTACGGGCGGGTGCCTCCGTCGGAGACGGCGTGCACCCCGAGTTCGCCCTTGGGTGACTCGACGGCCGCGTACGCCTGTCCCGGCGGGACGCGGAAACCCTCGGTCACCAGCTTGAAGTGGTGGATCAGGGCCTCCATGGAGGTGCCCATGATCTTCTTGATGTGGTCCAGGGAGTTGCCCAGACCGTCGGGGCCCAGAGCGAGCTGGGCGGGCCAGGCGATCTTCCGGTCGGCGATCATGACGGGGCCGGGCTGCAGCCGGTCCAGGCACTGCTCGACGATCCGCAGCGACTGGCGCATCTCCTCCAGGCGGATCAGGAAGCGGCCGTAGGAGTCGCAGGAGTCGGCGGTCGGGACATCGAAGTCGTACGTCTCGTAGTCGCAGTACGGCTGCGCCTTGCGCAGGTCGTGCGGGAGACCGGTGGACCGCAGGATCGGGCCGGTGGCGCCGAGGGCCATGCAGCCGGCCAGGTCGAGATACCCGACGTCCTGCATACGGGCCTTGAAGATGGGGTTCCCGGTGGCGAGCTTGTCGTACTCGGGGAGGTTCTTCTTCATCTTCTTCACGAACTCGCGGATCTGGTCCACCGCGCCGGGCGGCAGGTCCTGTGCGAGTCCGCCGGGGCGGATGTACGCGTGGTTCATCCGCAGGCCCGTGATGAGCTCGTAGATGTCGAGAATCATTTCACGATCACGGAATCCGTAGATCATGATCGTGGTGGCGCCGAGTTCCATGCCGCCGGTGGCGATGCACACCAGGTGGGAGGACAACCGGTTCAGCTCCATCAGGAGCACCCGGATGATCTTGGCTCGCTCGGTGATCTGGTCCTCGATGCCGAGGAGCTTCTCGACGGCGAGACAGTAGGCGGTCTCGTTGAAGAAGGACGTCAGGTAGTCCATGCGCGTCACGAACGTGGTGCCCTGCGTCCACGTGCGGTACTCGAGGTTCTTCTCGATGCCGGTGTGGAGATAGCCGATGCCGCAGCGGGCCTCGGTGACCGTCTCGCCCTCGATCTCCAGGATCAGGCGGAGCACCCCGTGAGTGGAGGGGTGCTGGGGACCCATGTTGACGATGATGCGCTCGTCGTCGGCACGGGTCGCGGACTGGACCACCTCGTCCCAGTCGCCACCGGTGACCGTATATACAGTGCCCTCGGTGGTCTCACGGGCGGATGCTGACTGCGTGCTCATGAGTACGACCTCCGCTGGTCCGGAGCCGGGATCTGGGCGCCCTTGTACTCGACGGGGATGCCGCCGAGGGGGTAGTCCTTGCGCTGCGGGTGGCCCTGCCAGTCGTCCGGCATCATGATCCGCGTCAGGGCCGGGTGACCGTCGAAGACGATCCCGAAGAAGTCGTAGGTCTCGCGTTCGTGCCAGTCGTTCGTGGGATAGACGGAGACCAGGGACGGGATGTGCGGGTCCGCGTCCGGGGCGCTGACCTCCAGGCGGATCAACCGGTTGTGGGTGATCGAGCGCAGGTGGTAGACGGCGTGCAGCTCACGCCCCTTGTCGTTCGGGTAGTGCACGGCGCTGACGCCGGTACAGAGCTCGAAGCGCAGGGCGGGGTCGTCGCGCAGGGTGCGGGCCACACGCAGCAGGTGCTCGCGCTCGATGTGGAACGTGACCTCGTCGCGGTCGACGACCGTCTTCTCGATCGCGTTGGCGGGGAGCAGCCCCTGTTCCTCCAGTGCGCCCTCGAGTTCGTCGGCGACCTCGTCGAACCAGCCGCCGTAGGGCCGGCTCGCCGGTCCCGGAAGCCGGACGGAGCGGACCAGGCCGCCGTATCCGGAGGTGTCGCCGCCGTTCTTGGCGCCGAACATGCCGCGCTGGACGCGGACCTCCTCGCCGCCCTGACCGCGCTGACCTGGCAGGTTGGAGGCGGAGAGATCCTTCTCGGGGTTCACCCCGTCCGACCCGTTCGCCCCGTCCGAGGGGCCGTTCGCGCCGTGGGTGCCGTTCGCGCCGTGGGTGCCGTTCGCGTCGCTCACCGCAGCAGCCCCTTCATCTCGATCATGGGCAGGGCCTTGAGCGCCGCTTCCTCCGCCTCGCGGGCCGCCTCCTCGGCGTTCACGCCGAGCTTGCTGTTCTGGATCTTGTGGTGGAGCTTGAGGATCGCGTCCATCAGCATCTCGGGGCGCGGCGGGCAGCCCGGAAGGTAGATGTCGACGGGCACGATGTGGTCGACGCCCTGGACGATCGCGTAGTTGTTGAACATGCCTCCGGAGGACGCGCACACGCCCATGGAGATGACCCACTTGGGGTTCGGCATCTGGTCGTAGACCTGCCGGAGCACCGGCGCCATCTTCTGGCTCACCCGGCCGGCGACGATCATCAGGTCCGCCTGGCGGGGCGAACCCCGGAAGACCTCCATACCGAAGCGCGCCAGGTCGTAGCGGCCGGCGCCGGTGGTCATCATCTCGATGGCACAGCAGGCGAGGCCGAACGTGGCGGGGAAGACGGACGCCTTGCGCACCCAGCCCGCGGCCTGCTCGACGGTGGTGAGCAGGAATCCGCTCGGCAGCTTTTCTTCGAGTCCCATGGCTAAAGGCCCCTCAGTCCCATTCCAGGCCGCCGCGCCGCCATACGTACGCGTACGCGACGAAGACGGTGAGCACGAAGAGCAACATCTCCACGAGCCCGAAAACACCCAGGGCGTCGAAGGTGACGGCCCAGGGGTAGAGGAAGACGATCTCGATGTCGAAGACGATGAAGAGCATCGCCGTCAGGTAGTACTTGATGGGGAAGCGCCCGCCGCCGGCCGGCGTGGGGGTCGGCTCGATACCGCACTCGTAGGCCTCGAGCTTGGCGCGGTTGTACCGCTTCGGCCCGATCAACGTGGCCATGACCACGGAGAAGATCGCAAAGCCTGCCCCGAGGGCTCCCAGTACGAGGATGGGCGCATACGCGTTCACCGCTCCTCGCTCCTCTCAGTCGGCACTGACTGCTGGCGATGACGTCGGACTCTGCGGCCCCAGGCACCCGAACCCCGCCCGTCCCGGCGAAGATCGCGAACATGTGAAGCAGGTCACAAGCCCAACTGCCTCGCATCTTATGCCCGCCGCTCTGTGATCTGCGACACGGGGTATTACACAAGCTTTGTGATCTCCACCACCTGACGAAGGATCATGAAGTCATATCGACGGTGATCTTCGTACGTGAAGCGTCAGAGTGATCACAAGAAGTGACATTTGCGCTCGTCACCGTAGGAATCGCGGGTCGTCTCCATATCAAGAGGCTTCCCTTGCATGCAAATTGGTGATGGACACAGGGCCCTGATAGAGGCACGCATTCACACATCAGGGGGAGGCGGGGCCCGAGTGTGGACGTGTGTACACGTTCACAAGCGGAGGTGACTGTGCCGGACGCGCGGGACGCGGCCGCCGCGGTAACCGTTCCGTGACCTCCGCCACATCCGTGAGAGGCACCTAAGAGCCGGGCTTGGCCAACGGTCTCAACCGGTGGTAGGCGTCGGGCAATCCGGGCGTAACGACGAAAGTCCATGATCACAGGCTTGATCACCTGCGTCCGCAATGTCCGTTACGGCGTCAATAAAGAACCCAGCCCAGGGAATTTGAGGCGCCCATTGAACAACTGTGGCGCAGCACACGTTTCTTGAAGGTATGGAGGAGCCCCTGATACCGGTTGTACCCATGTCCCACACCGCTCACATACGCAGCCACCGGAAACCCCGCCGCAGCGCGTCGACGATCGCGATGCGGGCCGGAGTCGCCAGTGGTGTCCTCGGCACGCTGGCCGTCGCCACAGCAGCCGGCACGGCCAACGCCGCCGAGCCGGTGACGCAGACGCTCGAACTGCCCGTCCTCACGGGCGACCTGGCCGCCCAGGTCGCGCAGTCCGCTCAGGCCACGCAGCAGGCCGCGGCGAACTACCAGCTTCAGGCAGAGCGCGACGCGGCCGCCACCGCAGCCGCCAAGGAGGCCAAGAAGGACCTCGCCGACGCCAAGGCCGAGGCGAAGAAGAAGGCCGAGGCCGCCCGCAAGGCCGCCGCCGAGCGGGCCACCCGCGCCGCCGAGCGGACCACGCTCACCTCGACGTCGAGCAGCAGCAGCTCCGACAGCACGAGCAGCTCCACGGCGACCGGTTCGGCCGCGGCCGTCATCGCCTTCGTGAAGGCACAGATCGGCGACGCCTACGTCTCCGGCGGCACCGGCCCGAACTCCTGGGACTGCTCGGGTCTCATGCAGACCGCCTTCAAGCAGGTCGGTGTCGACCTGCCGCGCGTCTCGCAGGACCAGTCGACCTTCGGCACCCAGGTGTCGCTGGACAACCTGCTGCCGGGCGACATCCTCTACTGGGGCAGCGCGGGCAGCGCGTACCACGTGGCGGTGTACGTCGGCGACGGCATGTTCGTCGGCGCGCAGAACCCGTCCACCGGTGTGGCCGAGAAGCCGATGTCGTACGACCCGCCGACCGGCGCGGTACGGGTGCTCTGACACCCCTGGGTGCCCCTGGTGGCACCTCACGCACGCAAGGGCCGCAGCCGCTCGGGGGCAGCGGCCCTTCGGGCACTGCCGACGCGCGTGGTCGACGCCAGCGGCCCATGCGCGCGGCTCGGCCGCGCTGTTCGACGCGCCCGCGGGCCCAGCAGCCGCCTCCAGAACGCGCGTAGAGGCCCCCAGTCGCCTCCCGCCGCCTCCAGGACACCTGGAGGCACCACCCCGCTCCGGGACCGCACACGAGCGCGTCGGCCGGCCTCGTGAGCATGCCTGCCACCCTCCGCGCCGCCGACAAGGCCAGAGCGGCGTCACATCGAGCGCGATGTGGTGACATGTCGGACACACCGTCAATCCCGGTGCCGGATCGGCTCGGTTCGGCCCGGTCCGGTCGGGCCCGGTCCGGCTGTCGGCGTGGCTGCCGATGTCCGACGTGAGCGGATCCGGGCCGGCTCGGGACCGGGTCTGGAGCAGCTCCAGATCGGCTGCCCGGCAGAAGCCGGGAGGTCGCACCGCCCTGGGCTGCCGGGCAAGGGCAGGCCGGTGGGCAGCGGGCAGACGTGGCGGGCGGCAGGACGGCTGGCTGACCGACGCGGCAGAGCGGGCCCGTGGACGGCAGACCGACGCGGCAGAGCGGGCCCGTGGACGGCAGACCGACGCGGCAGAGCGGGCCCGTGGACGGCAGACCGACGCGGCAGGGCAGGCCTGTAGACGGCAGGCATGGCGGAGGCGACCGTCTTCGTCTCCGGCGAGGCACACCGCAAGGCGGTGGTGACGACGGTCGACGCCGACCGGGACGGCGTGGCAGGGCAGGACCGTAGACGGCAGGACGGCGTGGCGGGCCGGCGGGAAGGGGGCTTCGCGCCGGGCCCGCCGGTGCTCCGCCTGCGGAGGGGCCCCGCCGCGGTCAGGCCTTCGGGGCCACCTTGCTCAGGCCGTTGATGATGCGGTCCATCGCGTCGCCGCCCGTGGGGTCCGTCAGGTTGGCGAGCATCTTCAGGGTGAACTTCATCAGCAGGGGGTGGGTCAGACCGCGCTGGGTCGCGATCTTCATGACCTTCGGGTTGCCGATGAGCTTCACGAAGGCGCGGCCCAGCGAGTAGTAGCCGCCGTAGGTGTCCGCGAGGACCTGCGGGTAGCGCTGAAGGGCCAGTTCACGCTGGGCGGGGGTGGCGCGGGCGTGCGCCTGCACGATGACGTCGGCGACGATCTGACCGGACTCCATGGCGTAGGCGATGCCCTCGCCGTTGAAGGGGTTCACCAGGCCGCCGGCGTCGCCGACCAGCAGCAGGCCCTTGGTGTAGTGCGGCTTGCGGTTGAAGGCCATGGGGAGGGCGGCGCCGCGGATCGGGCCGGTCATGTTTTCGGGGGTGTAACCCCAGTCCTCCGGCATGGACGCGCACCAGGCCTTGAGCACCTCGCGCCAGTCGAGCTCCTTGAAGGAGTTGGAGGTGTTCAGCACACCCAGGCCGACGTTCGACGTCCCGTCGCCCATACCGAAGATCCAGCCGTAGCCGGGCAGCAGCCGGTCCTCGCCCGGGCCCCGGCGGTCCCACAGCTCCAGCCAGGACTCCAGGTAGTCGTCCTCGTGGCGCGGGGAGGTGAAGTAGGTGCGGACCGCGACGCCCATCGGGCGGTCCTCGCGGCGGTGCAGGCCCATCGCCAGCGAGAGACGGCTGGAGTTGCCGTCGGCGGCCACCACGAGCGGGGCGCGGAAGGTGACTTCGCGCTTCTCCTCGCCCAGCTTGGCGTGCACGCCGACGATGTGGCCGGTGCGGTCGTCGACGATCGGGGCGCCGACGTTGCAGCGCTCGTAGAGGCGGGCGCCCGCCTTCTGGGCCTGGCGGGCGAGCTGCTCGTCGAAGTCGTCGCGCTTGCGGACGAGTCCGTAGTCGGGGAAGGAGGCGAGATCCGGCCAGTCCAGCTGGAGGCGGACCCCGCCGCCGATGATGCGCAGGCCCTTGTTGCGCAGCCAGCCGGCCTCCTCGGAGATGTCGATCCCCATGGCCACGAGCTGCTTGGTGGCTCGCGGGGTGAGGCCGTCGCCGCACACCTTCTCGCGCGGGAACTCGGTCTTCTCCAGGAGGAGTACGTCGAGTCCGGCCTTGGCGAGGTAGTACGCGGTCGTGGAGCCGCTCGGCCCCGCGCCGACGACGATCACATCGGCGGTACTTTCGGAGAGGAGCTCGTTCACGGCGGTCACGGCGGGATCTCCCCAAGTTCGGAATCTTCGTGCCGACCGGCACTGGACATGGGCAGTCTATTCAGCAGAATTGATCACCCGGCTGAAGGGCTGCCCCGTGAACCGAGCTCTCCCCGTAGTACGGCTGCGTGTCCCCACGGACGAGGACGCGGTCACCTGGCACCGGGTCTTCGACGACCCGGACGTGATGGAGTTCCACGGCGGCAGGTCCGCGGAGCTGTCCGCCTACGAGGAGCTCACCGCCCGCCAGCGCCGGCACGACGCCGAGCACGGCTTCTGTCTGTGGACGATGCTGGACCGGGACGACCGGGTCATCGGGTTCACGGGCGCCCAGCCGTGGCCGCAGCAGTGGGGTCCCCAGGGCGAGATCGAGATCGGATGGCGGCTCGGGCGGGAGCACTGGGGACAGGGGTATGTGACGGCGGCCGCGCAGATGACGCTGGAGCGGGTGCGCGCGGCGGGGGTGCCAGGGGTGGTGGCCATGGTCGACGCACGCAACGCGCGGTCCATCGCCGTCACGGAGCGGCTGGGCATGCGGCTCGCGGAGGTCTTCACGACACCGGAGCCGAAACGGGAGGGACGCTGCTACCGGCTCTCCTTGTAACCTCCGCCACCCCACCGGAAAGCAACTCTCCGTAGTCATTGGCTACAGAAAGGCACATGGCTCTTCCGGACGGCGCCCCCGTGCGATTACCCTTCCAGTACCGCTGGGGGTGACATTTGTGCTCATACCACCCAAGACACCCGACGTGTGCGTGCCGAGACTCGTCGGTCTGATGGCTGTGGACGCGCGCGCGGCGGCCGCGGCACAAGGCGTGCTGCTGGCCGCACCGGACCGGCCCGAGTTCCACCGCGCGGTCGTGGACTACGTCGTACGGCAGTACCCGCCACCCGGTGTCGAGGTGCCGCGCGGCGCCGTCGTCACCGTGTGGTTCGAGTTCGGCGAAGGAGAGGGCGGCGGAGGCGCGGGCGTGCGCGAGCCTCGGGTGCCCAGACCGGGCGGGGGCGGGTTGCAGCGCGAACTGGACCGGCCCGGACATTCTTTCGAGGCGATCACCGGGTAGCGGCGACGCAGCCGGCCCGAGCCGCGCAGCCTCACCATGCGGCCCGAGCCGTGGCCGCGCTCCGTGGCCGCGCTCCGTGGCCGCGCTCCGTGGCCGCGCTCCGTGGCCGCGCTCCGTGGCTCAGGATTCCTTGAAGCCCCGGTGCAGGGTCACCACGCCGCCCGTCAGGTTGCGCCAGGCGACCTTCGACCAGCCCGCCTTGCGCAGGTGCTCGGCGAGGGCGGGCTGATCGGGCCAGGCGCGGATGGACTCGGCGAGGTAGACGTAGGCGTCCGGGTTGGAGGAGACCGCGCGGGCGACCGGGGGCAGCGCGCGCATGAGGTACTCGGTGTAGACGGTCCGGAACGGCGCCCAGGTCGGGTGCGAGAACTCGCAGATCACGACGCGGCCGCCGGGCCGGGTCACCCGGTACATCTCGCGCAGGGCCGCGTCGAAGTCCTGCACGTTGCGCAGGCCGAAGGAGATGGTGACGGCGTCGAAGACGTCGTCCTTGAAGGGCAGTCGCGTGGCGTCCCCGGCGGTGAACGGCAGCCAGGTGTGGTTCTTCTTCCCGACCTGGAGCATGCCGAGGGAGAAGTCGCACGGGACGACGTAGGCGCCGGTCTGCGCGAAGGGGAGGGAGGAGGTCGCCGTACCCGCGGCGAGGTCCAGGACCTTCTGGGCGGGGCGGGCGTCGACCGCCTTCGCGACCTCCTTGCGCCACCTCCGGTCCTGGCCGAGCGACAGGACGTCGTTGGTCAGGTCGTACCGTTCCGCCACGCGGTCGAACATCGAGGCGACTTCGTGGGGCTGCTTGTTCAGGGAAGCACGGGTCACCCGCCCATTGTGGCAGCCCCCTCCTCACCGGCTCACGGCAGGAGCCTCGGCTTCTTCCGTGCCGCGACGTCCTCGACCCACCCGCAGAGCAGCACGAACAGGGCGATCAGCAGCCAGCCCACGCCGAACATGAACCACTGGCTCTCCAGCGGCAGGTACTTCTCGAAGGCGGGGATGTCCCAGAACCGGTCGATCAGCGGCACGGCCAGGATCAGGGCGATCTCGTGCCAGAGGTAGACCGTCACCGCGCGTGCGTTGAAGACGGTGACGATCCGGTTCGTGCGCCGGAAGCGGGTGAGCCAGGCGAAGTCGATCCCGAAGTGCGCCTTCGCCCACATCAGCAGCATGACGAAGCCCGCCGACCAGAACGCCTGCGCGAGGGGGTCCTCGTCCAGGTCGTAGGTGCCGAACTCGGCCTGGTGCGTGAAGGCGTACCAGCCGCCGAACCCGATCGCCGCGAGCGACATCACGACGACCAGGGCCGGCTTCATGCGCTGGAGGACGCCGTCGCGGTGCGCGAAGCCGAGCATCCAGCAGAAGAGGTACGTCGACAGGTCCCACATCGCGGTGCCGAGACGGTTGTCCGGGCCCGCCCAGACGAAGGTGAGCACCAGGATCGGCGCGAGGGAGAGCGCCAGCACGGCGACCGGCGCCAGCCGGAACAGCCGTAGCAGCAGCGGGGAGAGCAGGACGAACCAGAGATACGTCCGCAGGTACCAGAGGATCTCCCAGGCCTGCTCGCCCCAGGCGTTGCCCGGCGGGTCCCCCAGCGGCACGATCCAGTAGACGATCTCCCAGCCCGGCATCCAGTCGTGGATCAGCATCGCCAGGACGACGAACACGCCCCAGAACCAGAAGGGGGGAAGGAGCCGGCGGAAGCGGCTCTTCACCACCTTCAGCGCCGGACGCTCCAGGGACTTCGCCATCAGGGTGCCGGCCAGGCCGAACATGATCCCCATGGAGGGGAAGACCATGCCCGCCCAGGCCCAGCCGAAGGTGTGGTAGGCGACGACACGGATGAGGGCGAGGGCGCGGAGCGTGTCGAAGTAGCGGTCACGTTGGGGGGCAGCGGGCTCGGACCGGGGCGGGGGCTCCGCCGTCGCCTTCTCGGTGACGATGGCGGTCGCCGCCGGAGCCTCCGGCTCCCGAACGGGATCCGGGTCCTGGTCCGCGTTCGGAGCCGCACTCGGGGCCGCGCTCGGGACCACGTTCAGGTCAGCGATCGGGTCCGCGTCCACCGCCGGCAGGGGCGCCGTCTCCTCGACGGCGACGCCCCGGCCGTACAACGCGTTCTGCGCGTACTCCTGCGGATAGGGCTGTTGCGGACAGGGCTGCTGTGGATGCGGCTGCTGGCCGTACGGCTGTGGGTAGGGCTGCTGCGGATACTGCTGCTGTCCGTACCCGTCGTACCCGTACGGGTCCGGCGACGGCTGCCCGTACTCGTGGCTGTACTGCTGCCCCGGCCCGTGCCCCTGCCCCTGCCCGTACCCCTGCCCCTGCCCCTGCCCCTGCCCCTGCCCCTGCCCCTGCCCCTGCCAGTAGCCGTCTCCCTGATCCGGACCCGGCCCGTGCTCCTGGCCGGAGTCCCGGCCGAAGCCCTGCTGTTCCCAGCTCATCAGCTCGCCCCGGCGGGGGTGCCGACCTCGCCGGTGCGCTTCAGCTTCTGCCAGCGCAGGCGGCCGCCGGTGAGGGCGGTGATGCAGGAGTGGATGAGGACGAGGTACATCATCTGGCGGTAGGCCAGTTGCTGGAGCGGCATCATCAGCAGGTACCGGTACTTCTCGCGGTCCAGGCGGAACGCGTAGGCCGCGCAGCCCAGTTGGACGCCGAGGACCGCCAGCCAGGCCAGCAGGGCCGCCTGGAAGTCGATGAAGATCATCGAGTAGATCGTGAACACGTCGATGAGCGGGGCGAAGACCGGCGTGATGATCTGGAAGAGGACCACGAGCGGCATGCCCACCCGGCCGAAGCGACCCGAAGGCCCCTTGTCCGTAAGGGACTTGCGGTGCTTCCACAACGCCTGCATGGTGCCGTAGGACCAGCGGTAGCGCTGGGACCACAGCTGCTTCAGCGAGCCGGGCGCCTCCGTCCAGGCCTTGGCGTGCTCCTGGTAGACGACCTGCCAGCCCCCGCGGTGCATCGCGATGGTGATGTCGGTGTCCTCGGCGAGGGTGTCCTCGCTCATGCCGCCGACCTCGAGCACGGCCTCGCGGCGGAACGCGCCGATCGCGCCGGGGATGGTCGGCATGCACCGCAGCAGGTCGTACATGCGGCGGTCGAGGTTGAAGCCCATCACGTACTCGATGTGCTGCCAGGCGCCGATGATCGTGTCGCGGTTGCCGACCTTGGCGTTGCCGGCGACCGCGCCGACCTTCGGGTCGGCGAAGGGCTGCACGAGCTGGTGCACGGCGTCCGGCTCGAAGACGGTGTCACCGTCCATCATCACGACGATGTCGTAACTGGCACTGCGGACACCGTTGTTGAGGGCGGCCGGCTTGCCCGCGTTCTCCTGCCGGATGACGCGGACGTTCGTCATTCCGAGGGCTCTGGCCGCCTCGCGCGAGATCTCGGACGTGTTGTCCGTCGAACCGTCGTCCACGACGATGATCTCGATCGGGTGGGTGCTCTTCGCCAGCGACTTGAGGGTGTTGGCGATGCACTCCTTCTCGTTGTACGCCGGGACGATCACGCTGACCGGCCGGGTGACGGTCGGCCCCCAGCTGAAGCGGCGCTTGTTGCGCTTTCTGTAGTGCCGGCGGGCCAGGATCAGCATCATCCCGAACCGGCCCATGACGGCCACGCCGACGACCATCAGCCCCACCGACAGCGTCGGGACGGTCCACTCGGCGAGGGTGACCGCCGCGATGAGGGCCTTGCCCTCGTAGAGCGTCACGCCGGTGGCCTCGCGGTGGGCGGCCTGGAGCCGGTTGACGGTCTGGCCGGTCCCGCCGTTCACGCCGGTGCCGCCTTCGCCGTTGGGCACGTTGCCGGGCTGCTCGCCGGTGGCCCCCTCGGTCGCGGTGGCCCCCTCGGTTGCCGTCGTCCCCTCGGTCGCGGTCGCCGCGCCGGTCCCGGCCGCACCCGCGGCCTGCTGCTGACCGGTGCCGGAGGCCTGCCGCGCCGCGGCGTTCTGCTCCTGCATCACACCGCTGATGGTGGTGAAGGTGTAGCCCGCGGCCTTCATCTTCTCGATGTACGTGGGCAGCGCCTTGATCGTCTGCGAGCGCTCGCCGCCCGCGTCGTGGAAGAGCACCGACGCGCCCTTGCCGTCCTCCGGCGTGGCCCACTTGATGATCTTCGAGACGCCCGGCTTCTTCCAGTCGTCGCTGTCCGTGTCCACGAAGACGCTGGTGTAACCGTCCTCGCCCAGCTTCTTGTAGATGGGCCAGCTGTAGTTGTCGATGGCGTCCGTCTCGGAGGAGTACGGGGCGCGGAAGAGCGTCGTCGTGATGCCGGCCGCGCCCGCCAGCGCGAGCTGGGTCTGCTCCATCTCACGGTCGACGCGGGCGTCGGACTGGTAGGAGAGGTCGACGTGGGTGAAGGTGTGGATCCCCACCTCGTTGCCCTCCTCGACCATGTCCTTCACGATGCTCGGGTAGCGCGAGACCATCGAGCCGACCAGGAAGAACGTGCCGGGCACGTCGTACTCCTGGAGGATCTTCAGCACCTGGGGCGTCCAGGTCGGGTTCGGCCCGTCGTCGAAGGTCAGCGCGATCGTCTTGTCCGGCACCGAGACGGTGGTGGCCTGGCCGCCCTGGAAGGTCAGGATCGGGCCGCCGTCGAGGACCTTGTCGGGCACCTTGCCGGCGCTGGCCCCGGTGCGCACGCGCTGGTCCCCGCCGACCTCGGCGCGCAGATAGCCGTCGAGGAGCATCACGCTGGTCAGCGCGAGCAGAAGCAGCAGGGCGAGGATGACACGCGGTTTCTGCAGCGCCGCGGCCTTGCCCGCCGCCCGCGACATCCGGGTCGGGGCACGGCGGCGGCCGCGCGAGGAAGTGATCGTCATGGGAGTGGCTGAACTCCGGTCAGTTGGCGGCCGCGGAGGCGGTCGCGGTCGGGGCGGAGCTCGGCGGCTCGCCGGTGGCGACGCCCGTGGGCGGAGTGCCGGTGGGCATCGAGGGCGGGGTGCCGATACCGCCCTGCGGCTGGACGCCGCCGGGGCCGGAGTTCTGGGAGCCGCGCGGGCCTCCGTTGCCGAACGGCAGCAGGGAGGACGGGGCCAGGGAGGTGCCCCAGCCCATGAAGGCGGCGCCGAGGACGACGGCGTACACAAGACAGCCGACCCCCATGAGGAGGCCGATCCGGCGCAGCAGCCTGGACCTGCGCCCGGAGTTGTCAACGAACACGGGCCCCTCGGCGGAGGCGTCGTCACGTTTGCGGCTGCGACGGCTGCCGCGAGCAGCGGCACGGCTTTCGATGGCAGGCTCGGATTGCATTCCACGGATATTAGAGAGCCTTTATGTGGCACAAACTCTGCGCCGCTTGTGAGAGACCCATGAGAAACAGGTGAACCTGTCTCTTCCCTGAGAGATCCCCAAATCCCCTGCGCGGCACCTGCCCGCCATGGGAGGGTTGATTATCCCTTTTGGGCGGATGGATATCACCTTTTGCGCGGTTATCTCCATGAACTGTCTGTGTGTCCACTGTTCCCGCGCGATCCGCCCACTTGTGAGACATTTCCATTTGGGAAACGCGCTTTGTTTCCATGCTGAGACAGAAATCACGAGAGCGGGTGCATACGCAATGAGGAGTTTCCTGATGCCGATGGCCGGGGTCACCTGCCTGTTTGCCCTGGCCGTTACAGGATGCTCCGCGGGGTCCGACAGCACGTCGGACGCGGCACCACCCGCGGAGAGCGAACAGGCGAACAGTCCCTCACCATCGCCCAGCGCCACATCATCGAGTACCGGCACCTCCTACGCGCCCTACGTGAGCGCGGTGGAGGCCGATGACAACGACTCGGCCGGCTCGCCGACGTCGTACAACCTGGCGTTCGTCATCTCGAGCGGCAGCGGCTGTACACCGAAATGGAACGGTACGAACGCCATCGACGACTCCGCCGTGAAGTCCCGTATCTCGGCGCTGACCGAGTCGGGCGCCACGGCACGCGTGTCCTTCGGCGGCGCCTCCGGCAAGGAGTTGGCGGCCACCTGTGACAGCGTGTCCGAACTCGCGGAGGCGTACGGCGAGGCGCTCGACGCGGCCGGCTCCGCCCAGGCCGACTTCGACATCGAGGGCGACGAACTGACCGACTCCGACTCGGTCGCCCTGCGCTCCCGGGCGATCGCCGCCCTCCAGGAGGAGCGCCCGGACCTCGAAGTGTCCTTCACCCTCCCGGTCATGCCCTCCGGGCTGGACGCCGACAGCCTGGCGCTGCTGGCGTCCGCGAACAAGTACGACGTCCAGGTCTCCACCGTCAACCTCATGACGATGAACTACGGCGAGTCGTACGCCGGCGACATGGGCGGGTACGCGCTCACCTCGGCAACGGCCGCGCAGGCGCAGCTCAAGAAGGTGTTCGGGACGACGGACGCCGCCGCCTGGAAGGGGATGGCGCTCACCTCGATGATCGGCACCAACGACGTCGACAACGAGACGTTCTCGCTCGCGGACGCGGCACAGGTGCGGACGTTCGCCGAGGAGAAGGGCATCTCCTGGGTGTCCATGTGGTCGACGTTCCGCGACCAGCAGTGCGAGGAGGGCTCCGCCACGGATGACGCGTTGACCAACTGCAGCGGGGTCGAGCAGAGTGCGGGAGCGTTCGCGGAGGCGTTCACGGGCTGAGCGAACCGGGGCCCCAGGTCAGCGCCGTCGGTACAGCAGGCGGCCCTCGATCACCGTGGCGACGCAGGTTCCCGCGCCACGGGTCGACAGGGCCGCCTCGTCGGGCACGTCGAAGACCGCGAAACGGGCGGCGGAGCCGCGTTCCCGGGGCGGGGCGAACTCCACCGGCAGGCCGCAGGCGTACGGATCCAGCGAGGGCACCCCGCCGGGGCGCGGCGCGGGCCGGCCCACGACCGCCAGGCCGGAGCGGGCCACGGCGTCCCGCACGGCGCGCCGGCGCAGTCCCTCGCAGGCCACCGCGACCGTGCCGTGGGCCAGCATGCGCTGCACCCCGCGCCGGGCGCTCGCGCCCCAGCGGGCGTCGTCCGGCGCCAGTGCCGTGAGCGCGTCCCCGGTCAGCGGCTCGGTGCCCAGCTCGTCGGCCTCGCGCGGGTCGGGGTGGTAGGCCCCCTCAAGCAACTCCGTGCCGTGCGGGTTGACGAGACCGGGCGTCAGGATGCCGGGCCACCGGCGCACCCGCGCCGACGGATACGCGGCGACGAGCCGCTCCAGCGGACCGGCCTCGGCGATCAGGGCGCCTTCGACGGCGAGCGCCCGGCCCCTGGAGTCGGCGTGAATCGTCAGCAAGAGGGACCTAGTTGGAAGCGAGGAGCTTCAGTTCGGGGTGCGCGGTACCGCCGGCGATCGCGGTCGACGAGATGTGGGACATGACCCGCTCGTCCACCGGGTCGTTCGCCGGGTCGTCGTGCACCAGGAGGTGCTCGTAGGTCGTCGCGCGCTGGGCCGGGACGCGGCCCGCCTTCCGGATCAGGTCGATGATCTCGAGGCGGTTGGAGCGGTGCTTGGCGCCGGCCGAGGAGACGACGTTCTCCTCCAGCATGATCGAGCCGAGGTCGTCCGCGCCGTAGTGCAGGGAGAGTTGGCCGACCTCCTTGCCCGTCGTCAGCCACGAGCCCTGGATGTGCCGGACGTTGTCGAAGAACAACCGGGCGATCGCGATCATCCGCAGGTACTCGAAGAGGGTCGTCTGGGTGCGGCCCTTCAGGTGGTTGTTCTCGGGCTGGTACGTGTACGGGATGAAGGCCCGGAAGCCGCCCGTCCGGTCCTGCACGTCACGGATCATCCGCAGGTGCTCGATGCGCTCGGCGTTGGTCTCGCCGGTGCCCATCAGCATGGTGGACGTCGACTCGACGCCCAGCCCGTGCGCGGTCTCCATGATCTCCAGCCAGCGCTCGCCGGACTCCTTGAGCGGGGCGATCGCCTTGCGGGGACGGGCGGGGAGCAGCTCGGCGCCGGCGCCGGCGAAGGAGTCGAGGCCGGCGGCGTGGATACGGGTGATGGCCTCCTCGACCGACACCTTCGAGATCCGCGCCATGTGCTCGACCTCGGACGCTCCCAGCGAGTGGATCACCAGCTGCGGGAACGCCTCCTTGATGGCCGCGAAGTGCTTCTCGTAGTACTCCACCCCGAAGTCCGGGTGGTGCCCGCCCTGGAACATGATCTGCGTGCCGCCGAGCTCGACGGTCTCGGCGCACCGCCGCAGGATGTCGTCGAGGTCGCGCGTCCAGCCCTTGGCGGTGTCCTTGGGGGCCGCGTAGAAGGCGCAGAACTTGCACGCCGTGACGCACACGTTCGTGTAGTTGATGTTCCGCTCGATGATGTACGTGGCGATGTGCTCGGTGCCCGCGTACATCCGGCGGCGTACGGCGTCGGCGGCGGCGCCGAGCGCGTGCAGGGGGGCGTCACGGTAGAGGTCGAGGGCCTCTTCCGGGGTGATCCGCCCGCCGTCCGCTGCACGGTCGAGCACGGACTGGAGGTCGGCCTTCTCGGGCACCGGAGCGTCCCTTTCGTCAAGGGTTGTGGACGGACCGAACCAGCCTACGCCAGCGGTCCCGGCACCCGGACGTCAGGCCGCGTACGCACCGATCAGCAGCCCGGCGAAAGCCCCGGCGAGCATGAACGGCCCGAAGGCGATCAGCGTCTTGCGGCCGGCCCGTCCCACGACGGCCAGGGCACCGCCGTACAGCGCCCCGAGCAGGAACGCGGCGAACGTGCCCAGCATGACCGTCGCCCAGCCGTACCAGCCGAGGACGGCACCCACCGACAGCGCCAACTTCACGTCGCCGTACGCCATGCCGCCCGGGTTGACGAGATGCAGCACGAGATATCCGGCCCCGAGGGCGAGCGCGCCCAGCAGGGCCGTCGTCCAGTCGCCTGCGTGCTCGGGCAGCAGGGCGGCCGGGCCCAGCAGGGCGAGGGCTGCGGCCGCGAGCGGAAGAGTGAGCGGATCGGGCAGCCGGCGCACCCGCAGATCGACGGCGGCCAGCAGCACCCCGACCGGCGCGAGCAGCAGCCAGACGACGAGTTCGGGCCGCAGACCGGTCGCGGCGGCGAGCGCGGCACACACGACAGCGGTGAGCAGGGGAAGACCGACGGCACCGGACCCGTAGGCGGCGGCACACCGCCCGCACCTCGCCCGCCCGAGCCACCCCCGGATCGGGTGCCCGCCCGGGCAGGTCGCCCGCCAGCCGCCGTCCCGCTCCTCCCACGGTACGGAGAAGCGGTGGACGGCCCGTGGCAGCAGCGCACCCGCGACGGCGCCCCAGAGGGCGGCGACGGTGATCAGCGCCAGGTCGCCGGGAGGTGTGGTCATCGGCAGAGATCCTAGGGACCCCGAGGCGGCCTCATGAAGAGCGCGCAGCCCTGCTCCCGCCAGGGGACGAGAACCGGACGCCACCGGCCCGGGAGCGGGACCGGACCCGGAACCGGTTCGCTGTGCGGCCGAAACGGTTCACTGTGCGACCTTCGACA
This sequence comes from Streptomyces zaehneri, assembly GCF_032248645.1. Taxonomy (NCBI): domain Bacteria; kingdom Bacillati; phylum Actinomycetota; class Actinomycetes; order Kitasatosporales; family Streptomycetaceae; genus Streptomyces; species Streptomyces zaehneri. The sequence continues at coordinate 136,907 of NZ_JASTTJ010000018.1, forward strand.
TGCGGGCCACCGGATTGCCCTCCGCCGCGCTGTCCGAGGAGTACGTCAGGTCGTCGCCGGTCGGGGTGAGGCGGATCGTGTGGGCCTCGGGATTGCAGCCGCTGTGGTTGCTCTCGGACCCGACCGAGGTGGCGACGATCTCCTTCGCCGTCACCTGTTTCAGCGTCAGGACGTCGAGACAGACACCACCGAGCACATCGGTCTGCCGCAGCTCCCCCAACTTGTCGCCCACGTCGGCCTGCCGGACCGTCACCCGGAAGGTGCCCATCGGGAGCGTTCCGCCGAGGCCGCTGCCCTCGCCCTCCCAGGTGCCGACATAGCGGGCCGGGAGCGCGGTGGGCGCCTGCGAGGCGGCCGGGCCGGAACTCGAACCGCTGGCCGGCGCCGAGGAGTAGGCGTCGCTGCCGGAGGCGTCGTTGTGTTCGTCGTCGCCCGGGAGCATGTGGAACAGGAACACCGAGCCGACCGTGACCGCCGCCATCGCCCCCGCGACCGCCAGCGCGACGGTGCAGCTCAGCCGTCGGCCGCGCCCGCCCTCCCCCGGAGTCGCGGTGGCGGCGACGGTGACGGAGACCTTGCCCGGCCGGTCCGCGCCGGTGGCCGCCGGTTCGGCGTCCCTCGGCTCGGGGACGGGACGCGGCTGGTCGGCCGGGGTGACGGCGCCCCCGCCCATCACCGGCGGCGGCCCGAACTCGCCCAACGACACGGCCTGCTTCCCCGAGGTCACCGCCGGACTGCTGAACCCCACCGGCCCGGACGCGACGGGTTCCACCCCGGCCCCCGTCCCCTCCAGGTTCAGCAGCTGTACGGCGCTGCGCCCCAGTTGCTCCACCAGCGCACCCGGCAGCCATCCGCCCGCCACCAGCCGGGCCGCGCCCTCGGGGGCGAGCCGCCTGGCCACCTCGGCGGGGGCCGGGCGGGCGGTCGGGTCCTTGGACAGACAGGCCTCGACCACCGCCCGGAGTTCGCCCCGCAGCCCGCTGTCCGGCTCGCCCAGCTCGGGCTGTTCGTGGACGACCTTGTAGAGGAGGGCGGCCGACGAGTCGCCGGGGAACGGGGGCTGCCCGGTCGCCGCGTACGCCAGCACCGCGCCGAGGGAGAAGACGTCGGCCGCGCCGGAGGCGACCTTGCCGAGGATCTGCTCGGGGGCCATGTAGCCGGGCGAGCCGACCGAGACGCCGGTCGAGGTGAGCGACGCCGTGCCGTCGGTGGCCCGCGCGATGCCGAAGTCGATGAGCAGCGGGCCGTCCACCGTCAGCAGGACGTTGGACGGCTTCACGTCCCGGTGCACCAGGCCCAGTCGGTGCACGGCCCCCAGCGCCTCCGCCAGGCCCGCGCCCAGCACCCGTACGGAGTGCTCGGGCAGCGGTCCGCCGCCGGAGCTGACCGCCGCGGCCAGGGACGGACCGGCCGCGTAGCCCGTGGCGACCCACGGCACCGTCGCCTCCGGGTCGGCGTCCAGGACCGGCGCGGTCCACGCGCCGCCGACCCGCCGCGCGGAATCGACCTCGCGCCGGAAGCGGGCGCGGAACTCCTCGTCGAGCGCGAGGTGCGGGTGCACGATCTTCACCGCGACCGTGCGGCCGCCGGCGCTGCGGCCGAGATAGACGCGGCCCATCCCGCCGGCGCCGAGGCGGCCGAGCAGCCGGTAGGGGCCCACGGTCGTGGGTTCGTCGGCTCCGAGCGGCTGCATAGGACGTCCACCTCTCCCCCGAAAGGCGCCCCCGCGGGGCCCCGTAGGACTGGGCAGCAGCGTAGTGCCGCGGCTACGGCCGGAGCAGCTCGACCTTCACGTCCGCCGGGAAGCCCGTCGTCGGGCCGACCCGGCGGGCGAACTCGGTCACGGCCTCCAGCTGGGGCGCGCCGAAGCGGAAGTCGAGGGTGGTGAAGTACTGCTCGAGCACCCGCTCGTCGAACTCCTCCCAGCGGGCCGCCTGCTCGGCGACCTTGCCGACCTCGTCGAGGGAGAGGTTGCGGGACTCGATGAAGGCCTCGTGGACCTGACGGGTGATGACCGGCTCGCGCTCCAGGTACTCCCGGCGGGCCGCCCACACCGCGAAGACGAACGGCAGGCCGGTCCACTCCTTCCAGAGCGCCCCGAGGTCGTGCACCTCCAGGCCGAACTTCGGTCCGTCCAGCAGGTTGGCCCGCAGCGCCGCGTCTCCGATGAGTACGGCCGCCTCGGCGTCCTGCATCATCAGGCTGAGGTCGGGCGGGCAGGTGTAGTAGTCCGGCCGGACGCCGAAACGGTCCGCCAGCAGCAGCTGGGCGAGGCGCACGGAGGTGCGGGAGGTCGAGCCGAGGGCCACCCTGGCGCCGTCCAGCTCCTCCAGCGGGACCTGGGAGACGATCACGCAGGACATCACCGGGCCGTCGCAGCCGACGGCGATGTCGGGGAAGGCGACCAGGTCGTCGGCGTTCTTGAGGAACTCGACGAGGGTGATGGGCCCGATGTCGAGGTCACCCGACACCAGTCGCTCGCTGAGCTTCTCCGGGGTGTCCTTCGTCAGCTCGAAGTCGAGGAGGGTGCCGGTTCTCGCGAGCCCCCAGTAGAGGGGCAGGCAGTTGAGGAACTGGATGTGGCCGACGCGCGGCCGGGTGCGAGAATTGTCCACATCGCGAGGCTAGACCCCATCGGATACCGTGGGCACTCCACCCCCTCGGTCAAGCCCTTCCGGCCATGTTCAAACATCCGGGTGACGTGATCTTGACCTCTATTGCTTTCGGCTGCCTGCATGCTAGGCTCGCCGCAAGTTGCAGTTTGGTTTCCCTTGCAGTACAGAGCCTGCGGAGCATGTAACCGCGGGCTCTCGTCGTTTTCAGACGTATGCAGTTGTGCGGCACTTGCTTTCACGCTTGCAGGGTTCTGGAGCAGGGCAACCCTTTGGGCCCAAGGAGGGCTTATGGCTACCGGAACCGTGAAGTGGTTCAACGCCGAAAAGGGCTTTGGCTTCATCGCCCAAGAAGGCGGCGGCCCCGACGTCTTCGTCCACTACTCCGCGATCAACGCGCAGGGTTTCCGCTCGCTCGAGGAGAACCAGCAGGTCTCCTTCGACGTGACGCAGGGCCCGAAGGGTCCCCAGGCGGAGAACGTCACCCCCGTCTGATCTTCGGAACCCTGAGATCGCAAGTCTGAGAGCAGTACCCAAGGAGCCCTGTGCCGGTCGGCACGGGGCTCCTGCCTTTGCCCTCCGGCCGTGAACCGGGGGTGCCGCGGGCGATGGGTGTGGCGTGAATCCGCCCGGAGCGGATGGCCGGGCTGCTGACGGCGGCCGGTTTCACGATGCTGTGGCGCACGGTGCGGGAGCCGGTCCTCGGCGAGTCGACCCCGCATGCCTTCCTGATCGCCCGCAGGGCGGCCGCGCCGGGCTCCTGAGCTTTGGGTATGGGGTGACACAAACCGGGTACGGGAGGGGTCGGCGAGGTTTGGGAAACTGGTGGGTATGGACATCGATCGCAGGAACAACGTCACGGTCACCGGCGACCCGCAGGGGCCGACGGTGGTTCTGGCGCACGGATTCGGCTGCGATCAGAACATGTGGCGGCTCACCGTGCCCGCTCTGGCCGAGAAGTACCGGGTGGTGATGTTCGACTACGTCGGGGCGGGCCGCTCGGATCTGTCCGCGTTCTCGGAGACCCGCTACTCCTCCCTCGACGGTTACGCGCGGGACGTGGTGGAGGTGTGCGAGACGCTCGATCTGCGCGACGCGGTGTTCGTGGGGCACTCGGTCAGCGCGATGATCGGCGTGCTGGCCGCCGACATGGCTCCGGAGCGCATCGGGGCGCTGGTGATGGTCGCCCCGTCGCCGCGTTACATCGACGACGGGGACTACCGCGGCGGGTTCAGCGCGCCGGACATCGACGAGCTGCTGACGTCACTGGAGTCGAACTATCTGGGCTGGTCGGCGGCGATGGCCCCGGTGATCATGGGGAACCCGGAGCGGCCCGAGCTCGGTGAGGAGCTGAAGAACAGCTTCTGCGCCACCGACCCGGACATGGCGCGGGTCTTCGCCCGGACCACGTTCCTGTCGGACTCGCGGGCCGACCTGAAGAGCGTGCGGGTGCCGACGCTGGTGCTGGAGTGCACCCAGGACGCCATAGCGCCCCGGGAGGTCGGCGCCTTCGTCCACCGGGCGATCCCCGGCTCGACGCTGATCACCCTGGACGCCATCGGACACTGCCCGCACCTGTCCGCGCCCGAGGCCACCAACGAGGCGATCACCGGCTTCCTGGCCGGGCTGCGGTGATGTGCCGGACCGGCCGGCAGACCGACCCGGCCGATCAACATCCCCATACACATCCCGATTCCGACCCCGCTACCGATACCGGTACCGACCCCGGTGCCGGTGCCGGTATCGATGCCGACAACGGGAAGACCTCGAACGCGGCGTTCGCCGCGCTGCTGGAGGACAGCGCCGAGGACCTGTACGAGAGCGCGCCGTGCGGATACCTGTCCATGCTGATGGACGGCACCGTCGCGAAGATCAACACCACGCTGCTGGACTGGCTCGGCCTCGACCGGGAGGCGGTGGTGGGCCGGATGCGGTTCACCGACCTGCTGACCGTGGGCGGCAAGCTGTACCACGAGACCCATTTCGCACCGCTGCTGCGCATGCAGGGCCGGCTCGGCGGCATCGCGCTCGAGATGAAGCACGCCGACGGCGACCGGATGCCGGTGCTGGTCTCCTCCGTGGTCAAGTACGGCGGTGGCGGCGAGCCGCTGCTGATCCGCACCACCGTCTTCGACGCCCGGGACCGCCGCGCCTACGAGGAGGAACTCCTGCGCGGCCGGAAGGCGGCCGAAGAGGCGCGCCGGCAGGCGGAGGCCGACCGGGCCAGGCTGCAGGAGGCCCTCGCGGTGCTCCAGCAGTCGCTGCTGCCCACCACCCTGCCGAAGGTGCCCGGGATGGAGACGGCCGCCCACTACTGCACGGCATCGCCCGACCGGCTCGGCGGCGACTTCTACGACGTCTTCCCGGTCGACGGCAAACGCTTCGCGTTCTTCCTCGGCGACGTGTGCGGCAAGGGCCCCCAGGCCGCAGCCGTCACCTCGCTGACCCGCTACACCCTGCGGGCCGCCGCGCTGCACGACTGCGACCCGGTCGCGGCCCTGTCGACCCTCAACAAGGTGCTGCACGAGCGGTACTCCGCCGGCGGTGATCCGCGCTACTGCACCGCCGTCTTCGGGGTTCTCGAACCCGACCCCGGGACCGGGCGGGTCACCGTCCGCATCGCCTCGGGCGGCCATCCTCCGGCCCTGGCCCTGCGTGCCGACGGCACGGCCGACTTCCTGCACACGCCGGGCGGTCTCCTCGTCGGCGTCCTGCCCGACGCGCGCTTCGTCGCCGCCACCACGGTCCTCGCCCCCGGCGACACCCTCCTGCTCTACACCGACGGACTCACCGAGGCCAGGGTCGGCGAGGACCGGGACACGCTGTACGGGGACGAGGCCCTGCGCGCCTTCGCCGCCGAGCACGCCGGCCGTTCCCCGCAGGCCGTCATCCAGGCCCTGACCGGCCTGCTGGACGAGTTCGGCGACGGCCTCGACGACGACACCGCCCTGCTCGCGCTCGGCGTCCCCGCCCCCGATCCCGGTCCCGTCCCCATCCTCGACTCCGACCACGCCCCCGACCCCGACCCCGTCCCGGCGACGAAGAGCACCCGATGAGCCCGCTGAAGATCACCACCCGAGACACGGCGACCGGTCCCGTCCTGGCGGTCCTCGGCGACCTCGACTACGCCCACGCCGGCGAGCTGCGTGACCTGCTCACCACGCTGACCCTCCAGCCGGGCCAGCGCCTCGTCCTGGACCTGGCCGGCATGGACTTCTGCGACTCCAGCGGCATCACCGCGCTGATCGCGGCCCACCACCACGCCCAGGCCGCCGACGCGGACATCGCGCTGGCCGCCGTTCCGGCCAACACCCTGCGCGTCCTGCGCATCGTCGGTCTCGACCAGATCTTCCCCCTCCACCCCGACATCGAGAGCGCCGCCCGAAGCACCCGCCCGAGCCGCTGATCGAAAGGCGGCGGTCCCTGCACAATGGGGCCATGATCGAGGTACCGCAGGCCTTCGCGAGCACCACCGTCCAGCGGGAGGGACAGCGCGGGGCGGGCTGGGTCGAGGGACTCCCCGCGCTGGTGGCCGAGTTGCTCGACCGCTGGGACTGCGCGCCCGACGGCCAGATCGCGCACGGCGGCGTCGGGATCGTCGTACCCGTGCTGCGACGGTCCGACCGGACCCCCGCCGTCATCAAGGTGTCCTTCCCGCACCCGGGCAACGTCCACGAGCCCGACGCCTTCGCCGCCTGGAGCGGAGCGGGTGCCGTACGGCTGTACGAGCGGGACGACGCGCGCTTCGCGATGCTGCTGGAGCGGGTGCGGACGTCGTCCCTCGCCGAGGTCGAGGACACCGAGGAGGTCGCCCTCGTCGCCGGGCGGATCAGCCGCCGCCTCGCCGTTCCCGCGCCGGACGGCCTGCCCCGGCTGAGCGACATGGCCGACGGATGGAAGCGGCAGCTGCTGCTCGACCAGGCGGAGTTCGACCGGGCCCTGCCCGCCCGTACGGTCGACGCGGCCCTGGACACCGTACGAGAACTCGGGCGCGGTCAGCCCGAGCTGCTCGTCCACGGTGATCTGCACGGCCGTAACATCCTGCGCGCCGAACGTGAGCCGTGGCTCGCCGTCGATCCCAAGGGGTGGGCCGGGGATCCCGCGTACGACGGCGGCACCCTGCTCAAGCCGCTGGTCTTCGGGCACGTCGTGCGGCACGGCCCGGGAAGCGACTCGGACCTGCGCCGGGTCGCCCACCGCATCCTGGACCGCTTCGCGGAGGCCGCCGGACTGGACCGCGAACGCACCCGCCGCTGGGCGCAGTTCCACCTCGTCCAGGCCGCCTTCCACGGGCGGCACCACGGGTTCCGGGTCGCCCGTGAGGGGCCGCGTCTCGACCTCGTCACCGAGTTCGTGGACCGGCTGGCCCAGGCACTCACCCCGTATCGGCACCCCTCGCATCCCTAGAGTCCCCGGTCACATTCCTAGAGTCCCGGTCACATCCCCGGAGTCCCGGTCACGTTCCCAGAGTCCCGGTCACATTCCTAGAGTCCCCCGGCGAGGTCCAGGGCAGCGATGTAGCCGAAGGTCATCGCGGGCCCGATCGTGGAACCCGCGCCGGCGTAGCTGTGCCCCATGACGGCGGCACTGGCGTTCCCGGCGGCGTACAGGCCGGGGATCGCCGATCCGTCGGCGCGCAGCACGCGGGCCCTGGCGTCCGTGCGCAGACCGCCCTTGGTGCCGAGGTCGCCGGGGACGATCCGGAAGGCGTAGTACGGCGGCAGCCACAGGGGCGCGAGGCAGGAGTTGGGCAGGACCGAGGGGTCCGTGTAGTAGTGGTCGTAGGCGCTGTCGCCGCGCTGGAAGTCGGTGTCCCTGCCCCTGAGGGCAAGGGAGTTGAAGCGGTCGACGGTGGAGCGGAGCGCGGCGGCCGGAACGCCGATCGAGGCGGCGAGGGCGTCGAGGGTCCAGGCCTTGCGCGCGGCGCCCGAGGTGTACCAGTCGTCGGGGAGCACGAAGGTCGGGGCGATGTCCTTGAACAGGTACCGGTTGCGGTAGTTCTGGTCGACGACCAGCCACGCCGGGATGTCGGGGGCGGTGGGGTCGAGGTCGTACATCGTGTGCACCACGTCGCTGTAGGGACCGGCCTCGTTGACGAAGCGGGCACCGGCGCGGTTCACCAGCAGGCCACCGGGCAGGGTGCGTTCGGCGAGGCAGAAGTAGGGCTCGCCGGGGAGCGGGATCGCGGGTCCCCACCAGGCGTCGTCCATCAGCGCCAGCGCCCCGCCCGCGCGTTGACCGGCGCGTATCCCGTCTCCCGTGTTCTCCTTCGCCCCGACCGTCCACGCGGTCCCGATCGGCTGCCGCTGGTACTGCGCCCGCATCGCCGCGTTGTGCTCGAACCCGCCCGAGCCGACGACGACACCCCGCCGGGCCCGCAGGAGTCCGGGCACGCCGTCGCGCGTGACGACGGCCCCCGTCACCACTCCCCCCTCGACGTGCAGGTCGGTGAGCGGGGTGTTCAGCCACACCGGCACCTCGGCGGCGAGCAGGCCGGCCCGCAGGCCCGCGGCCAGCGACTGTCCCATGGTGAGCGGCTTCTGCCCGAGCAGGGCGGCCCTGGTCCCGCGCGCCAGGCACTCGGTGGCGACGGCGGCCCCCTTGACGCTGACGGCGGCCAGCGCGAGCCACTTGTAGTCCGCGCTGAACACGACCATGCCCGTCGGCACGGCCATGTACGGCGGGTTGAGGCGGGCGAGTTCGGCTCCGAGGAGGTTGCCGTCCAGTTGGTCGGGTTCGACGGAACGGCCGCCGGACAGCCCGCCCGGAAACTCGGGGTAGTAGTCGCTGTACCCGTCCATGAAGCGGAAGCGCAGCGGGCTGTTGGCCATGACGAAGGAGAGCATGGCGGGCCCGTGCGCCAGGAAGGCGGCCTGGCGGTCGGCGGGGACGTCCGCTCCGACGACGGCCGCCAGATAGGCGGCCGCCTTGGCGGGTGTGTCCGGGACCCCGGCGGACAGGATGACGGAGTTGTTGGGGATCCAGATCCCGGCGCCCGAGCGGGCGGCGGACCCGCCGAACGTCGGCGCCTTCTCGACCACGACACAGCTGAGCCCGCGCCTCGCGGCCGTCAGCGCGGCGGTCATCCCGGCGGCGCCGGAGCCGATGACGACGACGTCGTAGGTACCGAGGACGGGAAGGTCGGCGGCGGCCGCCTCCCGCCCGACGGCGGCCAGCGCCAGCCCGGCACCGGCGGATGCGGAGGCGCCGAGCACGGCCCTCCTGGACGGAAGGCCGACTTGTCTCACAGGGTCCGCGCTCGTGGTCATGGCCACTCCAGCCAGCTGGGAACGAATGGATGGATTCGGGTGCGGAGCCCGGAATGTCGCGCGAGGGTCTTGTGAAGTCAAGGGCCGAGCGGTAGTTCCGCCCAGACCGTCTTGCCGACCTCCCGCTCCGCGACACCCCACGTGCGGGCCAGCACCCAGACGAGGATCAGCCCCCGGCCGCCCTCCTCCTCCGGGTTCGTGACGATCCGCAGTCGCCGGTCCGCGCGGGCGTCGCTCACCTCGACACGCAGCGTGTCCTCGGGGAGCAGCCGGAGCCGCAGCTCGAAGTCCCGGCCCGGGACCCGGCCGTGCGTGACGGCGTTGGCGGCCAGCTCCGCGACCACCTGCTGCGCGGTGTGGTTGGCGTCGCTGCCGTGCGGATGCCCCCAGGCGGTGAGCTGGTGACCCGTGAGGCGACGGGCCAGCCGGGCACCGCGCGGTGTCGCGCTGAGGCGCAGGGTCAGTTCACCGAGAGGGGTGTCCCGGGTGGATCCCTTGGCGGATCCCTGGGTGGAGATCTGGGTGGAGATTTCGGAGTTCACCTGACTGAGCGTGGTCGGTTGTCCCTACCCTGACCAGGAGCGGCTCGGCGACTCTGGGTAGTTGTACGGCTGCGGTGGGGCAGGCGTACGGGTCGTCGGCCGTGACCACGGGGGCGGGAGGGTGGTGGCGTACGTGACGGAGGACCGCAGGCCGGAGACACCGGCGGAGGCCGACGGGACGACAGGACTGTTCACGGCCCTGGGCAAGATGCTGAAACTGCTGCGGGAGCGCAAGGGACTCACGCAGAAGGAGTTCGGAGAGCTGGTGGGGTACGGGCCGGACGCGATCTCCGCGATGGAGCGGGGCGTGCGGACGATCCGGCCCGAGCTACTGGAGAAGGCGGACGAACTGCTGGACGCCGGGGGCCTGTTCAAGGAAGCGATTCCCGAGGTCCGGGAGGCGATGAGCCGGGTGCGGACCCGGCATCCGGAGTGGTATCGGAGTTACGCGGCGCTGGAGGCGGAGGCGCGGGAGCTGCACTTCTACGCCAATCAGGGCGTGCCGGGCCTTTTACAGACCGCGGACTACGCGCGGGCGGTGTTCTCTCAACGACGTCCGCTACTCAACGAGGAGACCATCGAGAAGCGCATCGCCGACCGGCTGTCACGCCAACTGGTCTTCGACAGATGGCCGCCGCCCATGTGCAGCTTCGTCCTTGAGGAGGTCGTCCTGGATCGGCCAATCGGCGGCCGGGAAGTCCTGGAAGGCCAGTTGAAGCACCTGCTGCGCATCGCGGGACTGCGGAACGTGGAGATTCAGGTGATGCCGACCGGCGTCGAGCACCACCCCAACTTGGACAGCGCATTCAACCTGTTGACCCCTCCGAAGCATCCGCAGGTCGCGTACACGGAATCCCAGGAGTTTCCCCACTTGATCACCGATGCCGAGGAGGTAAGGAAGATCGTGGATCGCTATGGAATGATCCGAGCAATGGCTCTCACGCCCCGGGAAACCCGGGCGTTGATCGACAAGAAGCTGGGGGAGTTGTGAGCAGGCAAAAACTCAACTGGTTCAAGTCCAGCTACAGCAGCGGCGGTGGCGGCGAGTGCATTGAAGTCGCCTACACCTGGCACAAATCGCCGTACAGCGACGGCGAAGGCGGCGAATGCGTCGAAGTAGCCGTCTGCCCCCGGACCATCCACGTCCGTGACTCCAAGAACCCCGACGGCCCCCGTCTCTCCCTCGGCACCGGCGCCTGGGCGGAGTTCCTCGCGCTCGCCGTGAAGCCGTGAAGTAGTCGCCTCAGCGCAGCACCGCCCCCAGCAGGTCTGACCCCAGTGCCGTCGGCGCGGGCAGATCGAGGGTTTGACGTGCTCCTCTGGCTTCGGCCTCGCCGTCTCCCCGACGGTCATCACCGCTCTCGCGCCGCACGGCACGGCCGCGCTCTGGGGCAGTCTCGCCGGTGCGACGCTGCTGTCCGCCGCCGCCGCCACCGAGAAGGATCAAGGGACGCAGCCCAAGGACTCCGGAACCGGGCCCAGGGGGTCCTCCGCCAGCACCGCCGGGGCGCTCAGCGACGCCTCGTAGGCCTGCCGCTCGAAGACGAACGGGCCCAGGGGCAGTTCGCCCCACTCCTCGCGCTCCGGGTAGCGGAAACCGGACCAGGTGACCGTCGTGGACGTCATGGCGACGCGGGCCATGAGGGGCCGGCACTGCCAGATGCCACAGGGGCAGCCGAGGAGCGGGGTCCGGCCGGCCGTACGCAGAAACGGGTTCTCGGTGAAGTCGAGGACGCCCAGCCCGCCGTGCTGCCGCCAGATCAGCTCGGCCGACTCCCGCTCCTGGTCCTCGAACTGCCCCTCCAGCTCCGGCCGCCACAGCTCCCGCGTCGCCCAGGCGGTCAGCGCCCGCAGATCGACACCGTCGACACGTGCACCCCAGACCGGGGCGGCGGGGCGCCCGTCCCAGGGACAGTGGAAGAACTCGATGCCGTTCACCCGCCGCATACTCCCGGGCTCGGGCCCCTCCCGCGAACCCTTTAGTGCGCGTACAGCTCCTCCACCTGGTCCGCGAAGTCCGCGAGGACCGCCTCACGGCGGAGTTTCATCGAGGGGGTGAGGTGGCCGGCGTGCTCCGAGAAGTCGGTCGGGAGGATGGCGAAGCGGCGGATCGACTCGGGGCGGGAGACCAGCTTGTTGGCCTCGTCGATCGCTCGCTGGAGCACGGCGTGCAGGTCCGGGTCGTCCATCAGCAGCTCCACCGGGACCGGGTGCTTGCCGTTCATCTGGCGCCAGTGGGTGAGGCCGTCCGGGTCGAGGGTGAGGAGGACGGAGACATAGGGGCGGCCGTCGCCGAGGACCATGGCCTGGGAGACCAGGGGGTGGGAGCGCAGCCAGTTCTCCAGGGGCGCGGGGGCCACGCTCTTGCCGCCCGCCGTGATGATCATTTCCTTCTTGCGGCCGGTGATCGTCAGATAGCCCTCGTCGTCCAGTTCGCCGATGTCGCCGGTGGGCAGCCAGCCGTCGGGCGTGGCGGGGACCACTCCGCCGGCCGCCGGGTCCCAGTAGCCCCGCAGGACGTGGTCGCCGGCGATCAGGATCTCGCCGTCCGCCGCGATGCGGATCTTCGTCCCCGGCAGGGGCCAGCCGACCGTGCCCAGGCGGGGCTTGAGCGGCGGGGTGACCGTGGACGCTCCGGTCGTCTCCGTCAGGCCGTAGCCCTCGTAGATCTCGATGCCCGCGCCGAGGTAGAAGGCGGAGAGGCGTTGGCCGAGGGGCGAACCGCCGCAGATGGCGTGGCGGACTCGGCCGCCCATGGCGTTGCGGATGCGGCGGTAGACGAGCGGGTCGTAGAAGGTGCGGGCGGCGCGGAGGGTGGCCGCGGGTCCCGAACCGGTGCCGGTCTTCTGCGCCTCGACCGCCTCGCCGTAGCGGCGGGCCACGCCGGCCGCCCGGTCGAAGGAGGACAGCTTGCCGCCGGCCTCGGCCTTCGCGCGGGCGGTGTTGAAGATCTTCTCCAGCATGTACGGGATGGCCAGCAGACAGGTGGGTCTGAAGGCCGCCAGGTCCGGGAGGAGTTCGTCGGCCTTCAGGCTCGGGGCGTGGCCCAGGCGGACCCGGGCGCGGACGCAGGCGATGGCGACCATGCGGCCGAAGACGTGGGACATGGGGAGGAAGAGGAGGACGGAGAGGTCGTCGCCGTTCTTGCCTCTGAAGACCGGGTAGAGGAGCTCGATCGCGTTGTCGACCTCGGCGAAGAAGTTGCCGTGGGTGAGCGCGCAGCCCTTGGGGCGGCCCGTGGTGCCGGAGGTGTAGATGAGGGTGGCGAGGGTGTCGGGGACGAGCATTCCCCGGCGGATCTCGACCTCGGCGTCCGGTACGTGCTCGCCCGCCTCGATCAGCCGGTCCACATGCCCCTTCTCCATCACCCACAGGTGGTGCAGGTCGGGCAGCCGGTCGAGTTCGGGGCCGAGGGCGGCCGCCTGGGCGGTGCTCTCGGTGACCAGGGCGACCGCGCCGGAGTCGTGGAGGATCCAGCGGGTCTGGAAGACGGAGGAGGTCGGGTAGACGGGGACGGTGACCAGGCCTGCCGCCCAGGCCGCGAAGTCGAGCAGCGTCCACTCGTAGGTGGTGCGGGCCATGATGGCGAGCCGGTCGCCGGGCACGAGACCCTCGGCGATCAGCCCTTTGGCCACCGCGTGGACCTGGGCGGCGAAGCGTTCGGCCGTGATGTCCGTCCACTCGCCGTCCTGGCCCCTGCGGCTGAGCACCACCGACTCGGGGGCGGCGGCCGCGTTGTCGTAGGGCAGGTCGGCGAGCGACCCGTACGTCACCGGGCGGGCGAGTGCCGGTACGGCCGCCTCCCGGACCACGCCGTCCAGTCGTCGTGTCTCGGGTTCCACCAGGGTGGGGGGAGCGTCGGGATCGGCGAAGGCCGAGCCGGCGGCTGGGTACGGGGTGGACACGGGCGACTCCCTGGGCGTGCAGCGACGAAACTGCTTGCTGCATGACGTACGTGCCTCACGTACCGAGGCGTTCAACCGGGATGCCCCCTAAGAAAGGGGTTACCGCCGGTTAGGTAGGGGATCGTACGGCGCGCACGTGTGGGGCTTGTGCGTGTTCCGGGATGTTCCGGGGCTGGGGATGTGCAATCTCGGGGGTTATATGAGGAATCTTCACGTTCGTTCCAGAATCGCGGTGACCCCCTGTCCGCCCGCCGCGCAGATCGAGATCAATCCCCTTGCGGGGCCCTCCCGTTCGGCGAGCAGCTTGGCCAGGGTCGCCACGATGCGGGCGCCGGTCGCCGCGAAGGGGTGACCGGTGGCGAGGGAGGAGCCGGCCACGTTCAGACGGTCGCGGTCCACCGGCGCCAGCCCCTGCTTCTCCCAGGCCGCGAGCGTCGCCAGCACCTGGGAGGCGAAGGCCTCGTGGATCTCGAACAGGTCGAAGTCCTCGATGCCCAGACCGGTCCGCTCCAGCATGCGCGGGACAGCGTACGCGGGCGCCATCAGCAACCCGTCCTCGCCGCCCGCGACATCGCCGCGCACGAAGTCCACGGCCGCCGTCTCGTACGCCGTCAGGTAGGCGAGCGGCTCCAGGCCCCGCGCCTCGGCCCACTCCTCGGAGGCGAGGAGCACGACCGCCGCTCCGTCGGTCAGCGGCGTCGAATTGCCCGCCGTCATGGTCGGCTCGGGCCCGTCGGCGCCGAACACCGGCTTCAGCGTGGCCAGTTTGTCGACCGTGGAGTCCGGACGCAGGTTCTGGTCGCGGGCCAGGTCGCGGAACGGGACCACCAGGTCGCCGAAGAAGCCGCGTTCGTAGGCGGCGGCGAGCCGCTGGTGGCTGGTGGCCGCCAGTTCGTCCTGCGCCTCGCGCTCGACGCCCCAGGCGCGGGCGGTGACCGCCGCGTGCTCCCCCATGGAGAGACCGGTGCGCGGTTCGGCGTTGCGCGGGATGTCGGGGATCAGGTGGGCGGGCCGGATCTGCGCGAGGGCCTTGACGCGGTCGCCGGTCGACTTCGCCCGGCGGGCCTCCAAGAGGATGCGGCGCAGCCGGTCGTTGACGCCGAGCGGGGCGTCGCTGGCGGTGTCGGCGCCGCCGGCGATCGCGGACTCGGTCTGGCCGAGGGCGATCTTGTTGGCGGCGGCGATCACGGCCTGGAGGCCGGTGCCGCAGGCCTGCTGGATGTCGTAGGCGGGGGTGCGGGCGTCGAGCTTCGAGCCGAGGACGGTCTCGCGGGCGAGGTTGAAGTCGCGGCTGTGCTTGAGCACGGCTCCGGCGACCAACTCGCCCACGACGCCGGGCACATCGAGCGCGTAGCGGTTCGCCAGACCGTTCACGGCCGCCGTCAGCATCTCCTGGTTGGAGGCGGTGGCGTAGGGGCCGTCGCTGCGGGCGAAGGGGATGCGGGTGCCGCCGACGATCGCCACGCGGCGGATCCGCGGCAGTTCCGGCCGGGGCACGGGCGCACCGCTCTCCGCGACCTTCAGGTGGCTCACTCGCCGGCTCGCCCGTGACGGTTCCGAGGTACTCATCTCGACCTGCTCCTCACCCGTGACCTAGACTTACCCACGGTAACCTTACTTCAGAGTAAGCACCCGGTACGAGGTGTGCGCCGAGCCCGTGGGAGATCATCATGGCCGACCGCTATCTGAGCTTCACCGCCACGGCCCCCGGCCGGTTCCTCACCGCGCGGCTCGGGCTCCCCCAGCCGGCCGCGCTCACCCGCTGGACGGCCGAACGCCCCTCCCTGGACGGCCACTTGCTGCACCTCACGGCCGGCGGGCCGTCCGGGCTCGACCTCGCGCCGGTCCTGGCCCGCACCGGCCTGCCCACGGCCACCGGAACGGCCGGATCCACCACCGGGTCCGACGCCGGAACCACCACCGGGTCCGACGCCGGAACCACCACCGGACCCACCGGCCGCGCCACCGGACCCACCGGCCCCGCCGCCGTCGTCCTGGACGCGACCGGCGTCCGGGACGTCGACGCGCTCGCCGAGGTCCACGCGGCCCTGCACCCGGTCGTACGGTCGGTCGCGGCGAGCGGGCGGGTCGTCGTGCTGGGCGCGCCCCTGGACGCCCGGGACCACCACCAGGCGGCCGTGCAGCAGGCCCTGGAGGGCTTCGTACGGTCCCTCGGCAAGGAGATCGGACGGGGCAGGACCGTCAACCTCGTCCGGCTGACCGACGCGTCCGCCGCCGAGTCCACCCTGCGCTTCCTGCTCTCCCCCAGGTCGGCGTACGTCAGCGGCCAGGTGATCGGGGTGGGGGCCGCCGAGGGGTCCGACGGCCCGGTCGACTGGGATCTCCCCCTCGCCGGGCGCACCGCGCTCGTCACCGGCGCCGCCCGCGGCATCGGCGAGGCCGTCGCGGAGACGCTGGCCCGGTACGGCGCCCATGTCGTCGTTCTGGACGTGCCGCAGGCCGCGCAGGACGCCCGCCGGGTCGCCGCGCGGCTGGGCGGCAGCGCCCTCACGCTCGACATCACGGCCGCCGACGCGGGCGAGCGGATCGCCGCCGAGCTGCCCGACGGGCTGGACGTACTGATCCACAACGCGGGGATCACGAGAGACCGGCGGCTGGTCAACATGCCCGCCGAGCGCTGGAGTTCGGTGCTAGACGTCAATCTGGCGAGCGTGCTGCGCACCACCGACGCCCTGCTCGCCAAGGGCGCCCTGCGGACCGGCGGGCGGATCGTGGCCACCGCCTCCATCGCCGGGCTCGCGGGCAACGCGGGGCAGACGAACTACGGCGCGAGCAAGGCGGGCGTCGCCGGTCTGGTCCGGTCCCTCGCGCCGCGCGCGCTCGCCGAGCACGGAGTCACGGTGAACGCGGTCGCGCCGGGCTTCATCGAGACGAGGATGACGGCCGCGGTGCCGTTGTTCATCCGCGAGGCGGGGCGCCGGATGAACTCCCTCGCGCAGGGGGGCCTGCCCGTGGACGTGGCCGAGACGACCGCCTGGCTCGCCCACCCCGCGTCCGGTTCGGTGAACGGTCAGGTCGTGCGCGTGTGCGGCCAGAGTCTGCTGGGGGCGTAGTGACCGGCACGGTGACCGTCCTGTCCGGCCCTCCCTCCCTCGGTCCGCTGCTCGCCCTCGGCGCGCTGCGCTCGCCGTTCAAGCGGCCCCGGCCGGGCGTCGCGTTCCCCGGCACCGGTGACCGGCTCGTGCTGCCCGGCCTGCGGGTGGACCTGACCCGGCTGGCCGCCTACGAGCGGGTGTGCGGCTTCCCGACCGGCGAGGACTCCCTGCCGCTCACGTATCCCCACGTCCTGGGCTTTCCGCTGGCCATGCGGATCATGAGCGGCCGCGGCTTCCCGCTGCCGCTGCTCGGCCTCGTCCACACGTCGATCGAGATCACCCGCCACACCACCCTCGCCGCCACCGGCAGCTACGAACTCGCCGTGCGCGTCGAGCGGTTGGCCGCGCACCGGCGCGGGACCGAGGCGGTCGTCGTCACGGAGCTGCGGGACGGCGGCGCGCTCGTGTGGGAGTCGACGAGCACGTATCTGGCCCGGCACCGCACCGAGGCAGCGCCCGCTGCGCGCGAACCGGAGCCCGACCCGCTCCCCGCTCTCGGAGCGGAACCCGGCCCGCTGCCCGTCCTCGACGAGTGGCGGCTCGCCGCCGACGTCGGACGGCGCTACGGCGCCGCGTCGGGCGACCGCAACCCCATTCACCTCCACCCGCTCACCGCCCGCCTCTTCGGCTTCCCCCGGGCCATCGCGCACGGCATGTGGACCGTGGCCCGCTGCCTCGCCGCACACGGCACCCCCCAGGCCGTCCGGGTGCGCGCGCAGTTCCGGGCACCGGTCCTGCTGCCGGGAACGGTGGCCTTCGCGGCGGACGGCGAGCGGTTCGAGCTGCGCGGGACGGGAGATTCGGGACCGGTGCATGTGAGCGGCCGGGTGGCTCCGCTGACGCCGTGACCGGGACCGGGATCGGGACCGGGACCGGGACCGGGAGACCGAACTCCAGGTGACCGGGGCCGGGAGGCCGGACCGGGGAGGCCGGACCCCAGGTGAGCGGGGCCGGGAGGCCGGACCTGAGACGCCGGACCCGGGAGGGCGGACTCCAGGTGAGCGGGGCCGGGAGGCCGGACCTGGGAGGCCGGACCTGGGAGGCCGGACCCCAGGTGAGCGGGGCCGGGAGGCCGGACCTGGGACGCCGGACCCCAGGTGAGCGGGGCCGGGAGGCCGGACCTGGGACGCCGGACCCCAGGTGAGCGGGCCGGGAGGCCGGACCTGGGACGCCGGACCCGGGAGGGCGGATCCCAGGTGACCGGAGCCGGGGGGACCGGCGCGCCGCTTCGTCGGCGGCGCGCCGCTTGCCCTGTCCGTCGCGCCACGGCTCCGCAGGATCGCCCGGTGATACTGCGCGGTCGGCCCCCGGGACTGCCCTCCAGGTCCTTACCCCGGCCGCGTCCGGTCGAGCACAGTGGTGGGTTCTGATGGCTCTGTCGCTGAAGGGAGCGTCCATGCGCGCGCAGGACCAGGAGAAAGACCTGGGTGGCAACCGCCGGTCCAAGGCCGGGAGGGGCTCCGCACGGTCGTCGCTCCCGGGACCGGCGGCGGGACTGCTCGCCCTCCAGCGCTCGGCGGGCAACGCGGCGGTGACGCGTGCCATCGAGGAACAGCGGCACGAGCACGGCCCCGGCTGCGGCCACGCGGACCGGTCGGTCCAGCGGGCCGTGGACATCGACGAGGTGCAGCAGGCCGCGGTACAGCGCCGGGTGTCGCTGGCCGAGGTGACCGGATCCGGCGGCAGCTCTCTGGACCCGCGCATCCAGGCCAAGGCCGAGCAGGCGTACGGAATGCCGCTCGGTCACGTGCGCGTGCACAACGACGCGACCGCCCAGCGCGCGAGCGCCGACTTCCAGGCCCACGCCATGACCGTCGGCCACCACATCGTGCTCGGCTCGTCCCGGGTGGACGACGAGACGATGTTCCACGAACTCGACCACGTCCGGCAGCAGTCGCAGGGCCCGGTGGCGGGCAGCGACAACGGCTCGGGTGTGAAGGTGTCCGACCCGGGTGACGCCTTCGAGCGTCAGTCGGCCGCCAACGGCCGTCTGGTCGCGCAGGGTTCGACTCCTGATCTCTCGCTGCCCGGCTCGGCGGGCCACGGGGCCCCGGTACAGCGGGCGGCGGCCGGCACCGGCGAGCGGCAGAGCGTGCAGCGGATGCCCACGGCCCCCAGCGGCGTGACCAAGTCCCGGCCCAAGGCCAAGGGCGGCAAGAAGAAGACCGTGGCGCAGGCGATCACCAAGGCCCTGGTGGAGACGTACGGCTGGACGGAGTACGGCGGGGCTCAGAACAAGACCGTGCACCTGCCGCTCCCCTCCGCGAGTCCCCCCGCGCACGCGATGAGCGAGGGACTCAAGGGCGCCGCGATGAGCGCGATGTACCACGGCACCGACAACATCCGGACGAAACGCTCCTTCGCGACGGAGCGCGCCGACCAGGCCCTGCGCTGGATCTCCACCGTGGTCTTCAGCTACCTCAACGACCTGCGCAAGCAGCCCGAAGAGGTACAGGCGGGCCTGAGCGCCGTCCAGGACGAGACGATGGACTCCGACGCCCCGAACAGGTACCAGTTGTACATCTCGTCGAACAAGGACAACGCCAACAAGGCGCTCTCCGACCTCTACGCGGGCCAGGAGAGCGCCGCGACGTTCCTCACCGCGATCCTGGAGGCCAACGAGCCGAGCCTCGCCAGCCAGTCCGCGCGCGAGCGACGGCACGCCCAGAAGCTGGCCTCACGTCTGCTGAAGAACCCGGAGGGCAGGGAGGCGTACGGCACGGTTCTCCAGGCACTCGGCGGCTCGGTGAGCGTGCCCGCGAAGCGGGAGGACGCCGCCACGGACGGCCTGCACGCCGAGCGCCGCATCGTCGAGAGCGCACCGGCGGGCAGCATCACCGCGCTCTCCGGGGTCAAGCGGCCCTGCATGGTCTGCTACATGGAACTCTTCACCCACGACGACTCCAAGCGTCCCGGCCCGTACTGGCCGAGCAGGGCCTCCAACATGGGGCTCGACTACACCGTCGACAACGCCAGCACGATCGCGTGGCAAATCGACAGGGCGGCACGGCAGGGCAACGGCACGCACGTCAGCCTCCGGGTCGACTGCGAGGGCCAGGAGCGGGTGGACACCGGATACGGCTCCGAATCCGACTCCTCGGCCTCGGCCTCGGACAGCGAGCAGGCCCCGGCGCTGATACCGGCGGAAGCCATGGACCTGAGCTGAGGCGACCGCGTGGCCCCGCCCAAGGTCCTCAGGCCTCCGGTGGGGTCCAGGGCCGCCCCTCCATGAGGTTGCCCAGGCCTGCCCAGGCGAAGTTCATCAGGGTCGCCGCCGCCTGCCGGGCCGTGGTGCCGTCGGCGGCGTTGGCCCAGGCGGCGAGGGACTCGGCGGCGCCGACCAGCGCCTCGGCGAGTCCGGCGACCTCTCGTTCGGGCAGGTCGGGGTCCCGGTGCGCTTCCCTGGCCGCGACCACGATCAGGTGCGTGACGAACGCGACGATCTCCTCGCGCATCGCCGTGACCTCGGCGGCGAAGGGCTCGCCGTGCGTGCGGGCCTGAAGGTGCAGGACGGACCAGGCGTGCGGATGCTCGGCGGTGTGCGCGAAGAACGCCCGCAGACCGTCCCAGAGTTGGCGGTCGGCGGGCAGGTCGGTGCGGACGCCGGTGCGCACCGCCGCGACGAGCGCCTTGGCCTCGCGCCGGATGCAGGCGGTGAAGAGGTCTTCCTTGGAGTTCAGGTACAGATACACCAACGGCTTGGACACGCCCGCGAGTTCGGCGATCTCGTCCATGGACGCGGCCATGTACCCCCGGCGGCCGAAGGTCTCCACGGCGGCGTCCAGCATCTGCTGCTCACGGACCGCACGCGGCATCCGCTTGGTCTTCACGGTCCCCATGGACACAGCGTAGTTGGGCCCGCTCGGGTGCCGGCCCGGCCCGCCCCACCGCGTGACGCGACTACGAGGTCTGCGCCTGGCCCTGCGAGTGCGCCGCCTCGTCGATCGAGGCGTCCTCCTGGGACTTGTTGGCCTCCAGGTTGGCCTTCATACGGTCCACCCGCCGCACGACGTGCACCGAGGCACGGTCGCGCTCCTTGCGCAGCACCACGAAGCTGATCGGCGCGGAGATCACCAGCGAGAGCAGCAGGATCCACATGATGTTGGAGTCGCCGAGACCGCGGGGCACGACGCCCGAGTAGACGAGACCCCAGACGACCACGAGGCAGCCGGCGAAGACACCGAGGCGCATCAGTGTGTAGCGGAGCATGTCAATCCACTCTTCCGATTCCAAAAGGGGCCGTCATCCAGTGAAGCACGCCGGGGTGCCGATCTTGCATCGGGGTGCGAGCGCCCGGAGCGGTCGCGGCAGTCGCAGCGGTCACGTCAGGGCAGCGGTCACGTCAGGGGCAGCAGCATGATGATGTCGTCGCGGTCGTCGCCCGGCGCGACCCTGATGGCGCCGGGCACCCGGCCGACCTCCTTGTAGCCGCAGGAGCCGTAGAAGTGCTCCAGGCCGAGTCCGCCGCGGCAGGTGAGCCGGATCGCGTCGATGCCGTCGAAGGCGCGGGCCTCCTCGGCGGCGGCCGCCAGCAGGTCACGGCCGTAGCCCTTGCCCTGGTGCCGGGGGTGCACCATCACCGTGTAGAGCATCACCCAGTGGGTCTGGAGCCGGTGGGTGTTGAAGCTGAGGAACGCCGTCGCCGCCACCTCGCCGGCCGCGTCGTGTCCGACGAGCAGCCGGGTACGGCCCTCGGCCATCTGGACGAGGTGGCGGACCAGTTCGGGCCGGACCGTCTCGCGCTCCACCGGCGCCACGAAGCCGACGGCTCCGCCCGTGTTGGAGACGTCCGTCCACAGGTCGAGGATGCCGTCACGCAGGGCGGGGGTGACGGCGGGGTCGAGGGTGAAAGTAAGGGCCACGAAAGGATGGTAATCCTTACGCGGCCCCGACTTCCAAGTCCCCGCTCCTACCGCCTCAGACCCGCATCGGCTGCGGCGACTCGCGGAGCGCCGGGTCGGGGCCGTCGTACTCGCGGATGATCTCGTACCGGGTGTTGCGCTCCACCGGGCGGAAGCCGGCGTCCCGGATGAGGTCCAGCAGGTCGTCGCGGGTCAGCTTGTTCGGGGTGCCGTAGTTGTCGGCGTCGTGCGTGATCTTGTACTCGACGACCGAGCCGTCCATGTCGTCGGCGCCGTGCTGGAGCGCGAGCTGCGCGGTCTGGACGCCGTGCATGACCCAGAAGACCTTGACGTGCGGGACGTTGTCGAAGAGCAGCCGGGAGACCGCGAAGGTCTTGAGGGCCTCCGCGCCGGTCGCCATCTGGGTGCGGGCCTGGAGCCGGTTGCGGACCTTGCCGTCCTGCATGTCCACGAAGTCGTGCTGGTAGCGCAGCGGGATGAAGACCTGGAAGCCGTTCGTCTCGTCCTGGAGCTCGCGCAGGCGCAGGACGTGGTCGACGCGGTGGCGGGGCTCCTCGATGTGGCCGTACAGCATGGTGCACGGGGTCCTGAGCCCCTTCTCGTGCGCCAGCCGGTGGATGCGCGACCAGTCCTCCCAGTGCGTGCGGTGGTCGACGATGTGCTGCCGGACCTCCCAGTCGAAGATCTCGGCGCCGCCGCCGGTCAGCGACTCCAGACCGGCGTCGATCAGCTCGTCGAGGATCTCGGAGGCCGACAGCCCGCTGATCGTCTCGAAGTGGTGGATCTCCGTCGCCGTGAACGCCTTCAGGGAGACGTCCGGGAGCGCGGCCTTCAACTCCCGCAGCGAGCGCGGGTAGTAGCGCCACGGCAGGTTCGGGTGCAGGCCGTTGACGATGTGCAGCTCGGTGAGGTTCTCGCCCTCCATCGCCTTGGCGAGCTTCACCGCCTCCTCGATGCGCATCGTGTACGCGTCCTTCTCGCCCGGCTTGCGCTGGAAGGAGCAGTAGGCGCAGGACGCCGTGCACACGTTCGTCATGTTGAGGTGGCGGTTGACGTTGAAGTGCACGACGTCGCCGTTCTTGCGGGTCCGCACCTCGTGCGCCAGTCCGCCCAGCCACGCCAGGTCGTCCGACTCGTACAGCGCGATGCCGTCCTCACGGGTCAGCCGCTCACCGGCCCTGACCTTCTGCTCCAGCTCGCGCTTGAGTCCGACATCCATGCCCGCACCTCTCTACGACTTCCTGCGACTTCCTGCGATGACGCCACCGACGACCAACCGTACGCCCCCGCTCTTCGCGCGGGAGGCGCCCCCGGACGGCCGGGAGACGGTCCTAGACCTCTTCGGGAAGCTCCCCGACCCGGTTCTCCCACTTGGTGGAGAGCACGATGGTGGTACGGGTCCGGGACACGCCCTTGGTCCCGCTGAGCCGCCGGATGATCCGCTCGAGACCGTCCACGTCGTTCGCCCGCACCTTGAGCATGAACGAGTCGTCGCCGGCGATGAACCAGCAGTCCTCGATCTCGCTGAGGTCCTTCATCCGGTTCGCCACGTCCTCGTGGTCGGCGGCGTCGGAGAGGGAGATGCCGATGAGGGCGGTGACACCGAGGCCGAGCTGGGCGGCGTTCACCGTGGCGCGGTAACCGGTGATGACACCGGCCGCCTCCAGCCGGTTGATGCGGTCCGTGACGCTGGGTCCCGACAGACCGACGAGGCGTCCCAGCTCCGCGTAGGAGGCCCGGCCGTTCTCCCTCAGGGCCTGGATGAGCTGCCTGTCCACCGCGTCCATGCGATCGAAGCCTTCCGAAGAGGAGAGATGAGGAGTGTGTGGGGGGAGTTCCTGAAGCGGATGTTTCTGAAGCGGGTGTTTCTGAAGCGGGTGTTTCTGAAGCGGGTGTTTCTGAAGCGGGTGTTTCTGAAGCGCGTTTCCTGAAGGGGGTTTCCTGACGGGGTGTTCCTGGAGCGGTGGTGCGTGCCGACCGCGCCGCCCGCGCCGCCCGCGTCCGACGCTCAGGCGGGAGGACGGGAGCCGCCGCCGATCTCGCCCTTCCAGCGGCGGTACAGCCCGTGCCCGACGCCCGCCGCGTCGAGGACCCGCCCGGCGACGAAGTCCACCAGGTCCTGGATGTGGGTGGCGCCCGCGTAGAAGGCCGGGGAGGCCGGCACCACGCTCGCGCCCGCCTCGTCCAGGGCGACCAGATGACGCAGGGTCTGGCCGTTCAGCGGGGTCTCCCGTACGGCCACGGCCAGCGGGCGCCGCTCCTTGAGCGTCACGCTCGCCGCCCGCTGGAGGAGGTCCTTGGAGAGCCCGAGGGCGACGCCTGCCACACAGGCCGTGGAGGCGGGCACGATCAGCATGCCCTTCGTGGCGTACGACCCCGAGGAGGGCCCGGCGGCCAGGTCCCCGGCCGCCCAGTACCGCACGCGGTCGCTCTCGCCTTCGTCCCCGCCCCCGCCTTCGAGGTCCACGTCGAAGGTGCCCGGCTTCCCGTCGGCCCCCCGCGCGAGCCACTCCCGCAGGTCGTCGCGCCAGTGCGCGTCCCGGAAGGAGATCCCCGTCTCGTCGAGCAGGGTGAGCCGCGAGGCCCGGCTGACCACCAGGTCGACGCTCTCTCCCGCGGCGAGCAGCGCCCGCAGCACAGCGGCGGCATAGGGCGTACCGGACGCCCCGGACACCCCCACGATCCAAGGCACGCGCTGCGTTTCTCCTGCGTTCACACCTTGAGCGTACCGGTGGGCGGAGAGGTCTTCAGGACCGGTCGGCCCTGGAGCCCGCGTGCCCCCTTCGCTCCCTCCGCCCGCGCGTTCACCCGGACGGAGTACATGGACGGATCACGCGGACCGCGCGGCCCTAGACCGTGAGCCCCCGCACCAGCAGGTCGATCAGCGCGCACCCGAACAGGCTGATGCCGATGAACCCGTTCGTCGAGAAGAACGCCCTGTTCAGGCGGGTCAGGTCGTGGGGCCGCACGATCGTGTGCTCGTAGACGAAGGCACCCGCGACGATCACCAGACCGAACCAGAAGAAGGCGCCGGCGTCGGTGGCCAGGGCGTACCAGACGAACAGGGCCGTCGTGATCGCGTGGCAGACCCGCGCCCCCCAGACCGCCGCCGGGATGCCGAAGCGGGCCGGGACCGACATGACGCCGACCTCGCGGTCCGTCTCGACGTCCTGGCAGGCGTAGATCAGGTCGAAGCCGCCGATCCAGATGCCCACCGCAAGGCCCAGGATCACCGCGTCCCAGGACCACTCGCCGGTGATCGCCAGCCAGCCGCCGACCGGGCCCATCGCCTGCGCCAGGCCGAGGATGGCCTGCGGGAAGTTCGTGAAGCGTTTGCCGTACGGGTAGACCACCATCGGGATCACCGCGATGGGGGCCAGGGCCAGGCAGAGCGGGTTCAGCAGCGCCGCCGCGCCCAGGAAGATCACCAGGGCGATCAGGGCGCCGGTCCAGGCGTGCCGGACCGACATCGCGCCCGTCACCAGCTCGCGGTGCGCCGTGCGGGGGTTACGGGCGTCGATCTCGCGGTCGATGATCCGGTTGACCGCCATGGCGAAGGTGCGCAGGCCCACCATGCAGACGGTGACCAGCAGCAGCCGGCCCCAGTGGATGTTCTCGTCGGTCTGGAACATCGCCGTCAGCGCGGCGATGTAGGCGAAGGGCAGCGCGAAGACCGAGTGCTCGATCATCACCAGCCGCAGGAAGGCCTTGGTGCGTCCTGGCTGCGGCAGCGCCGCGGAAGCGGAACTCACAGGCCGTACTCCTTCCAGCGGCGGTCGACCTTCGCCGCCGTATCCGGGTCGGACAGCACCATCTCCGGCCAGCCGCCGTCCCGCGTGTACCCCTCCTCGGGCCACTTCCGCGTCGCGTCGATGCCCGCCTTGCCGCCCCAGAACTGCTGGTAGGAGGCGTGGTCGAGATGGTCGACGGGGCCTTCGACGACGGACAGGTCACGGGCGTAGTCGGTGTTGCCGAGCGCCCGCCACGCGACCTCGTGCAGATCGTGGACGTCGCAGTCCGCGTCGACGACCACGATCAGCTTGGTCAGGGACATCATGTGGGCGCCCCAGACCGCGTGCATGACCTTCTGCGCGTGCTTGGGGTACTTCTTGTCGATCGAGACGATCGCGCAGTTGTGGAAGCCGCCGGCCTCGGGCAGGTGGTAGTCCACGATGTCCGGGACGATGACCTTCAGCAGCGGGAGGAAGAAGCGTTCCGTGGCGCGGCCCAGCGGACCGTCCTCCGTCGGCGGCCGGCCGACCACGATCGACTGGAGCAGCGGACGCCTGCGCATCGTCACGCAGTCGATCTTCAGGGCCGGGAACGGCTCCTGCGGGGTGTAGAAGCCGGTGTGGTCGCCGAACGGGCCCTCCGGCAGCATCTCGCCCGGCTCCAGCCAGCCCTCGATGACGACCTCCGCCTGCGCCGGCACCTGGAGCGGGACCGTCTTGCAGTCGACCATCTCGATCCGCTTGCCCGCGATGAAGCCGGCGAAGAGGTACTCGTCGATGTCGCCGGGGAGCGGGGCGGTGGAGGCGTACGTCACGGCGGGCGGGCAGCCGAACGCGATCGCGACGGGGAGCTTCTCGCCCTTGCGGGCCGCGACCTGGTAGTGGTTGCGGCTGTCCTTGTGGATCTGCCAGTGCATGCCGATCGTGCGCTTGTCGTGGCGCTGGAGGCGGTACAGGCCGAGGTTGCGGATCCCGCTCTCCGGGTCCTTGGTGTGCGTCAGGCCCAGGTTGAAGAAGGAGCCGCCGTCCTGCGGCCAGGTGAAGAGGGCGGGGAGGGCGTCGAGGTCGACGTCGTCACCGTGCAGGACCACCTCCTGGACGGGTGCGTCCTGGGGCTTCACCTTCTTCGGCGGGACGTGCGTCATCGCGCCGAGCTTGCCGAACGCCTCGCGGACGCCGACGAACCCGTGCGGCAGCTCGGGCCGCAGCAGTCCGCCGATCTTCTCGCTGATCTCGGCGTACGACTTGAGGCCGAGGGCCTTCAGGAGCCGTCGGTCGGTGCCGAACACGTTCATCGCGAGGGGCATGCTCGACCCCTTCACGTTCTCGAAGAGCAGCGCGGGGCCACCGGACTTCTGGACCCGGTCGACGATCTCCCCGACTTCCAGATACGGATCGACCTCAGCCTTGACGCGCTTGAGGTCGCCTTCGCGTTCCAGTGCCCTGAGCAGGGAACGAAGATCGTCGTAAGCCATGCGTCCCAGTATCGCCGAGGCCCCTCCGGCGCCGACGCGCGCCCCGCACTACGCCCCCTCGCACCGCCCCGCGACGCGGCCCGCACCAGCCCCGCCGCCGGCCCTCGCGCACGCCCCTTCCGAGCGGCCCTCCGGATCGGCCCTCCCGAGCGCCCCTTCTGAGCAGCCCTCCCGATCGGCCCTCCCGATCGGCCCTCCCGAGCGGCCCTTCTGATCGGCCCTCGCGAGCGCCCCTTCTGAGCGGCCCTCCCGATCGGCCCTTCTGAGCAGCCCTTCTGAGCAGCCCTTCTGAGCGGTCCTCGCGATCCGTTCATCCGCTCGGCCCGCCAGCGAGGGCACGTTTTCCGCCACCCGCTACCCTGGCCCGGTCACCGGGGCGCTCCCGCGCCCCCGTCGCCGTCACCATCTCCTGGGGGAACCCGCCACCATGCTCAGGTATCTGCCGTTCCTGCTGGTACTGGCGCTGTGGATCTACGCCTTCATCGACTGCCTCAACACCCCCGAGGAGGAGGTGCGGGGGCTGCCGAAGGTGATCTGGGTCATCATCATCCTGCTCTTCGGCGAGGTGCTCGTCGGTCCGGTCGCCTGGCTGGTGGCCGGCAAGGCGCGCCGCGCGCCCGTGGGCGGTGGCACTCAGGCCGAGTCGCCCCGCGGCCGACGCGCCGAGTGGGTCGCGCCCGACGACAACCCCGAGTTCCTGAAGTCCCTCAAGGAGAACAAGGGGGAGGACGAGAAGGACGACGAGGCGCTCCTCAAGGACTGGGAGGCCGACCTGCGCCGCCGCGAGGACGAGCTCAAGCGCCGCGAGTCCGGTGAGGACCCCCAGCCTCCGCAGGCCTGAGGCACGCCGACGGCGCCCTGCGGTCTCGGTGAGACGCGGGCGCCGGGGTATGGACGCGGGGGGCCACTCCGCGCCCGGAACGGGCGGCCCCGGGGCGGAACGGCCGGGTCGTAGGGGTCGGCCGGGTCGTAGGGGCCGGACGGGTCGGAGGGGCCGGACGGGTCGGACGGGTCGGACGGATCGGACGGATCCTGGACGCCGTCTCAGGCCGCGTCGTGTTCGAGGGACC
The DNA here is from genome assembly GCF_032248645.1 of Streptomyces zaehneri. NCBI lineage: Bacteria > Bacillati > Actinomycetota > Actinomycetes > Kitasatosporales > Streptomycetaceae > Streptomyces > Streptomyces zaehneri. The sequence continues at coordinate 164,489 of NZ_JASTTJ010000018.1, forward strand.
TGGGCGAGCACTGGGGAGCGTGCTGCCAGTAGCAGCCGACCTGGACGAGCCCGTACCGGTAGTCCGAGCCGGTGCCGGCGACGGGCCGGGCGTCCCGGCCGAGCGTGCGCAGGATGTCGCGGGCGTTGCCCCGGCAGTGGCCGGAGCTCAGGCACAGTGCGGCGGAGCCGGTGACGAAGGGTGCGGCCATGCTCGTGCCGGAGAGGAAGCCGTGGTCCTCGCCCAGCCGCGTGGCGTGGGTGGGGAGAGTGGAGAGGATGTCGGTGCCCGGGGCCGCGATGTCCACCCACGACGCTCCGTGGTTGGAGAAGGGCGCCCGCTGGTCGAACACGGTGGTGGCGGCGACGCTGATCGCCTCCGGGTAGGCCGCCGGGTAGTTCGGCACGGTCGTACCGGCGTTGCCCGCCGAGGCCACCACGGCGACACCCGCCTGGCCGGCGAGCCGGACGGCCTGGTGCACCAGCGGGCTGTCCACCGAGGATCCCAGACTCAGGTTGGCGACCCGGATGTTCTTCGCCTTCGCGTTCTGGGCGACCCAGTTCAGGCCGGCGATGAGGTCGGAGAAGAACCCCGAGCCGCTGTCACCCAGGACCTTGACGTTCCACAGCCGGGTGCCCGGGGCGGTGCCCTCCGCGCCGAGGCCGTTGTTGAGCGCCTGGATGATGCCCGCGACGTGCGTTCCGTGACCGTGGAGGTCGTTCGCGCCGGGCGAGGTACTGAAGTTGGCGTTCCCGGCCACCCGCAGGTCCGGGTGACCGGCGTCCACACCGGTGTCCAGCACCGCCACCCCGACACGGGCGGCCGCGGGCACCCGGAATCCGTGCTCGGAGCCCGCCACGGCGCCGATCCGGAACAGACCCCACTGCCCGGCGAGCAGCGGGTCGCCCTTGTACGCGACACCGCCCCCGTCCGGCTTGCCCGTCCGCTGCCGCGGCGCCTGGAGCGAGGAACCGGCGACCGGTTCGGGCAGGGACACCAGTCGGTCGGGTTCGACCGAGGCGACCTGCGGGTCGGCGCGAATGGCCTCGATCTGGTCCGCGGTCGCCTCCAGGGCGTAGCCCTTGATCGCCGCCCCGTCCACGGTGGCGTCGAAGACATGGCGCAGCCGGCTCCCGCCGTCCGACGCCTGTCCCTTCGCCTGCTCCTCGGCGACCCTGCCCGGATCGGTGACCGTGTCCTTCAGCTGCACGATCCAGCGCTCCGCCGGAGCGGGCTCGGCGGCCTGAGCGGAGCCGGGCACGACCGCGGCGGCCGTGAGGGCCGACAGCGCGGCACAGGCGACCAAACCACTACGGAAGCGAATCTTTCCGGCTCTTCGCACCAAATCCTCCACAACCTGCACACCTGGCACATCCGGCACATCCGGCGCACCAAAGATCGACAAGGTAGGACAATAGGAGCGGCCATATGTTCCCCGGAGGCGACTCACTCGGGACCGCCCGGACCGATCGTCGAATCACCTGATCGGACGCGCGAGCCGAGTGTCAGGTCCGTGCGAACCCAGTGCGAGCCCAGTTCGAGCCCAGTGCGAACCCGGCGTGCGGGTGAGCCGCTCCACGGGTCCTCCCGCCGGACACGTGCTCTACGCCCCGTGGTGGCGGCCCGGATCATGCGGACCCTGCACGCCGGCGACGCCCCGGCCGCCCTCGCCCTCGTGGACGCCGCGCATGCCGCGCTGCACGAGGAGCGCGGCGCGCTGCGGGCGACCGGCGAGGCGCTGGAAGCGCTGGGCCCGGCGCCGCCGGTCACGGCGCGGACGCGGCGGGAGGCCGGGGAACCGCCCCCGGCGGCGCCCCGTTCCGGCCTGCGCATCGGCGAGGTCGCCGCGCTGCTGGGCGTACGCACGTCGGCGCTGCGGGTGTGGGAGGCGGCCGGGCTGCTCAGCCCGACGCGCCAACGGGGCACCGGATACCGCGTGTTCGGCCCCGCCGACGTGCGCGACGCCCGGGTGGTCGACTCCCTGCGGCGCGGCCACTACCTGTTCCGGCAGATCCGCCCGGTGCTCGAGGGCCTGCGCCGGGAGGGCGGCGGTGAGCCCCTGCGGGTGGCGCTCACGGCCCGCGGGGAGGCGCTGACGGCCCGCACCCACGCGATGCTGGAGGGCGCGGGCGCCCTCCACGGCTACCTCGCCCGGGTCACCGCAGCCGGGACGACGACAGGATCGACAGCAGGTGGGCCGGGACCATCACCCAGGTGATCGCGGCGATGGCCGCCAGCGCCCAGCGGGTGGGCCCGACACCGCCGGTCGCCGCGTCCAGGGCCGCCACGGCCAGCAGGACCAGGGAGGCCTCGATGCCGTTGGTGACCCGGTGGATCTTGAAGGCGGCGGCGAGCCGGCGCAGTGAGGCGACGCCCTGGGAGCGGGGCGCGGTGGCCTCGTCGTCGGCGACGGCGAGGCCGCGCCGCGCGCGGGCCACGTCCACCAGGTCGGTCGAGGCCTTCAGCAGCACCACACCGAGCGCGGTCGCCAGACCCAGCGACACCCAGCCGTTGAAGCCCGCCCAGCCGCCGAGGCCGGACTCGGCGGCCCGGAAGCCGAAGCCGATCATGAGCGCCGCGTCGGCCAGATAGGCGCCGAGCCGGTCGACGTAGATGCCGGTCGCGCTGTTCTGTCCCTTCCAGCGGGCGACCTCGCCGTCCACGCAGTCGAAGAGCAGGAACAACTGCATCAGGAGCGCGGCGAGCACGGCCCCGGCGAGACCGGGTACGAGCAGCGCGGCACCGGACAGCACCCCGCACACCACCATCGTCCAGGTCAGCTGATCCGGGGTGACCCGGGTGCGCACCAGCTGGCGGGTGAACCGCAGCGAGACGCGCCGCATGTACAGGCGTCCCGCCCAGTGCTCGCCGTTGCGGCTGGCGAGCTTGGCCTGCGGCTGGCAGACCTCCCGCAGCTCCTCCAGAACAGGAGCAGCAACCATGAACTTTCCTTCCGCCCGAGGCTCAACTGCCGCGCCTGCGGCGGTGATCGGCACAGGTTACTTGACCACGTCAAGGGCGTGCCGGTTGCGGTGTCGCAGCGCGGTGAGCCCATCATCGTGTTCCTTCTGGTCGGTGTCGGCCGTCATCAAGCCGGTCGACCACGACCACCCGCACGACGATCACGTTCTTCTGACCTGGGTGCTCCGGGCGTTCATCGCCATCGCAACCATCCACATCCTGCTCCTCGACCCGATCAAGCAGCAGTCCAAGTAGGCGCCAGCCGCGGCCGAGTCAAACATAGGCTGGCCGCATGGCTGACTTCCTTCAGGTATCAACAGCGACCCCCACGCGTGACCAGGCCGTCGACCTCGCCCGCACCGTCGTTGCCGAACGGCTCGCCGCCGGCGCGCAGATCGTCGGCCCCGTCACGTCCGCGTTCTGGCACGACGGCGAGTTCGGCACCGGCGAGGAATGGCAGCTGCTGCTGAAGACCACCCGAGCCCGCTACCCGGAGCTGGAAGCCCACTTGTTGAAGCACCACCCGTGGCAGAACCCAGAGATCGCCGCCGTAGCGATCGAGGCCGGGTCGAAGGGGTGCCTCGGCTGGATCGCCGCAAACACCGCCCCAGCCGAGTAGCTCAACCGCGGGCCTGCTCCAGGACGGCGGCGACCGCGGGCAGCGCCTGATGCTCGACGAACCGCCGCAGCACCGGCGCCAGCCGCTCGCGCGGCCGGACGGATGCGACCCCGGAGGACAGGTCGAGGGCGCGGCCCGTGACCCACGCGGCCTGCTCGACCTCCCCGGCGGTCAGGTAGGAGTCGGCGAGCCACGACAGGTACAGCGCCTTGTCCCGTGCGTGTGAGTCGTCGTACTCGGCGAGCGCCGCTTCGAGGACCGGCACCGCCCGCAGCGGTCGCCGCAGTTCCGTCCAGCATCGGCCCGACATGATCCGCAACTCGGTGTCGTCGACCCACGCAGCCCAGTCCGGTTGAGGTGTGTCGTCGACCTCGGCGAGCGCGCCACGGGCGGCGTCGAGGGCTCGCTCCGTCTCCTCGGCGTTGCCTGCCACCGCATGCGCCCAGGCGAGCCGCTCGTACAGCAGCGCCCGCACCCCCGGAGCCGCGTTCGGGCCGGCCGTGGCACACGATCTGGCCGCCGTCTGCACCGCATCCCGCCTGGCCTGCCGGTCCCCACGCAGGCTCTGGTAAGCCAGGAAGGCGAGGGCGTTCCCGGCGAGCGCGTCATCTCCGGCGTCCACCGCAGCCTTCTGGCTGGCTTCGTACAGGCCGCGCGCCTCGGCATGCCGGCCGCTGTCGAAGGCCGCCCAACCGGCCTGCTGGGCCTGCTCGGCGAGCACGGACAGCAGACCGCGGCCTGTCTCCTCGGTGTACGAACGGCCCCGCAGCAGTGACCTGGTGGACTGGTACTCGCCGAGGTAGGTGCGGTAGGTGTCGCCGCCTCCGAGGACGTCGTCGAGGCGGCGCAGGCGGGCCGTGCGCTGCCGCAGCCGCTCGGGGAGATCGCTGCCGACGCGGCCGCCCGACGACGGGCGGGTGAGGTCAGGCAGAGCGACGGCCAGGCTCGCGGCAGCGGAGGCCTTCAGGAACTCCCGGCGCTCGGGCCTCGCGTTCGCCGAGCCTTCGGGAATTGCCTCCCACGGCCGGCGGGCGAGGCCCACCAGGTGGCCGGGGATTCGCAGGGCGTCGGCGATACAGACGACCTTCTCGAACGTCGTCACCTTGCCATGTGCCTTGGCGAGCTTCCCCACCCGCTCCGGCTTGATGCCGCACTCGGCCGCGATTATCGAGTAGCTGATGCCCGCCTCGGTACGGGCCACATGGAACACCGTGCCGAAGTCGTGGGCGGCGAGCGCGGATCGGACGTCGGGGCGCTCAAGCAGCTCGCGAGGGAGCGCGGTTGGCGGTTCGTGACCGTTCATGAGGTGCCTCATCGCACATGGTGACGGCGTGGTCTGACGGTGAGAGTACCCATGATGGGTACCCCCCGGCGGGAAGTCAGAAGCCGCAGGTACTCGCGAGGCTGGGTGTTCCAATCCCGGTGGCCGTGCAACCGGCCCCGGGGTGTGGCCAACCTGAGAGAGCAGGTCGACGTGCCGAACGCTACAGCGCAGCTTCCAAGGGCGGCAGAGCATCCCCCGGCCGATCCGCCGGACATCGCCGTCATGCGGAAGACCGCGCGTGTCCTGCTGGATCCCGACGCCTTCGCCCCCGCCCCGGCCGGCCCCGAGCTGGACACGCTGACGCTGGCCGCGCGCGGGCACCTCGCGTTGCTGATCCCCGAGGTCGAGCAGGCGGCCCGTAGGCCGAAGCGCGACAGCATCCCCCGATACTGCGCGCTCGCCTGTCTCGGTGAGGCGCGCGGAGGGCTGCGAGCCGGGCCGAGCCGTGCATCCGGCGGAGCGCTCGTGTACGCCCGGAGGCCGGCCCGTGTTCTCGGCGCCCTGTGCGACCACTACGAGAGGCTCGGCCAGAGCTGAATACACCCAGACTCCTGTCGCCGGCCTGCGCTGCGGCGCGCCGACAGCAGGAACGCCCGGGCCGCATCCCGCGAAGAACCCGACCCGGGCGCATGTCCCCATCCGCAACCAGCGAAGGAGACGAACGTGACCATACCTCCGGGACCCATGCCCGACCCGCAGGCCGTGCCCGCGCTCGCCAGGATGCTCATCACCGACGAGCGGTTCGCCAGCTGCCGCAACACCGTGATGGACGGCAACCCGGACTTGGCCGAGGAGATGGCCGGCCGAATCGTCGAGGAGGGCCTCAAGTTCGTGGCCGCCTGCTCCCGCAACCCGGGCATCGGCCTCGCCCCGTCGCGGATCGTGGACGAGGGCTGGCACGCCCTCATCCTCCACACCGCCATGTACGCCGACCTCTGTCAGCGGCTCGGCGGCGACTTCGTCCACCACTTCCCCGGCTACGACCCGACGAATTACGACCCACCGATCCTCGACCGTACCCGCGAGAAGATCACCGAACTCGGGTGGGAGGCCGACCCGCAGCTGTGGGGGCCACCGTCCGACGAGACGCTCGGGTCCGTGGCGGCGAAGTGCCAGCACACCCCGAACTGCACCATCGTCATCACACCGAAGCCGAAGCCCGGCGGCGTGGTCTAGCCTCCCCTGCTGAAGGGAGGCCACATGTCCGAGTGGATCGACCCGCGGTACGCGGAAGTGGTGGCGGCGTGGAAGCGCACGCAGCAGCCTCAGTCCCGTGACCCGCAGCCGCAACCCAAGCGGGGATTCATCGTCCCGCCCCAGGGCTGACAACAACACCAGCGGCCCGCCCGCCCTCGTATCCCAGTCGTCACGGAGGGCGGGCGGGCTTCTCATACGACCCTTCGGTCGCATCACCCCTCAGGGTCACAACACGTCGATAGCCGCCACACAGCGGCATGCAAGCCACGATGATGCGACCTCCATCACGCACGTCCTTGGGGGGACCCATGAGCAACACCACGCCGCCGCCCGACCTCCCGCCTGCTGCCCCACCCGAGCCGACGGCCCGGCCGAGGACATCCCGCACCAACGCGATCATCATCGGGGCTGCCGCTGCGGTGATCGCCGCGGTCGTCGCAACCGGAATCGTCGTCGTGCAGTCCACAGACGACGACAGCAAGCCGGCCGCCGCCCAGCCGAGCCTCTACGGTTCGGGCGGCACCGTCGATGCCGCAGAGGAATCAGAGCCGGAATCCGAGCCGACGTACGCCGCCTTGACCCCCGCCGACTTCACGATGGATCTACGCACCACCAAGCGGCAGTGCTTCGGGTCGGCGGGCTGCAACGTGACCGTCGAGCCGACCCTGTCCTACGTGGGTGCTTTCAATGGGATCGATCCGGACGTGGTGTACGAGATCACCTACGAGATCCGTGGTGACGAGTCGGGGCCGGTCATCGAGACGGCTGAGCTGTCGAACGAGACGAGTCTGAACTACTCACAGTCTTTGATCAGTACGGCGTCGTCGAGCAAGAAGGTGTCCGTGAAGATCACTGATGTTGTGATCCAGGGGGGATGAGGCGTCGCCTGCTGGACACGCAGAGGCCCCGCACAGGTGGTCGGGCAGGGCCAGGAAGCAGCGGGCCTCAGCGCAAGTTCACCGGTCTGGCCGCCCGTCCTCGTACCCCGTGCACCAGAGGGCGGGCGGGATCTGCGGCACGAGCTAACGCATCCGTCGCTGGTTGAGGCCGCTCGCCCTCCACGTCGCTCGGCTGTGCCCCCAGAATGCTTCTGCATGGACCCTCAGATTCAGGGCGCACTGATTGGCTCTGGGCAACCGCAGTTGGTGCAGTGATCGGTTTCTTGGCGCCCGAGCTCAAGCGAAATCGGCGTCGGAACCCGCTCCCGGCCATTCGCCGGGGGCGCTTCGGCACGGTTGGTGCGGTGTCAGGACCCGCTCGACGGCCCGAGCCAGGTCATCTCGCGCCGGCCTCACCACACGATCGCGTGAGCGCCCGCGTCGGCGCGGATCCCTCCGGGAACGGATCGTGGTGAAGGCACGCACCTCGTCGAGGAGGACCCCATGGACCAGGTGGACCGGGTTGATCAGGTGGATCAGGCGACGGCTCGGTCGTGGCTCGCCACCGCCGTCGAGGAGGCGCGGGCCGGTCTCGCCGAGGGCGGTATCCCGATCGGCGCCGCGCTCTACGGCCCGGACGGCACCCTGCTGGGCCGCGGCCACAACCGGCGCGTCCAGGACGACGACCCCTCCACGCACGCGGAGACGGCCGCCTTCCGCGCGGCGGGACGGCAGCGCTCGTACCGCGGCACGACGATGGTGACCACCCTGTCCCCCTGCTGGTACTGCTCCGGGCTGGTCCGCCAGTTCGGCATCTCCCGGGTGGTCGTCGGCGAGGCGAGCACCTTCCACGGCGGCCACGACTGGCTGGCGGAGCACGGCGTCGAGATCGTGCTCCTCGACGACTCCGAGTGCATCGCCCTGATGCGCGACTTCATCGCGAGGAACCCGGCGCTCTGGAACGAGGACATCGGTGAGTGAGCCCCCTGTCGCCCGCACCTCCCGCGCCTCCCACACCTCCCGCATACCGACGATCGACCTCGGGCCCTGGCTCTCCGGCGACGCCGACGCCCGCACCGCGATCGCCCGCACCGTCGACGGCGCCCTGCGGACCGCCGGGTTCCTGCTGGTCACCGGGCACGGGGTCGACCCCGCCCTGCGCGACCGCATCCGGGACGCCGCCCGGATGTTCTTCGTGCTGCCCGCCGATGTCGAAGAGGCCTACGGCGCGAAGGTCGGCGGGCGGGGCTGGCTGGGGCCGGGCGCGGAGGCCAACGGCTACTCGGAGGGGACGCAGACCCCGGCCGACGCTCCCGCCGAGGAGCTGATGTCCCTCGTCCACTTCGGCGAGTGCACCCCGGGGACGCTCGTGGAGTCCGTCCCGGCGCCCGTCGGCCGGGTGGCGTACGAGGCGGTCGACTCGCATGTGTACCGACACCCTCCGGTTCCTGGCGTCCGCGCCCTACTTCCACGCGCACGACGCGGCGGGCCGCGACTTCGACGGCCGAGACGACCGCCGGTCGGCGATCGCGCTGGGCCGCACGGACGCCGGACACGAGCCGCCGGAAGGCGTGAGCGCCGCCCTCCACCTGCGGATACGGCGGCTGCTGCACGCCGTCTGGCAGGTGACCGACCCGCTGGTGCTGCCGGACCCGAAGGTGTGCGGGCGGCTGGAGTTCGAGCTGCTCCAGCTGTCCGACCAGCGGCCCGCCGGGGGCGCGCTGCTGTTCGCGACCTCCCAGGCCTGGCCCCGGGACGCCCTCGCGGGCCGCCCGCTGCGCACCCCGGCCGAGGACGACGACGGCGACACGGACGGCGAAGGGCACGGACCGGCCGACGGGGACGGGTGGCGTGATGGCCGACGGGGACGGGGTGACGTGATGGCCGACGGAGTCAGAAGCCCGCTGGCGCGGTGGCTGCGGGAGGTCTGGGAGATCCGCCTCCACCGCTATCTGGCACTGCTCGTCACGGCCGCGGTGCTGACCGGGCTGGTCCTCGCCGTGCGGGCGGTCACCGACGAGGACCGCTCCTGCGCGCCCGGCGTGGCCCGTCCGGCCGGCAGCGACGAGTGCGTGGGCGTGGCCACGGGCGCGTACGACTTCGGCCATCCCCAACTGCGGGACGCGGTGCGGGCGATCGACCGGGAGAACGACCGGCTCGAGGCGGGCGGTTACGTCACGGTCGCGCTGATGCTGCCCTACACCGCCTCCACCCCCTCGACGCTCAGCGACATCCAGCACGAGGTGCAGGGCGCCTACCTGGCGCAGTGGCAGGCCAACCACACCTCCAACGGCCAGGCCCCGGCGATCCGCCTGGTGCTCGCCAACCCGGGTGCCACCAGCGACCACTGGGAGGCGATGGTCGACCGACTGGAGCGGATGGCGAAGGGCGCCGACCGGCTGCGCGCGGTCGCCGGGGTCGGGCAGAGCACCGACAACAACAAGAAGGCCGTGGCGGAACTGACCCGGCGGGGCATCCCGGTGGTCGGCGCCTCCATCACCGCCGACAACCTCGCCAACGGGCAGAACGGCAAGGACCCCTTCCCCGGCCTGGCCCGGGTCTCCCCCACCAACACGGACGAGGCACGCGCCCTGGCCTCGTTCGCCAAGGTCGACGCCGGCCGGGCCCTGCTGGTGTACGACAAGCCGGGCGACCCGTACACGCGGACGCTCCGGACGTCGTTCGCCGCGCTGCTGAAGGGTTCGCCCTACGAGCCGCAGCCGTTCACCCCGCCCGCCGACCGCACCCAGGAGGGGACGACGGCGAACACCTTCCGGCAGATCACCCACCTGGTCTGCGACACCTCCGCGGAGACCGACACGATCCTGTTCGCGGGCCGGCACACGCAGTTGCGGCAGTTCGTCAACGCGCTCGGCACGCGCGGCTGTCAGAACCGGAAGTTCACGGTGCTGACGGGCGACGAGGGCTCGTACCTGTCCGGCGACAAGAAGCTGGACCGCACGGCCCTCACCCACAACCTCGCCGTCCGCTACACCTCGCTCGCGCATCCGGACGCCTGGGTGAACGCCCCCGTGACGCTGCGGGGCGGTTCGGCGGCGGACGCGAAGGTCCTCACCGACCTCCTCGCCCGCAGCGCCCGCGAGCCGGTCGGCCCGATCGGCGACATCGCCCTGGAGGACGGCCAGCTGATCATCGGCTTCGACGCGATGACGCTGGCCGTGCACGGCATCCGGGAGGCCACGCCCGACGGCGCGACCGTCCCGCCCCTCGCGGACGTCGGCCTCCAGTGGCCTCAGGTCAAGGGCTCGCTGCGGGTGAGCGGGGCGAGCGGCTGGATCTGCCTGGACGTGCACGGCAATCCGTACGACAAGGCCGTACCGATCGTGGAACTCCACCCCGATGGCGGCTCCCGCTTCGTCCGCATCGCCTGGCCGGAGGGCAGACCCCCGGCCCCGGAGTGCCTGCCACCGTCCTGACGGCCCGACGAAAGAGGCCGGCTTCCATGACCCAGGTCACAGAAACCGGCCTTCGCCGTGAGCCTGTCGCGGCTCAGACGCCCGCGTACGAGTGCTTTCCGGAGACGAAGATGTTGACGCCGTAGTAGTTGAACAGCCAGCAGCCGAAGGCGATCATCGCCAGGTAGGCGGCCTTGCGGCCCTTCCAGCCGGCCGTGGCCCGGGCGTGCAGGTAGCAGGCGTAGGCGACCCAGGTGATGAACGACCAGGTCTCCTTGGGGTCCCAGCCCCAGTAGCGGCCCCAGGCGTCGCCCGCCCAGATGGCGCCCGCGATGATCGTGAACGTCCACAGCGGGAAGACGGCCGCGTTGACGCGGTAGGCGAACTTGTCGAGCGAGGCCGAGGCGGGCAGCCGGTCGAGGACCGAGTCGGCGAACCTGCCGGGCTTGCCGCCGGTCGCCAGCTTGTTCTCGTAGGCGTCCTTGAACAGGTACAGGATCGTGGCGACCGCGCCGACGTAGAACACCGCGCCGCAGAAGATCGCGGTGGAGACGTGGATGTACAGCCAGTACGAGTGCAGCGCCGGGACGAGCTGGTCGCTCGCCGTGTAGAGGACGGTGACCGCGAGACCCAGGTCCAGCAGGACCGAGGTGATCAGGAACAGGCCGAGCCAGCGCACGTTCTTCCTCAGCGCCAGCAGCCCGAGGTACACGCCGACGGCCACCGTGGAGAAGGTGAGGTTGAACTCGTACATGTTGCCCCACGGGGCCCGCTCCACCGAGGCCGCGCGGGCGATCACGCCGCCCAGCTCGACCAGGAACGCGAGCACCGTGAGGGAGATGGCGATCCGGCCGTACATGTCGCCCTGCTCGTCACCGCCGTGCGCACCGGGCCCGTCGGGCACGTCGCGCGCGCCGGCCGCGGAGCGCACGACGACCTGCGGCCGCTCCAGGACGGCCGTCCCGCCCTTCTTCTCGGCGGTGACGGCCGGGCCCTTGGCCGCGGTCGTGGCGGTGAGCGCGGCGGCGGTACGGCCGACCTTGCTGCGACTGCCGAGGAGCCATTCGGCGATGTACGCGAAGAAGGCCAGGGTGTAGACGGCCATCGCGGAGTAGATCAGCGTGTTGCTGATGCTCGCGAGGTTCTCGTTGGTGGCGGCGGCAAGCTCCGTGGTGGCGGCGAGAGTCACTTCTCAGCCCCTTCGGCAGGTACGACTTCGGGTTCGGGGGATGCGGACGATGCGAGCGGTCCGGGGGTGTCGGGGTCCGGGGCCGAGGGAGCCTGGTCGTACAGGATCCCGGCGAGGTCGCCGAGTTCCTCGGGCACCTTGGCCGACTCGCTGCGGCCGAGTCCGCCCATCTCGACGACCGTCACCCCGTCGTCCCCCTTCACGGCGCGCACCCACACCCGGCGGCGCTGGAGGAACAGGGATCCGGCGAGACCGAAGATCGCGGCGATGGCCCCGCCCAGCGCCCAGCCGCTCGCGGGCTGCTGGGTGACCTGGAAGTTCGCCCACTCCTTGGTGCCCTCGTAGGTCACCGAGCCGGCGCCGTTCGGGAGGGTCATGGTCTCGCCGGGCTTGAGGTTGTCCCGCAGCTGGGCGCCCTTGGAGTCCTTGAACTCCTTCATGTGCGACTTGTCGAGCTGGTACACGCTCTGCGGGATGCCCGAGTTGACGCCGAGGTCGCCGTGGTACGGCGTCAGGTTGAGCACCGGGTTGCGCAGGGCCGGGAACGTCGAGGCCGCCTCACTGCCCGTGGTGTACGTCGGCAGGAAGAAGGCCGAGATGCCCAGCTGCTCACCGACGCCCTTGGCGTCCCGGTAGCCGTCGAGGACCTTGATCACACCGCTGGAGGTGATGTTGGAGTCGAGCGGCAGCAGCGGCACCGCGTCGCGGTAGACGACGTTGCCCTTGCCGTCGCGGACGGTGATGACGGGCGCGTAGCCGTGGGCGGTGAGGTAGACCTTCGAGTCGTCGATCTCCAGCGGGTGGTTGACCTTGACGACGGCCTTCTTGCCCTTGCCGTAGGCGCCCACGCTGTAGGTGATGGCGGACTGGAAGGTGCGCGCGGTGCCCGTGTTGGGACCGGACGTCTCGTACGTGCCGGTGAACTTGTCCAGGGTGAAGCTGAACGGGTTCAGGTCGTCGGTGCTGAAGAGGTTGCCGGACTTGAAGTCGTTGTACTGGGTGAGGGTGTTGGAGAAGCCGTCGCCCTCGACGACCAGCTTGTTCCCCTCGGCCTTGTAGAGCTGGCCGCAGGCGAAGGAGACCAGCATCACGATCAGCGCGATGTGGAAGGAGAGGTTGCCGACCTCACGGAGGTAGCCCTTCTCCGCGGCGACGGCGTCCCCGGCCAGGTGGGCCCGGAAGCGGCGCTTGCGCAGCAGGGTGAGCGCGGCCGCACGGACCTGTTCCGGCTCGGCGTCGGTGCGCCAGGTCGTGTACGCGGGCAGCCGGGTCAGCCGCTTCGGCGCACCCGGCGGGCGGCTGCGCAGCTGACCGACGAACTGCCAGGTGCGGGGCACGATGCAGCCGATGAGGGAGACGAACAGCAGGATGTAGATCGCGGAGAACCACACCGAGCTGTAGACGTGGAAGAGGCCGAGCCTGTCGTAGACCGGCGCGAGCGTCCCGTGGGCCTGACGGAACTCGGCGACCTTCGTCTCGTCGGTGCCGGACTGCGGGATCAGCGAACCGGGGATCGCGCCGAGGGCCAGCAGCAGAAGCAGCAGCAGCGCGACCCGCATGGAGGTGAGCTGCCGCCAGAACCAGCGGACCCAGCCGACGACCCCCAGGGTGGGCCCACTGGCCAGCGTGTCCACGGGCGCGGTGGACAGCTGGGAGCCCGCGGCGCCGAGATCCTGCTCGTCGGCGGCGGCCGGGGTCTCGCCCGGGGCGGGGCCGACGGTGCTCTTGCTCATGAATCAGATCCCTACGGTGAAGCCGACGGACCAGGACTGGATGTCCTGCACAAGGCGGTCCCAGGCACCGGTCAGCAGCAGCAGACCGGTCACGATCATCATCGTGCCGCCGATCCGCATCACCCAGGCGTAGTGCCGCTTGACCCAGCCGAAAGCGCCGAGCGCCTTGCGGAAGGCGACCGCGGCGAGCACGAAGGGCACACCGAGGCCGAGGCAGTAGGCGACGGTCAGTATGGCACCGCGGCCCGCGCTTCCCTGCTGGGAGGAGAGGGCGATCACGGAGGCGAGGGTCGGGCCGATGCACGGGGTCCAGCCGATGCCGAACAGCGCGCCGAGCAGCGGGGCGCCGGCCAGTCCGGCGACGGGCCGCTTGTGGAAGCGGAACTCCCGCTGGGTCATCCAGGGCATCAGCCCCATGAAGAAGACGCCCATGAGGATCATGAGCACACCCAGCACCTTGGACAGGACATCCTGGTTGGCCTGGAGGTTCTCGCCGAAGTAGCCGAACAGGGCCCCGCTGGAGACGAACACGGCGGTGAAGCCGAGGACGAAGAGGGAGGCGCCGGCGACCATCCGCCCGCGGCGGGCCTCGGCCAGGTCGGTGCCGGCGACGCCGGTGACGTACGACAGATAGCCGGGGACGAGCGGCAGGACGCACGGCGAGAAGAAGGAGACGAGCCCGCCGAGCAGCGCGATCGGCAGCGCGACCAGCAACGCGCCGTTGAGCACGGTGTCGTTGTACCCCGTCGCGGCGAGCGTGGTGACCGCGCTCACGTCACTTCTCCGCGAGGACGGGCGCGATCATCTTGCGCAGCCTGTCCTCGCTGAGCGCGGCCAGCGACCGGGCCGCGATCTTGCCCTCCCGGTCGATGACCAGCGTGGAGGGGATGGCCTGGAGGCTGAGCGTGCCCTTCTTGAAGCGCAGCAGCAGCTTGCCCTTGGGGTCGGACAGGCTGGGGTAGGTGATGCCCTGCTGCTTCTCGAAGGCGAGGGCGTTGTCGTTGCTGGTGTCGAGGGTGTTGATGCCGACGAACTGCACGCCCTGGTCCTTGAGGTCCGTGTAGACCTTCTGGAAGCCCGGCGCCTCGGCACGGCACGGGGCACACCAGGAACCCCACACGTTGAGGACGACGACCTTGCCCTTGTAGGCGGCGATGTCCAGCTGCCCTCCGGCGACGGACTTGCCGGACAGGTCGGGGGCCGCGGCCCGCGTCCCCTTCTTCGCGGTGGAGATGCCGTCCTTGCCCATCACGAAGTTGGTGTCACCGCCTCCTCCGGCGGTTCCTCCGGAGGTGCAGGCGGACAGCAGCAGTGCGGCGACGGCTCCGCCGGCGGCCGCGGTCAGGGCGGCACGGCGCGAACGGTTCCGGCTGGTCGAGCACAGGGGGGTGCGGCTGGCGGCACTCATGTGAAAAGTTTCGCATGCCCGTTCTGGGGATCTTGCCCACCCCCCTTGCGGGGAGAAAACCCCATTTCAGGCGGCGTTGGCGCCGGTATCCGCCGAGGTCGAGGCGGAGGTGGACGCGGAGGGGGTGCTCGCGCCCAGGAACGCCTTCCAGCCCCCGGCCGGCTGCTGCCCGACGTCGAGGGTGCGCAGCTTCTCGAGGACCTCCGGCTTCTGGACGTCGATCCAGTCCACGAACTGCCGGAAGGAGACCAGCCGTACGTCGGCGCCCTTCTCCTTCTCGCGCGCGATGTGCTTGAAGGCCTCCTCGACGGCGTCCATGTAGATGCCGCCGTTCCACTGCTCGAAGTGGTTGCCGACGAAGAAGGGTGCGCGGTTCGTCTCGAATGCCCGCTTGAATCCCTGTATGTACGCCTGCGAGGACTGCTGCCGCCAGCCCGGGTAGTTGTGGCTGGGCGCCTTGGTCGAGTTGACCGACTGGTTGGCGAGCATGTTGTAGTCCATCGAGAGGACCTCGAAACCGCGGCCGGGGAAAGGTATCTGCTGCAACGGCAGGTCCCAGAGCCCGTCCTTCTTCCGCGGCCACACCTGACGCCCGCCCGGCGAGGAGGCGTCGTAGCGCCAGCCGAGGGCGCGGGCGGTGGGCAGCAGGTTGTCCTGGCCGAGCAGACAGGGCGTCCGGCCGCCGACGAGTTCCTTGTCGTAGTCGAAGGGCAGCGCGGGCAGGTCGCTCCAGCCGGTGTTGGTCCGCCACTCCTTCACGAACGACTTGGCCTGGTCTATCTCGCTGCGCCACTGCTTGGGCGTCCAGTTGCCGACGGTCCCGTTCCCGGAGCAGAAGTGCCCGTTGAAGTGGGTGCCTATCTCGTGCCCCTCGAGCCAGGCGCGGCGGACGCCGTCGAGCGTCATCCTGACGTGCTCGTCGGTGAGGTAGCCGATGTCGGAGGCGCCGCGCGGGTTGTTCGGCGGGTCGTAGAGCCGCTTCTTCGACTCGGGCAGCAGGTAGAGCCCGGAGAGGAAGAAGGTCATGCTCGCGCCGTGCTCCTTGGAGAGGTCCAGGAAGCGCGTGAACAGTCCGTTGCCGACCTCGCCGGCCCCGTCCCAGGAGAAGACGACGAACTGCGGCGGTTCCTCGCCGGGCTGGAGCGGCACGGGCTTGGCCGGCTGGTGGGGCTGCTTGCCGGTGAAGGAGGTGGAACCGTCGCCGATGGGGCGGGCGGTGACCTTCGGGCCGGGACTGCCGGAGGGCTTGCCTGAGCCGCCGGAACCGCCGGGGGTGCCCGGCCCGTCCGAGTTCGTGAGGCTGCCGCAGCCCACGAGTCCGGCAGCGGCGGCGGCCCCGGCGCCGAGTCCGAGTGCTCCCCTTCGGGTGATGGCGCGCATGGCAACCCCGTTCGTCACATTTTCCGATGGTCACCCATTCAGAGGACGTGACGAACGAGGAGGTTCCGCCGATAGTTCCGGATTCCGTAACAGAGTGGCCGGTTTCAGCCACGCCGGCCCACCGCGCGTTCCGGAGGGCGGACGTGGAGGGGCGGACCCGGAGACTGGAGACCGGACGTGGAGGGGCGGAGCCGGTGGCCGGACCCGGTGGCCGGCAGACCCGGAGGGCGGAACCGGTGACCGGAGCCGGAGAGCGGACGTGGAGGGGCGGACCCGGTGGCCGGACCCGGAGGGCGGATCCGGCCGGGCGGTGGGTCTACGCCCCGAAGGCCTTGCCCTTGCCCTGCACGGGCTTGGCGCCGGCCCGGAGATGGGCGGGCACCAGGTCGATGGCGGGCTCGCTGTAGCCGACGGACACGATCTTGTCGCCCCGGTACGTGAACGTCGTCAGCGAGGCGAGCGTGCACTGCCGCTTGCGCGGGTCGTGCCACAGCCGCCGCCGCTCGACGTAGGACCGCACGATCCAGATCGGCAGCTGGTGGCTGACGAGCACCGCCTCACGTCCGCGGGCCGCGTCCTTCGCCGCGTCCAGCGCACCCATCATCCGGACGACCTGGTCGACGTACGGCTCGCCCCAGGACGGCTTGAACGGGTTGACGAGGTGCTTCCAGTTCTCGGGCCGGCGCAGCGCCCCGTCCCCGACGCCGAAGGTCTTGCCCTGGAAGACGTTCTCCGCCTCCAGGAGCCGCGCGTCGGTGGCCAGGTCGAGCCCGTGCGCCTTGGCGATCGGCGTCGCCGTCTCCTGCGCCCGCTCCAGCGGGGAGGCGACGACGTGGGTGACGTCGCGGGAGGCGAGGTGCTCGGCGACCCGGTCGGCCATCTGCCGGCCCAGCTCGGAGAGGTGGTAGCCGTCGAGACGGCCGTAGAGCACCCCGTCGGGGTTGTCGACCTCACCGTGCCGCATGAGGTGGACGACGGTGAGGTCCTTGTTGCCCGAGGTGTTCTCGAGGGCGTCATCGAGGACGTCCTCGAAGGCCTTGTCGGGCGCGTTCTCGGGGGCGTTTTCCGGGGTGGTCATGCCGCTGTGGCCTCCGCAGCCGCTCGGGCCGCCGCCGGGAGGGCGTCGGCGATTCTCTGGACGGCCCGGTCGTCGTGGGCCGTGGACACGAACCAGGACTCGAAGGACGACGGCGGCAGGTACACGCCGTTCGCCAGCAGCGAGTGGAAGAAGGCGGTGTAGCGGAAGGACTCCTGCGCCTTGGCGTCCGCGTAGTCACGGACCGGCCGGTCCGTGAAGAAGACGGAGAACATGTTGGAGGCGCTCTGGAGCGTGTGCGCGACCCCCTCCTTGGCCAGCGCCTCCGACACCAGGGTCCGGATCCGGGTGGAGACGCCGTCGATCGTGGTGTAGGCGGCGTCGTCGAGGAGTCGCAGCTGGGCCAGCCCGGCGGCGGTCGCCACGGGGTTCCCGGAGAGGGTGCCGGCCTGGTAGACGGGCCCTGCGGGGGCGAGGTGCGCCATGACGTCCGCCCGCCCGCCGAAAGCCGCGGCGGGGAAGCCACCGCCCATGACCTTCCCGAAGGTCATGAGGTCGGGCCGCACGCCGTCGATCCCGTACCAGCCGGCCCGGCTGGTACGGAACCCGGTCATGACCTCGTCGGAGATGAAGAGCGCGCCGTTGTTCTGGCAGGCGTCCTTGAGCCCCTGGTTGAAGCCGGGAAGCGGCGGCACGACGCCCATGTTGCCCGGCGAGGCCTCGGTGATCACACAGGCGATCTCGCCGGGGTGCCGGTGGAAGGCCTCCTGCACGGCCTCGAGGTCGTTGTACGGCAGCACGATGGTGTCGCCGGCCTGGGCGCCGGTGACGCCGGGGGTGTCGGGAAGCGCGAAGGTCGCGACCCCGGAGCCGGCCGCCGCGAGGAGCGAGTCGACGTGCCCGTGGTAGCAGCCGGCGAACTTGATCACCTTGGTGCGCCGGGTGAACCCGCGGGCCAGCCGGATCGCCGACATGGTGGCCTCGGTGCCGCTGGAGACGAGCCGCACCTCCTCCAGGGGCTCGATGCGGGCGACCATCTCCTCGGCGAGCGCGACCTCGCCCTCACCGGGCGTACCGAAGGAGGTGCCGCGCGAGACGGCCTCCTGCACGGCGGCGATCACCTCGGGGTGCGCGTGCCCGAGGATCATGGGTCCCCAGGAACAGACCAGGTCGACGTACTCGCGGCCGTCGGCGTCCGTCAGGTACGGGCCGGTGCCGGACACCATGAACCGGGGCGTGCCGCCCACGGCGCGGAACGCGCGCACCGGCGAGTTCACACCCCCCGGCGTGACGGCGGACGCACGGTCGAAAAGCGCCTGCGATACAGGCGCATCGTATGAATAGGGCAGTTCGCTCATGACCTGCGACTTCTCCGACCTTCTCCGACTTGCTGGACTCCGGTTGTCAGTGACCTCCCAGGGTAGGCCAGCGGCAGTCGGGGCCGGCGGGGCCGTCAACCGCTTCACCATCTGCGAAACTGAGTCGGAACGGGCCTGGTAGACGTAGCTCACACCGACCGTGTGTCCAGTGGCTGCGAAGATCCTGCGGACAGGTGTTTCACCGCACGTTTCGGCGGGCGGCCGTGGGGGAGGTCACTGACACGATGATCGGGTTGCGCGGCGGGGGCCACGCGTCCTAGAAAAGCAGTCGGGTGGAGATATGCATCGCGGTGGTGGACTGGGCGAGGGGACGGACGACCTGGGTCCTCGACGTGCCCGGCGGGGAAGGCACCGGCGCGACGCTGAGGAAGCCAACGAAGCACGTCAGACGCAGTCACAAGGTGTACCGAGTGAGCCCGAGCGGATCGACCGAACCGACCGGCTCGACCGAATCGACCGAATCGACCAGATCGAGCGGTTGGACCAGGTCGAGCGGTTCGAGCAGGTCGAGCGGCGAGTCGACCAGCGGATCGATCCCCTCCGGGCGGGGAGCAGGAATGGTGGTCGGGTGGGGGTGACGTACAAGTACTTCGGCGCGCCCGACGGCGCGACCGCGGCCCGCGTCCCGATCTCGATGCGCCCTGAGGAACTCGGCGGCGACGAGCTCGGCATGAACGGCATGTTCACCAAGATCAAGCCGGAGACGATGGCCGCGATGGTGCTGACCGGCATCGAAGGCGTCCCCCTCAGCAAGGTGCCCCCGCTGGAGCTGGTCGTCCTCCATCCCGACTACGCCGTGGTGAAGCTCCCCATGACGGTCGTGGATCCGCTGCGGGACATAGGCGAGGAAGCGGTGGGCGCGGCGGCCTTCATCTGGTCGACGGTCCCGGACCGGGGCGGCCCCCGGGACGCGTTCAACGTGTACCAGCTGCTGCACGAGTGGCAGGACTTCAGCCACCGCCTGCACGAGGCGGGGCATCAGCCGTACTGCTTGGTGTGGCCCTGATCAGGGGTTTCGTGGTCTGCGGGCGGGGTTTTCGGACCCCGCCTTTTTCATGCCCATGGAGGCCGGTCAGGCGGCCAGGGTCATGTCCATGGAGGCCGGTCAGGCGGCCAGGACACAGTGGGGGCTCATCGCGGACGAGGGTGCGGGCGGAGCCTGCCGGTCTTCGAGATCGTCGGCACGGATCTTCACGCTCGGCCACGTTCCTGTCCGGGCGCGACGAGACGTGCGCCGGGCGACGAGCTACGCACCGTCGTTGCCGTCGCGCAGGGAATGGATCATGCTCTGCAGGATCCGGAAGGCGCCTGACCGCTCGGTCTCGGTCATGCCCGCCAGCATCCTGACCTCGACGGACCGGACCGCCACGGTCGCCTTCTCGAGGCTCCGTCGGCCGCGAGGCGTGAGCCGCGTGGGAAGAACCTTCCCGACGGGCGCCTCCGCAGGCCTGGTCACGTAGCCCTCTCGTTCCAGGGCCTGGAGCAGCACGTTCATCGACTGCCGTGTCACGAACGCGCCCCGCGCGAGCTCGGAGTTCGACAAGCCCGGCCGTTGAGCCAGCAGCTCGAGGCAGGAGTAGCGCGTCACGCTCATCCCGAGTGGCCGCAGCACCTCCTCCATGGCTGCGCGCAGGGCGCTCGAGGCCTCTTTCAGCAGGTAGCCCAGTGACGTCTCCAGGTCGACGCCGACACCGTCTTGATTCATGTCAGCATTCTGACATAGATTGACCTGTGTCAGAATGCTGACACGCAGAGAAGGAGCATCATCATGCCCGCCACCGGCCCCGACTTCATCTCGCTCCAAGCGCGCGACCTCGCCGTTTCGCAGGCGTTCTACGAGCAGTACCTCGGCCTCGTCCGCTCGCAGGCCGGACCTCCGCACGCCGTCGTCTTCGAGACGAAGCCGATCGCGTTCGCACTCCGCGACGTCGTTCCCGGCACCGATCTCGCATCCGTTGCCCAGCCCGGCATCGGCGCCGCGATCTGGCTCCACGCCACAGACGTCCAGGCCATTCACGATGCTCTCGTCGCCGACGGTCACACCATCGTCTCCGCACCGATCGACGGCCCCTTCGGCCGGACATTCACCTTCGCCGACCCCGACGGCTACCAGGTCACCCTCCACGACCGCACCTGATCGGCCGAAGGACACTCAGCCGCGGCGGTCCTGAAGCCGGTGAAGCCCGGCCATGGCCGGGATCTCGATCACGTCGCCGAAATCCCCGACGCAGCCGCGGTGATGGACCCGCTTCACGCGGTCGTCCTGGCCCGGCGATGCGCTGGACCGATGCCGCCAACGCGACCGGCAGGACACCTGCGGGCACCGCGGCCGACCGCTTGGTGACCAACATGACCGGTGGGCGTGGGGCACTGTCGGCCGCCTCCCGCACGGCGTCAGCCCGGCCGGTGGCCGGCGGCTCGTCCTCGTGACGGGAACTCCCCTCGTGGGTCCGGTCGTTCGGGTTCACGGAAGGTGTCGACCGCCACGGGGACGGGGCTGGTCTTCGAGCAACTCCGCATGGTGAATGATGTTCTGACAGTCACTCACGGCGGTCCATCCGGTGGTGGGACGCGAGTCCAGGACGGAGCCAGGCAGCATGACCTCTCCCCTCAGCGGCAGCAGCGACGCCGGTAGCGGCGGCACCGGCAGCCCCTTCTTGAAAATCGACACGAGCAAGCCCCACCCCGCCCGGATGTACGACTACTTCCTCGGCGGGAAGGACAACTACGAGGTCGACCGGGATGCCGCCGAGCAGTTCATCAAGGTGGCACCCGAGGTGCGGGACGGGGTCCGCGCCAACCGGCACTTCATGCACCGCGCCGTCCGGCACGTCGTCGCGGAGGGCGGTGTCCGGCAGATCCTCGACATCGGCACGGGCCTGCCCACCGAGCCCAACGTGCACCAGATCGCGCACTCCATAGCCCCCGAGACCCGGGTCGCGTACGTCGACAACGATCCGATCGTCAGCACCCACTCGATGGCCCTCATGGCCGACGCCGACACCGGCCCCGGCCCCGACGCCCACACCTCGGTCGTCCTGGCCGACCTGCGGGATCCGCGCGCCGTCCTCGACCACCCCGACGTCCGCAAGATCATCGACTTCGACGAGCCCGTGGCGCTGCTGCTGGTGGCCGTCGTGCACTTCCTCGCCGACGCGGACGACCCGGACGCCGTCGTCGCGACACTCCGCGACGCGCTGCCCACCGGCTCCTACCTCGTCCTGTCGCACGCCACGGGCGACGTCCACGAGGACCGGCGCGAGAACGCGGCCTCCGTCTACAACAAGGCCAGCGCTTCCCTGAACCTGCGCCCCCACGCCCGCGTCCTGGACCTCTTCGGCGACTTCACCCTCCTCGACCCGGGCCTGGTCCCGGTCCCGGACTGGCGCCCCGAAGAGCCCCCGAAGCACAACGCCCCGCCGATCGGCATCTACGGCGGAGTGGCCCGCAAGAACAACTGACCCACGGGCGGGGGCGATGGACGGGGCCCATGAAACCGCCGTACGGCGGGCTCTGACCCAGCGCCGCCGACCGCCGTTGGCGATCGAGGACCGCGTGCACCGCCGAGTCCCGCCGGTGACCCGCCGTCAGGACGTGCTCGCGGATCACGGCTTCCACGCATGGTGCGGGCCACCGCCTCCGGCAGAGCACGGCGACCCGCCCGGTTCGTGTCGGAGCTTGTACGGGTCGCACGGGCCGCACGGGCCGCACGGGCCGCACGGGCCGCACGGGCCGCACGGGCCGCACGGGCCGCACGGGCCGCACGGGCCGCACGGGCCGCACGGGTCGTGCGGGTCGTGCGGGCCGCACGGGTCGTGCGGGCCGCACGGGTCGTGCGGGTCGTGCGGGCCGCACGGGTCGTGCGGGTCGTGCGGCCGGGGGACCGTGCGGGTCAGGCCGCGAGGGTCGCGGGTTCGTCCGCCGGCTCCTCCTCCAGCAGGTCCGCCAGGGCCGCCCGAGCCCGCGCCACGCGCGAACGCACGGTGCCCACCGGGCAGCCGCTCGCCTCCGCCGCCTCCGCGTAGGGCAGCCCGGCCAGCTGCGTGAGGACGAACGCCTCCCGCCGCTCGGCCGGGAGCGTGGCCAGCAGGTCCAGCAGGACGACGCCGTCGTCGAAGCCCGGCAGGTCGCGCGGCTGGGCGCGCTCGGCGGCGAGCTGCCAGTCCGGTACGTCGGACAGCCGGGGCCGGGTGGCGGCGTACCGATAGCTGTCGATCACCGCCCGGCGGGCGATGGAGAGCAGCCAGGAGCGGGCCGAGGAACGGCCCTCGAACCGGTGCAGGCTGCCGAGGGCGCGCAGGAAGGTGTCCTGGGCGAGGTCGTCGACCGCCTGGGGATCGGCGCACAGGTGGGAGACATAGCGCAGGACGTCGCGGTGCAGAGCACGCACGAAGCGCTCGACCGCGTCCGCGTCACCGGCCCGAGCGGCGAGCGCCCACGCGGTGATCGACTCGTCGAGTGCGGCCTGTGACGCATGGGGGGCACAGGGGGCATGGGAGGCGTGGGAGGCGTGGGAGGTGCGGGGTGTCTGAGGTGCCGGGGGTGCCTTCACGGCAGACGTGATCACCTGGTGTCCTTCTCGGATCGTCCACAAGGGCATGAGGGTGAGACGGCCCCACGCCCGTCTGCACGGGCGTACGGCCGTGGCCCGGGGCGCACAGGGGCAGCCCCGGGTCGCCTGCTGCCGGCCTGTCGTCAGACGTCGAAAGTCAGAGGTCGGACGCCTAATGTCAGAGGCCGGACGTCAGACGTGAGAGGTCAGACGTGAGAGGTCAGACGTAAGGGTCGGACGTCAGGGTCGGACGTCAGAGATCAGACGGCGGCAGCGGTCCCCGGGGGCGGACCCCGCGTGGTGATCGCGTGGGTGAGGAGGAGCAGCCGGGGCGCTCGTGCCGAGCGGCGGCGACGGAACCGGACCCGTGGCCGGTCCGGGGTGGCGGGCACGGCGAGCAGCAGCCGCAGCGGCGCGGCCAGCCGTCCGGCCAGCGCCCGCAGAATGCGGAACGCGGCCTTCTCACCGTGCGCCAGCCACAACCCGCATAGCAGCGCGGCGAGCAGGTGGGCGGCGAGCATGCCGAACGAGGAGGAACCGCCCTCTCCGACACCCTCCCCCACGTGACTCATGTGGCCCAGGTGACTCATGTGGCCGATATGACTCACCTGATCCATGCGGCCCATGTCCATGTGGCCCATGTCCATGGAGTCCATGTGCAGGGAGTCCATGTGCGTCGAGTCCATGTACGTCGAGTCCATGCCCATGGCGCCCATACCCGCGGACGCCGCGGTACCGGACTCCGGCCCGGCCAGCGAGAACGCCGAGTGCAGGGCCGTCTGGGCGGCGACCACGACCGTCACGATCAGCGGCAGCCCCCGCTCCCGGCCCGCCAGGCACCAGCCCGCGATCCCGGTGACGGCCACGCCCGCGGCCAGCGCCCACGCGGGCACCTCGGCCCCGGACATCATCACGTGGCCCAGGGCGGCGAGCAGCACGCAGACAGCCGCGAACAGCGCGGCCCGTAGCGAGCGAGTACACCACCCAGCAGTCATGGCGCCTCATCCTCGCATTCGGACACCGTCCGTCGTACGGAGGTACGGAATTCACCCCGGTCCTGAACTCAATCCGCCATGTATGAGCTGTCTCACCTCACTCCGGTTCCCCACTCCGCCTCCCCGCCCCGATTCCCCCGAAGGGGTCAGTCCACCGCGCAGGAGGCGCCCACCCCGCCGACTCTGGGGGCGGGGCGTGTCTGTCGTGGCATGTCCATCGAGCAGCGGAGGTACCGGTGAGCGGTTGCGCCGTACGCGTGCGGATCGCGGTCATCGGGGACTGTCCCGTCTTCCGGCACGGCATCTCGAACCTGATCGGCTCCGCTCCCGACCTCCACCTGGTCGCGGCCGCACCGTCGATCGAGAGCGCGGACGGCAGCCTGCGCGGCGCGGAGGTCGTCCTGATCGACCTCCAGCAGTCCGCCACCCGACTCGCCTCGACGGTGACAAAGCTGCGCAGGAGGGGGCATGCCGTCCTGGTGGTGTCCTCCTCACCGCATCTGGACGCGGTACAGGCGATCCAGGCGGGCGCGAGCGGCTATCTGAGCCGACAGGCGGAGGCGCACGAAATGCTGACGGCGATCCGGACCGTGGGCTCGGGCCGCAGTTATGTCTCCGCACCCGCCAGCCATCTGGTGGGGCACTCTCCCCATTTCACGGACCGGGAACAGGAGATCCTGCGGCTTCTCGCCAATGGTTCAACAGACCACGAAATCGCCGCCGCATTGGGTATCAGCAAACACACCGTCCATTCGCACCTCGACCGAATCGGCGAGAAAACCGGCTCCCGGCGCCGCCCGGATCTGACCCGGATCGCTCTGGAGAACGGCCTCACCTACCCGGAATGAGCACCCGGTGTGGGTAGTTCTACCCCGCTGACCATGGGTAACGATCACCCTTGACCCGCACACGGCAAAAGCGAGACCTTGGCAGAGGATCACTCACCCACGCCGTAATCAGCTGGGAGAAGCTCATGCGCAATCGTCTCGCAATTCTCACTGTCGCAGCACTGCTTCCCCTGTCGGGGGTGGCGGCGTCAGTTGCGATCGCAGGTCAGGCGCAAGCCGTCACCATCGGCAAGGTCACGCTCACGGGAACGGTCGACGACTGCCTCGACGATTCCTCCCCCGACTCGGTGACGGTGAAGGCGGGCGCCGAGGCGAAGACCGACAACTCGCTCGCCGGGAACAGCAACTCGTACTCCGTCACGTTCAAGAAGATCGCCAAGAACGCCACGGTGACAGCGAAGGCGACCGTGACCTGCGAAGGCGGAGACACATACAAGCAGTCCTTCAGCCTCAAGGGCTCGCCCAGCACGGACCCCGTGACGCGGAAGCAGAACCTGGAGCCATAGGAGGACCGGTCGGGTTCCGGTCGGACCGGGTTTCGCCACCGGCGACGCCCGGCCCGTCGGCATTCTCCGCCCGCGTCACAGCCCCCCGCCCACCGTGAACCCGATCACCGACCCGCCCCCCGCCCGCCGGTGCGCGAACGGGGCACCCTCGTGGGCCAGCGCCACCTCCCGCACGATCGACAGGCCCAGGCCCGAGCCCGGCAGGGAGCGGGCGTCGGCGGCGCGGTAGAAGCGGTCGAAGACGCGGGTCAGATCGGCCTCGGCGATGCCGGGACCGCGGTCGAGGACCTCGACGCGGACGACCCCCGGCCGGGACGGTCCGGTGACGGCGATCTCGACGGGCGCCCCGCCCTCGCGGTCGAACTTGGTCGCGTTCTCCACGAGGTTGGACACCGCCCGCTGGAGCATGGCCGGCCGGCCGTAGAGGGTGGTGTCACCGCTCGTCCGGATCAGGACCGGCCGCCCGGTGCGGCGCCGGGCCAGACTCGCGACCTCCTCCGCGAGATCGGCGAGGTCGAGCCGCCGCGGCGGCTCGGTGTCGGACTGGCCGGCCGCGAGGTCGACCAGCTCGTTGACCAGGTCGGTCAGTTCCCGGGCCTCCTGGGTCAGATCCGCCACCAGTTCGTCACGGGTGTCCGGCGGCAGTTCGTCGATGCGGCGCAGCAGCGAGATGTTCGTACGCAGTGACGTCAGCGGCGTGCGCAGTTCGTGGCCCGCGTCCTGGACCAGCCGCCGCTGGTCCTCCTCCGACTGGGCGAGCCGGCCGAGCATGCGGTCGAAGGCGCGGCCCAGCCGGCCCACCTCGTCGTGGCCGGTGACCGGCACCTGGACGCCGAGCCGGCGGGTGCGGGCGACGTCCTCGGCGGCGGTGGTGAGGATCACCAGGCGGTGGGTGATGCGCCGGGCCAGCCACCAGCCGAACAGCCCCGCGGCGGTCACCACCGCGATCATCAGGATCAGGGTGCGCTGCTGGAGGGCCCGCAGCAGGTCCTCGGTGTCGCTGAACTCCTGCGCCACCTGCACCGCGCCCCGGCTGCCGCCCAGGGAGAC
Organism: Streptomyces zaehneri; assembly: GCF_032248645.1. Lineage (NCBI taxonomy): Bacteria > Bacillati > Actinomycetota > Actinomycetes > Kitasatosporales > Streptomycetaceae > Streptomyces > Streptomyces zaehneri. Next base: position 190,939 of record NZ_JASTTJ010000018.1, read on the forward strand.
GGTCGCGATGCGGTAGACGTCGCTGCCGACGTCGACGTCCTTGTGCTCGGTGATCCGCCCGGCCGCCGCGGCCGCCGAGATCGTGCGGTCGGCGGGCCGGACGGGCAGTCCGGGGCTGCCGCTGTCCACCACCGAGCCGTCCGCGCCCAGCACCTGCACGTCCGTACGGGCCGGCCGCACGATGTCGTGTCCCGGCGCGGACGAGGAGAAGTCCTCCGGCGCCATCCGGTGGTCGCGCACCTCGTCCCGCAGGTCCTGCACGACCTCGTCGAAAACCGACTCCTGGTCCACCCGGACCAGCCGGGCGGCCGCCGAGTACGACAGGACGCCGACGAGCACGGTGACCGCGGCCGTCACGGCCGCGAAGGACACCGCGAAGGTGGTCCGCAGCGACACCAGCTTCGGCCGCGGCCGGGACAGCGACCGACGCAGACGACTCACTCGCGTCCTCGTCTCACTGTCGCCCTCGCCTCACGCTCTGCCTCGCCTCACGCTCGACCTCGCCTCACGTTCGACCTCGTCACTCAGTCCTCCCGCAGCACGTAACCCACCCCGCGCACGGTGTGGATCAGCTGCGGGGCGCCGGGCTGGTCGAGCTTGCGGCGCAGATAGCCGACGTAGACGGCGAGGTTCTTGGAGCCGGGACCGAAGTCGTAGCCCCAGATACGGTCGTAGATCGTGGCATGGTCCAGGACGATCCCGGCGTTGCGCGCCAGCAGTTCCAGCAGCTCGAACTCGGTCCGGGTCAGCTCCAGCTCGCGCCCGCCCCGCCATGCGCGCCGCGCCTGCGGGTCCATCCGCAGCCCGGCCGCCTCCACATGCCGTTCCGTACCCCGCTTCGGGGCTTCGGGTACCGGCGCGGCGGCCTCGGGGGCGGCGTCGGGGTTGGTGCGGCGCAGCAGCGCCCGCAGCCGGGCGAAGACCTCCTCGACGTCGAACGGCTTCACGACGTAGTCGTCGGCGCCCGCGTCCAGACCGGCGATCCGGTCGGCGGTCTCCACCAGCGCGGTCAGCATCAGGATGGGCGTGCGGTCACCCTCGGCGCGCAGCACCCGGCAGACCTGGAGGCCGTCGATGCCGGGCATCATCACGTCGAGGACGAGTACGTCCGGCGGGTTCTTGTGGGCGTGCGCCAGCGCTTCGACCCCGTCGGCGACCGCGGTCACCCGGTAGCCCTCCAGGGCCAGGGCGCGTTCCAGGGCGTTGCGGATGGCACGGTCGTCTTCGGCGAGCAGCACGGTGGGAGGCACCAGGCCAGTCTGCCAAGGCCTCCGGCGGTTGGGCGGTGGGGACGGTCCTACGATCACCCTTCTTACTGGGCTCTCACCGTCCGACCGGGTGGACGCACCCGGGGCTGCCGCCCCCGGACCCCCGTATCGGCCTGAACGGCCTCGTCCTCGATCGCCGGACGGGCTGGATCTGCCCGCCCGACGCTCAGGAGGTCACCGGTCAGCGGTCAGCGGCATCGGTTATCGGGCGGCCAGGGCCGCGAGCTGGTCGGCGAAGGGGACCACTGTGAACTCGGCCTTCCCGGCCTGCCCGGTCTTCTCCGCTTTGTCGGTCTTCTCTGCCGTCTCGTCCTTCTCGTCCTTCTCGTCCTTCACCGGTGCGGGCCGCGTCGACGGTGCGGACAGGCCCGTCATCAGCGTCGCCAGCTCGGCCGCCGCCCGCTCGATCCGCTCGGGCAGGCCCTCCGCGCCCCAGTCCTCCGAGGCGGCGTAGACGGCCGTCGGGACGACCACGGCGCGCAGGTACGAGAAGAGCGGCCGCAGGGCGTGTTCGAGTACCAGCGAGTGCCGCGCGGAGCCGCCCGTGGCGGCGATCAGCACCGGCTTGCCCGCCAGCGCGTCCGGGTCGATCACGTCGAAGAACGACTTGAACAGGCCGCTGTAGGACGCGGAGAACACCGGGGTGACGACGATCAGCCCGTCCGCCGCCGTCACCGCCGCCAGCGCGGCCGCCAGGTTGCGTCCGGGGAAGCCGTTGGTGAAGTTGTGGGCGATCTCGACGGCGAGGTCGCGCAGTTCCACGACCTCCACCTCCACGTCCGCCCCCGGAGAGGTTCGCCCGGCGGTCGCGGCCGACAGCCGGTCGGCCAGCAGCCGGGTCGACGACGGGACGCTCAGCCCCGCCGAGACGACGACGAGCCTCATGCGACGTTCACCCCTTCCTGGGTGGCCTGGGCCGCCTTGAGCAGCGACTCGTGGGTCGGCGCGTCCGGCACGTCGGCCGGCCGTCCGACGGCGAACTCCTTGCGCAGCACCGGCACGACCTCCTCGCCGAGCAGGTCGAGCTGCTCGAGCACGGTCTTCAGCGGCAGCCCCGCGTGGTCCAGCAGGAACAACTGGCGCTGGTAGTCGCCGGCGTACTCGCGGAACTTGAGCGTCTTCTCGATGACCTGTTCCGGCGTGCCGACGGTCAGCGGGGTCTGGTCGGTGAAGTCCTCCAGGGACGGCCCGTGTCCGTAGACCGGCGCGTTGTCGAAGTACGGCCGGAACTCGCGCACCGCGTCCTGCGAGTTCTTCCGCATGAAGACCTGCCCGCCGAGCCCCACGATGGCCTGCTCGGGCGTGCCGTGTCCGTAGTGCGCGTACCGGGCGCGGTACAGCTCGACCATCTGCTTGGTGTGGTCGGCCGGCCAGAAGATGTTGTTGTGGAAGAAGCCGTCGCCGTAGAACGCGGCCTGCTCGGCGATCTCGGGCGAGCGGATGGAGCCGTGCCAGACGAACGGCGGCACGTCGTCCAGCGGGCGGGGCGTGGAGGTGAAGCCCTGGAGGGCGGTGCGGAACTTGCCCTCCCAGTCGACGACGTCCTCGCGCCACAGCCGGCGCAGCAGGGCGTAGTTCTCGATGGCGAGGTTGATGCCCTGCCGGATGTCCTGGCCGAACCAGGGGTAGACCGGGCCGGTGTTCCCGCGCCCCATCATGAGGTCGACGCGCCCGTCGGCCAGATGCTGGAGCATCGCGAAGTCCTCGGCGATCTTCACCGGGTCGTTGGTGGTGATGAGGGTGGTGGAGGTGGAGAGGACCAGCTTCTCCGTGCGCGCGGCTATGTAGCCGAGCATCGTCGTCGGCGACGAGGGCACGAACGGCGGGTTGTGGTGCTCACCGGTGGCGAAGACGTCGAGGCCGACCTCCTCGGCCTTCTGCGCGATGGCGACCATGGCCTTGATCCGCTCGCGCTCGGTCGGCGTACGGCCCGTGGTCGGGTCCGGCGTGACATCGCCGACGCTGAAGATCCCGAACTGCATGGTCGCTCAACCTCCAAAGTTGTTGACCGTTAAACTATACCGGCCAAACACCTCCCTCGTCCCCCCTATTCCGCCGACCGGCACGAGTGTCGGCGGCGGTGCCGATGCCGCCGTGAGGGGCGCTGCCCGTGCCGCCGTGGGCAGCGCTGTCGGCGGGCCGTCCCGCTGTCGGTGGCGCTGTCAGTGGGCCGCCCTACGATCCGGACATGGCCACCCCACGCCGTGACACCCGAGGCATCGTCGACGCGGCGGACTTCCTCGCACGCGTGCGCTTCCGCCGCCCCGAGCCGGCCCCGCCACTGCGCCCCTACGTCGAGCACTACTGGCTGATCGACTGGGACCTGACCGAGCCGTACGTCTCCCACGTGGTCCCGCACCCCGCGGTCCACCTCGTCTTCCAGCGGTTCGAGGGGCAGGAGCCCTTCGTCGAGATCGCCGGCGTCCAGCAAGGCCTCTTCAGCCAGAAACTGGAGGGCCGGGGGCGGGTGTGCGGCGTCAAGTTCCGTCCGGGCGGCTTCCGCCCCTTCGCCCCCGAGCACCCGGTCTCCCACTGGACGGGCCGCCGGGTCCACCTCACCGGCACCGACCCGGCCCCGGTTCTGGACCCGGCCGACGAGGAGGCCCGGGTGGCGGCCCTCGACGCACACCTCCTGGCGGCCCGCGTCCCTTGCCCGGACCCCCAGGCCGACCTCGCGATGACCCTCGTGGACCGCATCCGCACCGACCGCGCGATCCGCAGGGTGGCGGACCTCGCGAGCGACGAGGGACTGTCGGTACGCCTGCTCCAGCGCCTGTTCGCCGCGTACGTCGGCGTGGGCCCCAAATGGGTGATCCTGCGCTACCGCATCCACGAGGCCCTGGAGCGGGCGGAGGCCGAGAGGACGGTGGACTGGGCAGCCCTGGCCGCGGACCTGGGCTACGCGGACCAGGCCCACCTGGTCCGCGACTTCACCACGACGGTCGGGGTCCCCCCTGCCACCTACGCCAGGCATCGCGGCCCGTGAACGGCCCCGAGCCGAGCCCCGCGCGGCTCCGCCGCACGGACGCGGACGCGGCCGGGCCACCGCGCGCGGGCTGAGCTCCGCCGCCCAGACGCAGGTACGGCTCCCCCGCATGCCGCACCCGACTCCGCCCGGCCCCGCCCGACTCCGCCCGGCCCCGCCCGACTCCGCCCGGCCCCGCCCGACTCCGCCCGACTCCGCCCGGCCCCGCGGCCGGGCGCGTCCGCGGCTTCGCCGACCGTCTCGGCGCACCCGACCCTCGCGGTCCAGCGGCCCCTGCCCCCTGCCCCCCGCCCCGGCTAAGGCACCAGTACCAGTCGTCCCCGGACGCCGCCCTCCGCCAGTCGTGCGTGTGCCTTCGCGGCGTCCTCCAGGGCGAACGTGTCCGCCACCCGGAGGATCAGCTCGCCCGCGTCCACCGACCGCACCAGCTCCGCCAGCCGGGCCCCGTCCGCGTTCACCTCGACGGCCTCGGTCCGCACCCCCCGCTCCGACGCGGGCTGAGCCTGCGGAATCACCCCCACGTACGCACCCCCGTCCCGCACCAGGGCCAGCGCCTCGGCGCCGAGCACCGCCGCGTCCAGCACCGCGTCGAAACTCCCCTCGCCGCCGGGGAAGCGCGTGGCCCCCAACGACCGGACGAACTCCTCGTCCTGCGCCCGAGCCAGCGCGGCGACCGCCACCCCGCGCCGCGCGGCCAGCTGGACGGCATAGCCTCCGACCGCCCCCGCACCGCCCGTGACCAGCAACGAATCCCCCGGCGACAGGGCCAGCAGGTCCAGCGCCTGCGCAGCGGTCAGCGCGTTCAGCGGAAGCGTCGCCGCGTGCACCGCGTCCACGGAAGCCGGCGCGAGCGCCACCGCGTCCGCGTCGACGACGACGTACTCCGCGTGGGTACCGAGCGGCTTGACCATCCCGTAGTCGAGCGCCACGACCTCCTCCCCCACGTTCCACGCGGCGGCCACCCCCACCGCGTCCACGGTCCCGGCGACGTCCCAGCCGAGTCCGACCTGCTTGCCCGCGCCGCCGAAGACCCCGGAGCGCACCCCGGCGTCCACCGGGTTCAGCGCGGCCGCCGCCACCTTGATCCGCACCTGCCGGGCGGCCGGCTCCGGCAGCTCCGCGTCCACGAGCTCGACGGCCTCGGGCCCGCCGAACGTCCGCACCACTGCTGCACGCATGACAACTCCCCTGAATAGGCGGGTACTTGCGGGCATCTCCCGCTCCCCTCTCGCTGCCGCAACCCTAGGAAGAGTTACTATCCAGGGGGAAGTAGTTACCTGAAGGTGCCTACGTCACCAGGAGGAGAGCCACCATGGCCACCACGACCGCCGCCCAGCGGCGCGAGCAGGCCCGCAGCGAGTACGACGCCTTCCTTCGCAGCTGCCCGACCAACCAGCTCCTGGACCGCCTCAGCGACAAGTGGGTCAGCCTGGTCGTCTCGGCCCTCGCCCCCGGCCCCCAGCGGTACAGCGACCTGGCCCGCAGGATCGCCGGCGTGAGCCCCAAGATGCTCACCCAGACCCTGCGCACCCTGGAGCGCGACGGCATCCTGACCCGCACGGTCACCCCGTCCGTCCCCGTCCGCGTCGACTACGAGCTGACCCCCCTCGGCAGCAACCTCGCGCTGCTGCTGACGGCCGTGAAGAACTGGGCGGAGATCCACTTCGACGAGGTCCAGGCGGCCCGCCGACGCTACGACGCGGACGCCACCGACCTCTGAGCCACCGACCTCTGAGCCACCGACCTCTGAGCCACCGACGTCTGAGCGGCGCCGCCGGTACCGTTCGGTGCCGGTCAGCGCCGCTCGGTGCCTCCGTGCCGCTCGGTGCCTCCGTGCCGCTCAGGAGGGGAGCGGCAGCGCGTCCATGTACGCGTTCGACGGCTTGCGCACCTTCTGCACGCCCCGCGCGTCCAACGCGGCCGCCGCCGACGACGTGCCCAGCGTGCCGCTCCCCCGCCAGGTCCCGGTGACGTTCACCCAGGTGTCGGGCTTCGGCGCCGCGATCCCCCGGACCAGCACCTTCACGGACGACGCGTCCGCCGCACAGCAGTTGACGACGATCCGGGTCAGATACCAGCCGTCCTGCTTCCCCGGGGCCGGGGTGACGAACCCGGTCATCACGACCGCACGGCCCCGGATGGCCAGCGACCGGTCCTGCTGCACCCGCTGGGTGAAGTCGGTGAGCGTGATCGGCAACGGAGTGGTCGCGGGCAGCGGATCGAAGGCGTCGTCCTGCACGGCGACGGCCTTCGCAGGCTCCCGCGAGGCCGTGTAGGAGCCGAGCGCGGGAGGCGCGTAGAAGAGCAGACTCAGCACGGGCAGGAACAGCAGCCAGGCGACCCGCGGAACACGGGAGTGATCATGCCCGTGCCCCCCGTGCCCCCCGTGGGCCCCGCTCACGTGCCCGTCCCCCTCGCGGACGGGACCCACGTGCCCGTCCCCCTCGAAGGCGGGACCCACGTGCCCGTACTCCTGCCCGCCGTGCCCCGACTCGCCGTGCTCCCGCCCGCCGTGCCCCGACTCGCCGTGCTCCCGCCCGCCGTGCCCCGACTCGCCGTGCTCCTCGCTCGGCGGGGCGGCCCACGCCTCCGCCACTCCCAGCACCAGCAGCAGCACCCCGGAGGCGACCAGCAGCGGGCGCATGCCCTCCTTGACGTATCGCAGGTACTCGTCCGTGAACAGCGAGGTGTGCAACAACCCCAGCCCACCCAGTACCAGCAGCCCCACCTGCACGAACCGCCTCACAGCAGCACCCCTCCGATCACCGCGCTGCACACCACGGCCACCACCGCCGTGGCCGCCGAGAAGCGCACCGCGAAGGCCCGCCCGAACGTGCCCGCCTGAAGCGCGATCAGCTTCAGGTCGACCATCGGCCCCACCACCATGAACGCCAGCCGCGCGACCGGCGAGAACCCGCTCAGCGAGGCCGCCACGAACGCGTCCGCCTCGCTGCACACCGCCAGCACGATCGCCAGCGCCGCCAGGAACAGCACCGACAGCCAAGGCGAACCCGCGAAGGTGTCGAGCAGCGTGCGCGGCACCGCCACGTTGAAGGTCGCCGCCGCCATCGCCCCCACCACCAGGAAACCCCCCGCGTGCAGGAAGTCGTGCTGGAAACCACGCCGGAACTCCGTGAACCGGCTGCGCCCCGGAACATGCCCGGTGTGCCGGACGACGGTGGGCTTCAACCACTCCTCGCGCCCCAGCCAGAGCCACAGCCAGCCCATCGCGGCGGCGGTGACCAGCGAGGCGAGCAGCCGGGCCAGCACCATCTCCGGGCTGCCCGGGAAGGCGACGGCCGTGGCGGTCAGCACCACCGGGTTCACGGCCGGCGCCGACAGCAGGAACGCGAACGCGGCGGCCGGGGTGACCCCTCGCCCGATCAGGCTGTTCGCCACCGGCACCGACGCGCACTCGCAACCCGGCAGCACCACACCCGCCATCCCCGCGACCGGCACCGCCAGCGCGGCCCGCTTCGGCAGCAGCCGGCCGAAGACCCGGGCCGGCACGAACGCGTTGATCGCCCCCGACAGAGCCGTGCCCAGCAGCAGGAACGGCAGCGCCTGCACGGTCACGGCCAGACACACCGTCCGCCACGCCTGCATCGCCGGCTCGTCCGACGCCCGCCCGACGAGCACCAGCAGCACACCCGGCACCACCGCCGCGCCCAGCAGCAACAGCGGCCAGTGCCGCGGCAGCGCACCCGCCGGGCGGGCGTCCGCCGCCCGCACTCCCTCGGCCGCCGCCGCGGACGGCCGTATGTCCGTCTCCTGCATCCCGCCCTAGACCCGGCCTTCCCGCAACCGTGCGACCTGGACCGCGCCGAACTCCACCGTGCGCCGCATGTGCCGCACGATCACGGCGAGTTCGCCGTCCTCCAGGTCCTCGAAGAGCGGCATCCAGTCGCCGCCCAGCCGTTCCCACATCCGCGTGAACTCCGCGATCCGCTCCGGCACCGTCACCACGAGGACCCGCCGCCGGTCGGCCGCGTCCCGCTCCCGGACGACGTAACCCGCCTTCTCCAACCGGTCCACCAGCCGCGTCGCCGACCCGGTGGTCAGCCCCGTCAGCTCGGCGACCCGGCCCGTCGTCACCGGCTCCCGCTCCAGCATCAGCAGGTTCAGACACTGGAGATCCGTGGGATGCAGCCCGAGACGGTCGGCGAGGGCCTGGTTGAACAGCGCGTACGCGGCCGCGTACCGACGCGACACGACGGACAGCTCGTCCAGCAGTCGCGAGCGTACGTTCCCGGACATCGCACCCCTTCGTCGGCACCGCCGTCAGCGCCGTCCGCAGATCGTACGACGCTCCGCTCCCTCGACCGTCAGAAGAAGTAGGCGTCCCCGGTGTCCAGGACCAGCACCTGCTGCCGGTCGTTGGCCCGGTTGCGGTCCACCGCCCCGCCGCCCCACAACGTGTCGACGGCCATCGTCACCTCCGTCGGCCGCCCCCGCAGCCACACCCGCAACGCGATCGGCTCCCCCAGCCCGTCCGCGGCCAGCGCCCCCGTCCGGCACACCACCTCCTGGCGGCCCGTGCGCGCGCAGCCGGCCGGCAGCCGCTGCGCCCCGGCCGCCAACGGCGCCGACCAGCGCAGCCGCACGGTCGAGTCGGAGACGTCCTGCGGACCGTGGTTGCGCGGGGTCAGCCGGACGTCGACCCGGCCGCCGCGCATGACGGCGGAACCGTGGTACGACAGGTCCGCTTCGGTAGCCTCCCCCGCCTCCCCCGCCTCCCCCGCCTCCCCCGCAGTCCCGGCC
>NZ_JASTTJ010000019.1:0-191405 GCF_032248645.1 Streptomyces zaehneri
GCTTTTGCCTCCGCCAGCCGAATACTCCGCTTCGCTCCGTTTCGCGCGTCCCCGCGCGAATTGCCCGCCTCCGGCGGGGAGGTTATGGAATTGGCCTCCGGCCATTCCATAACTCTGGGTGCCTCCGGCACGAAAAGCGAAAGGGAGGGGATTTGTGCCTCCGGCACAATTTCGGGTGTCGATTTTGATTGTGGGGGTGGAGAGTTGGGGTTTGGGTTGAGGGTTCGTCATGCACCCTTTTCCGTAGTCGGGTTGTAGGGTCATCTCCGATTCCCCTACAACTGAGGGGACTTGAATTGTATTCCGTGAGAAAAAGTAAATCACGGAATACGAGGAGAGGGCAATAGGGCCCCTCCGGGGCCCTATTGCCCGTTCAGGGTGGTGGGTTGGGCTGGCTTCGGCTAAGCGGGTGCCCGGGGATGGGGTGGAGGAGGGGGCAGGAGAGAGGGAAGGGCAAGGAGCTGGAGGAGGGGAGAGGAGCCCTCCGGGCTCCCGGCTCGCGCCTTGCCTGTCCCGGGTGCCTTCCGGGTCACGGAGGCGGGCTGCATAGGGACATGTCTGCCTGGCGCTTGTGCAGGACACGACTCGTCAGCAGCGAGAGGCCGGCGTCGGGCTTGAGGTCCATTGCATGTTGGTGGCACGTCCATACCCACCACGAGGTGACACCTCAGATAGGAGAGTGGGCAGATAGTCGCAGGTCAGAGAGTTATGGGTATGCGAGCTCTGCAGGGCCAGAGACGACAGATCAACTTCGAAGCGTCGTCCGTGGCGAGACGGAACCCACCCTAAATGTCAGCTGAGCTGACATCGGTCGCCTTCAAAATGTCAGCCGAGCTGACATTTTGAGCGGTGCGCGGGTCCCTGGCGATGCTTCGAGACCGGTTCGCGGAGTTGTGTCACCCCAGGGGCGACACACGGCGCGCCGAATGTCAGGGGTGCCGACATGCAAGTCAGCAGGGCTGACATACTTGCCGCTGTCGAAAATCCGAAAGTGGGAGAGCAGCCACGTGTCATCCGCTCAGCCGAGGCGCCGCCAAGCCGCTCCGCGACCGAAGCCGGCGGAGCACGATCCCTCTGATCCACTGGCTGCCTTCGACGCAACTCTGGCGCCGGTACGGAGCCTGGACGACCTGGCCCGCCAGTTCCCAGACCGAGACCTGGCGCTCAGCCGCAAGCGCGCACCGCTGGAGATGTACAGCAGCGAGGACAACCCCAACGCGTTTGCCCTGGACAGCCTGGAGTTCTTCCTCGTCATCAGCCAGTACTTCCGTGAGGCGCTGCCGCTGCGCCTCATCTTCCTGCTGATCGCCTGTCAGCGCGCTGGCGGACGCATCGAGCTGACCCAGGAGGAGATGTCCAAGGTCTTGGACGTCAGCCGCCAGGCGGTCAACGAGGCGCTCCAAGAGATCATGACGCATGGGATCGTCTTCAAGAGGTCCAGAGGCGTCTACCAGTTCAACCCGCCATACTCGTACCGGATCGGCGAGCTCGTTCGCACGATGGACGGTGGAAAGAAGTACGTGCGGGTAGAGCAGGATGAAGTCCTGAATGAAGTCCGTCGCGACACCTCGCTGCCCGAACTGGTGCGGTTCCCGTCACTGGATCACCTGCGGCGCGCAGTGGAAGAGATGCGCGCCCAGCGGGCCGAACGACGGAACGAGCGAAGGAAGGCCCGGCAGGCGGCTGAAGAGCCTACCGACGGCCTGTGGGAGCTGCCTGGTGCAGCAGAGGAGGGGATGGCGCAGTGACTGTCAGCTCGAAGCGCTACGCGTTGGTCAACGCCGACGGTGTCGTCGCAGACCTGGACCTGCCGACAACCGCAACCAGGGCGCTCCTGAAGATGCGTGCCCTGAGCGAGGCCGGCGGCCGCATCGAGATCGACCAGGCCGACCTCGCGCGCAAGCTCGACATCAGCCGCCCCGCCGTCACCGCAGCACTCCGGCACCTCGACCTGGCGCAGCTGGTCAAAAAGCAGCGCAACGGCGTCTATCAACTCAACGCCATGCTCGCCGGCTACCTTTCCCCGGCCGACTGCGCCGCGGCCATCGCCGACATGGATCCCGCCGAACGCCTCAACGCACCCGACTTCGTCGAGCGGTACCACGAGGCCGTGAAGATGTACCAGGACCAGCTCGCCCAGAAGCGCCAAGCCCGCGAACAGCAGAAGAAGGCCGTCGCAGCACGCCGCGGCGCGCTGCACGCAGTCGGCTAGTAGCCGCTGTTGGCAAAGCTTTCCGATATCTCTTCGGTGGGGTGGGTGATTTCCCGAAGAGAATCCGATTACGGCTGGGCCAGTTTCTGGCTCGGCTGGGGGATGGAGTGAGTCTTGGCATTCAAGCGTAAGTCGGCTGATGCGGCGATGCCTAAGGATCCGGAAGAGTTGTACCGGGCCCTGGCTGTCACAAATCGGGGACCCGCGGCAGTGTGGGGCCATCAGCAAGACATCCTCCGAGACTGGCATGCGAATATGTCGGACGAGCCCGACGTGGCGATCGAGTTGCCGACAGGTGCTGGGAAGACTCTCGTCGGTGGCCTTATTGGTGAGTACCGGCGAAGGAAGTACAGGGAGCGCATTGCCTATCTGTGCCCGACCCGGCAGTTGGCCCGGCAGACCGCTGCAAAGTTCGACGAATACGGCATCCCTAATGTCCTGCTCGTCAATCCTGTGAAAACGTGGAACCAGGCCCACCAGGCACAGTACGAGGCGGGCGAAGCCGTTGCCGTCAGCGTCTACAGTCACGTCTTCAACTCGAACCCCGCCCTCGATGACGCCGACATGTTGGTCCTGGACGACGCGCACGCGGCCGAGGGGTACGTCGCCAGCCCGTGGAGCCTGGGCATCTCACGAACCTCCGCGGAGAGCGCCTACCTTGACGTGCTTTCCGTGCTCGAGTCGGCCTTGGATCCTCTGGTGTGCACACGGTTGCGTGCCCCAGATCCGGACAACTCTCAGTCGTCGTACGTGTACCTTGCCTCGCCGATTGGTGTCGCTGAACAAGGCGTGGCTCTGGAGCGAGTAGTCGGGGCGGCCGCTGGCGCAGGGAAGCTGAGTACGAGTGCCACGCATGTCTGGAGGCTTCTGCAGGGGCACCTCGACCGTTGTCTGGTGTACGTCTCTTACGGACAGGTCCTCATCCGGCCGCTGATCCCGCCGACGATGCAGCACCGGCCCTTCAGCGATCCTGCCCGGCGCATCTACATGAGTGCCACTCTCGGTGACGGCGGTGAACTGGAGCGCTCCTTCGGACGGAAGAGGATCGCCCGCATTCCAGTCCCCAAGGGGTGGGACAGAGAAGGTACCGGGCGACGATTTTTCCTCTTTCCCGAACTTACTAACGACCTGTCGGCAGCTCCGAAGAACGTGCCCGCCTTCGTATCAGGCATCATCGATAGCGCAGGCCGGGCTGTCGTGCTGACCCCTGATGGCCGCACCGCGGATGCCTTCACGCGCTACTTGCCGAAGACCCATCCCGTATTGAAGGCCGGCGACGTCGAGGACGACCTGACCACATTCACTTCCAAGGACAAGGCAGTCCTTCTCCTCACCAACCGCTACGACGGCATCGACCTCCCCGACGACGACTGCCGCCTGGTCGTTCTGGCCGGTCTGCCCGCCAAGGGAGACCTGCAGGAACGGTTCCTGCACGAGTCACTTGGCGCCCTGGAGGTGCTCCAGGAACGTATCCGCGCTCGCATCGTGCAGGGTTCAGGCCGTGCGACCCGCAACAACAAGGACTGGGCGGCCGTCATCGTCCTGGGCCGGTCTCTGACCTCCTACCTGTCCGGCCTCGACGTTCAAGCTTCCCTGCATCCTGAAGTCCGGGCCGAAGTCGAGTTCGGACGGCGCAACAGCCTCAACACTCCTTCCAGCGAGATGCTCGACAACCTCGCCGTCTTCCGGGAGCACGGCCAGGACTGGGCCGACGTCGACAGCGACATTGTCGCCGACCGCGAGACGTACACGCGCACCGTGGCCCCGAGCGCTGGGGAACTGCGCAAGGCAGCCCGCTTCGAAGTAGCGGCCTGGGAGGCCCTCTGGAACAACCAGTTGGACTGGGCCCTGACTGCCGTCCAACGCGTCCTCGACCAGCTCACCGGACAGCGCACCCCACAGCGCTACGCGGCACTGTGGAACTACCTCGGCTACAGCATCGCCGAACGCCTCGCCCGCCAGACTCAAGACCTCTCCCACCGAGACACCGGCGCCCGCTACTACCGCGACCTCCAGCGAAAGGGACAGACCAGCAACTTCCTCGCCCACCTTGTAGCCCCCAGCGACAAGGCCCACGCACCCGCTCTCGGCGAACTCGACCCCCTCGACGAGGCCGCTATGCGCGGCATCATCGCCCGCACCGAACTCCACCGCGCCCACGGCTTCGAGCACACCATCGCTCAGGCGCGCACCGGCCTCGCCGGTACCGAATTCACGGCCTACGAAGCCGGACTGGTCAGCCTCGGCACTCTCGCCGGCGCGTCGGAAAGCTACGCCGAGGACGACACACTCAAACCCGCCTCCCCGGACGCCGTCTGGATCTTCGACGACACCCGATGGATCATTTGGGAAGCTAAGAGCGAAGCCACCTCCACCGGCGAGGTGAGCCCGGAGAACGTACGCCAAGCCCAAGGCCACCTCAGCTACACCGAAGCCGAACGCGAAACGTCCGCCCCCAGCGGATCGATCACCCTGCTCATGTCCCCCAAGCCGAAGGTGCTTCCCGCCGCACACATGATCGCCGCGGACCACCTTTACCTCGTACGCCCACCCGCAGTACTGACAATCTTCGACCGCCTCGTCCGGGCCTGGCACACCGCCCGCGCCCGCACCATCACCGCGCTGTCCCCCACCGAACTCGCGGAAATCTTCCAGGCCGAAGAAGCCCTCCCCTCACAGTGGCTGCCACTGCTCCAAGCGCAGCCGCTCAAGCAACGAACGCCGTGACGGCGAAGCGGGCGGTTCGGGCGTTCTCTGCCTGCTGCGGATGAAACCTCCCACGCCGACGCGCTCCCGGTCGGCCGAGTAGCCGACCGGGAGCAGGGAAACGGCTGACGGCCTCGGTTACCTCGGGTGCCGAGAAGTGGCAGGCCTCGGTGGCGCCGTCACGGCCGTTACCTGAACCAGAACCGGTCGCCAGCACGTCCTTGGTCGTGCCATCCCGACACACACCCGCGGAGCCGCCGCAGCATGAGCACACCCCCCTCACCCTCCTGGCCCCTGGCTTTTGGCATAGACGTCGCCACCAATCACGAGGTCGCGGGCAGTCGCGTGCCCGAGGAGCAGCGGCGCAACTGAGCAGCAATACGCGCACGCTGTCACACCCGTACGGCAAGGAGCCCCGTCACACGGACACGACCTCCTCGCCGACCGCGGCCAGCACCTCGTCTGGTACTGCCGCCCCGCCCTCCTCGCCGTATGACACGGATAAAACGGTGACCGGTGGCCAATGCCGCCTGAGGAGTTCGTCGCGGAAGTCGGCGAGGAGCTGCTCGCTGTATCGCTCACAGCCTGTTCTATGGCGGAACGGCTAGCGGGCAGGTACGACGACGAGCTGGGCCGGCATGCGGCCGTGGGAATGAATGCTTGCGCTGGTACGGCGAGGCGGCGTCGGCGCAAGGAGCTGGATCCGTTAGCAGTACCGCATGGTGAGATCTTCTTTCAGGCGCCGGATCCAGGAGGAGGCCAGGTCCGTGGTGCTCGCGGAGCTGGGCGCCTGACGTGGACGAGGCCGTGGCGACGGCGCTGATTGCTGCCGGGGCCGCGGTCAGCGGCGGAGCGCTGACCGGTGTGTTCACCCTCGCTGCCGCCAAACGCCAGGCCGCAGCAGCCTGGGCGGCAGGCGAACGCCAAGCTGAGGCCGCCTGGGAAGCCGGCCGGCAACAGGCAGCCGCCGCCTGGGACTCCGGACAACTCCAGGCCACGGCCCAACTCGACGTCGCCCGCCGAACCCTCACCGAACAGACGCTCGCGACCCAGCGGGCAGTGCGGCGGGCCGCCTACGTCACGTACCTGAGCCGCGCCGACAGCGCCCATCAGGCACTCACAGCTTGGCAGGGCGCCATCGGCACCGCGGACGAGACCCCGCGGCGGCGGGAGTACGACGCCGCTGTGAGCGCACTAGCCGAGCCACTGAACGTCGTACTCCTTGAAGGCCCCGAAGCTGTGGCAGCGGCGGCGGAGAACCTCCGCAACGCAGTGGCCGCCAACGCTCCCGGAACCCGGCACGCCGCCGCGCAGGAGGCATTCCTGAGAGCGGCCCGCGCGGCTCTCGCCCCTGCATAACGCATGGTCGCCAGATAAGATCCCTAATGCCCGAAACATCAGAGTTTCCGCTGGGTGTACCAGTCGTGAGCGCACGAGCGCGCCAGGCAGTCGGCAAGAAGCGGGGCCGGGTGGACCTGAAGATGTCGTATGAGCACGTTTCCGAGTACGTCACCGTGGTGACGCTCGCGGGCGAGTTGGACGTGTACACGGCTCCAGGCCTGCGTCAGTTGCTGGTCGACATGGTGAACCACGAAAGGTGGTTCCTGGTACTAGACCTGTCGGCGGTCACCAATATCGACTCGACGGGATTAGGTGTGGTGACAGGTGGCCTGAAGCGGGTCCGTGCCCACGACGGCATGATGGCACTGGTGGTGCCTCACGAAATCCTTGCAAAAGTGTTCCGGATTACTGGGCTGATCAAAGTGTTTCCCATCTTCGACACGGTTGACCCCGCCGTCGAATTCCTCGGCCGATGGATGCATGGCGACCTTCGCTGACGACGAGTGGCCGATCGTGGGCGACCCGGCGGGGGACGCTCGCCCCGTCACTGCGTCGCCTGTCGTTGGGCCGTGCGCGCTGCAGCAAAGGCTGCGTTCGCTGTACCGGGCTCAGAGCAGTCCGGATCGAGAGTCTGCTCGCCCGCAGGAGCCGGCACACAGGACACCGAGGCGGACACCGCTGGCCTCGCTCCGCGACGTGATGTTCGTCGTCGCGGCGCTTGCGAGGATGGCCGGTCAGATCACGACTGGGGGTGACTGCGGAGGTGCAGGCGCTCTGGGCAGTCGCGGTCAGAAGCCGACGGGTCGGTCGGCGCGGGATGGACGGCGGCGCTTGTGCTGCTGGCGGGCCGGTCCGTGAGTGGCAATACCCGTGGCCCACGCCATCGCCCGGGACGCCTTTCTTACCGTGGCCTGGCACGCGCTCTCACGCCCTGCGTAGCACCTGCGCGCCGGATAAAATTAGTAGTGCACGAGATGACTATATTGTCCGCTTGGCTCACCAGGCGTCGGGCACGCTGGTTCGCCGAGCACTCGGCATGAAACGGGAGCCGGGTGCACCTAAAGGTGTCGTACGAGGACGGACCCGACGACATCGCTGTCGTGCGGGTCGAAGGCGATGGCCAGGGCGTCGTGCTGGACGCCGCCTCCGCTACGTCGCTGCGCTCCACACTGCTGGAGGTCATGGACAGCGGGCGGCTCATTCTGGTCGTCGACCTGAGCGCAGCGGACGCCATCGATGGAGCGGTCCTGCGCGTGCTGATCGGCGGTCTAACGCGGGTGCGCGTCCTGGGCGGGACCCTCGCCTTGGTCGTGACGAACCAGCAGGTGCAGAAATCTATGGCTGATCGTTGGGGCGAGGCCATCGGTACCTACGAGAGTGTGGCGAGCGCGGTCACGGAACTCGCCGCCGACTATGCGGAGAGAGGTGTCGAGCAACGGCGCGCCGCCATCACGGATCAGGAGAGCTTCCCACCGGGCGGCCATTGGTACGAGCACGTCTCCGAGTACGTCACGGTGGTCACGCTCATGGGCTCGGTGAACGTCTATACCGCGCCGCTCTTGCGCCAACTACTGCTCGACCTGATTAACCACGGAAGGATGTTCCTGGTCCTGGACATGACGGAGATCAGCTTCTTCGACTCGACGGGAAGCGGTGTGCTGATTGGTGCTCTGAAGCGGATCCGTGCCCATGATGGGGCATTGGCACTAGTGGTGCCTTCGGAGAGAATTCAGAAGTTTTTCCGAATCAATGGGCTGACCATAGTGTTTCCCATCTTCGATACGGTGGATCGCGCGATTGAATTCCTCGGCCGGGAGCTTGGTGCCCATGGCTGACGACGCGAGGCGGGCCGCAGGCGACTGGGCCCTGGCCTGTACACCACCCCTGGCCTCGCTCCGAGACACGGCGTCCGTTGCCGCGGCGGTTGCGAGGCTGGCCGCCGAGAAACCCCGACCGGGTGGCTGCGGAGGTGCAGGCTCTCTGGGCGACCGCGAGGCAGAAGCCGGCGGTTAGGTCGGCGCGGGATGGGCGCCCCAGGTGTACGGCGGCGCTTGTACCTCTGGTGGCCGTTCCGCGAGCGGCAGGACCCGTGCGCCCGCGCGCTCGCGCAGGACGCCTTCCTAACCGCGGCCGGCGTGGGCTCTCGCGTCCTGCATAGCTGGTACCTGCCGGATAAAATACGTAGTGCACGAGATAGCTACATTGTCCGCTTGGTCCACCATGCGTGGGGCACGCTGGCGCGCCGGGCAGTCGGAACGGGAGCCGGGTGCACCTGAAGATGTCGTACGAGGACGGGCCCGACGGCATCACTGTCGTGCGGGTCGAAGGCGAAGGCCAGGGCGTTGTGCTGGACGCCGCCTCAGCTCCAGCGCTGCGCTCCACAACGCTGGAGGTCATCGACAGCGGGCGGCTCATTCTGGTCGTCGACCTGAGCGCGGTGGACAGTATCGATAGCGCGGTCCTGCGCGTGCTGATCGGCGGTCGGACGCGGGTGCACGTCCTGGGCGGGGCCCTCGTCTTGGCCGTGACGAGCCAGCAGGTGCGGGAATCTCTGGCTGATCGTTGGGCCGAGGCCGTCTGTACCTACGAGACTGTGGCGAGCGCGGTCTCGGCACTCGCCGCCGCCTACGCGGAGGTGAGCGTCGAGCAGCGGCGCGCCGCCATCGCGGATCAGGAGAGCCGCATCGTCCCACAGGGCGGTCATTCGTACGAGCACGTTTCCGAGTACGTCACCGTGGTGACAATCGTGGGCGAGGTGAGCGTCTATGACGCGCCGCCTTTGCGTAAATTGCTGGTCGATCTTATTAACCACGGAAGGATATTCCTGGTCCTGGACATGACGGAGGCTTTCTACTTCGACTCGACGGGACTCGGTGTGGTGGTTGGTGCTCTGAAGCGGGTCCGCGCCCAGGATGGCGGAATCGCGTTGGTAGCGCCTACGGAGAGAATCCAGAAGTTTTTCCGGATAACCGGGTTGGCGAGAGTGTTTGACATGTTCGACACGGTGGATCGCGCGGTTGAATTCCTGGGCCGGGAGCTTGGTGTCCATGGCTGACGACGAGATGCGGACCGTAGGCGACGGGTCGGAGGGCGCTCACTCTGTTGCCCCCTCTCGCCTGCCGCCCGGGCCCCTGCACGCCCTCCAGCAACGGCTACACACGCTGTACCGGGCCGCGGGCAGCCCAGCACTCGAGTCCCTCGTCGCAGACGCTGATGGCTACGAGGGGCTGCCCGCGCAGGACACCGTGAGGCAGGTTCTGGCCTGCGCACCGCCGGCCTCGCTCCGGGACATGGTGTCCGTCGCCGCGGCGCTCGCGAGGCCGGCCGGCGAGGACCCCGACGGGGTGACTGCGGAAGTGCAGGCGCTCTGGGCGGTCGCGGGGAAGGCGCCGGGGGTTCGGCTGCGCACCACAGCGGAATGGGACCCTGTGCGCCTGGGCGTCCACCCCGCGCCGGGCCCGGACGGAACGGTGGATCCGCCGCTGACCGAGTACCTCACCCGCCCGCACGACACCACCCTGCGCGAGCGGTTGGCCCGTACGGCGGCCGCCCACCAGGCGGCACTCGTGCTGTTGGTGGGCCGTTCCGCGAGCGGCAAGACCCGTGCGTTGTATGAGGCGATAGCCGTGGTGCTGCCCGACTGGCCTGTGCTGTTCCCCGCCGACGCGGAGGAACTGACCGCGTGGATCGAGGACGACGGCATCGACCCGCGAACCGTGCTGTGGCTCAACGAGACGCAGCGGTATCTGGACGGCGTCGCCGGCGAGCGGACCGCCCGAGTGCTGGGGCGGCTACTTGATCAGGTGGCGCCGCTCGCGGTGGTGGGCACCCTGTGGCCAGAACACATGCGGCGCCTAACGAACCGCCAGAGCAGTCTGGAGAGCGCTCCGCACACCTTCGCGCTGCTGACCAGACCCCACGCGATGATCACCGTTCCGGACACGCTGGACTGTGACCCCGCGGCCGTCGCCGCAGCCGCCGCCCGCGATCCGCGTTTCGCCGGAGCCGTACGGGCGGCCGGGCCCGGTCAGCGCGTACTGCAACACCTCACCGTAGGACCAGAGTTTGTGCGGCGCTGGGAGATGGGCCCGGATCAATGGTTCACGGCGCCCGAGCACGCCGTGCTGACGGCAGCCGCGGAAGCACGCAGGCTGGGTCACGCAAGTGCCGTGCCCAAGCTTCTGCTATGGGAGGCGGCGCCCGGATTCATGGACTCCACCGCGCGTGCGACCGCGGGCGAGGAATGGTTCCCGGCCGCCATCGGGGCGCTGACGACACCGGAGGGCGGCCCCGCTCCGCTGATCGCGGAGCGGTACGAGCCAGGTGTCGGCGAGCCGGACAGCTATCGCCCTGACGGCTATCTCGAACAGCACATCCGCCGGGTCCGTGCCCACCGGGCGCCGCCCGCCGCCTTCTGGTCCGGGGCGCGCTGGGCCAGGACGGCCGACGACGTCTACGCTCTCGGCCGGGCCGCCGAACAGCGGCGTCGCTATGGAAGCGCCGCGCCCTTGTACGAGCGGGCGATTGAGTTGGGGCACGTCCGTGCCCGGGCGGCCCTGGCCGTGCTGCGGGCGACCACCGATGGGCGAGAGGCCGCGGAGAAGACGGCCGCGACGGATCCCCTTGCCTGGGCGGCGCTCGCCGTGTTGAGGGAAGCGGAGGGCGACGGGCCGGGTACCTACGACGCGTATCGGCGCGCGGCAGAGTCGGGCGACGCGTGGGCCTGG
Organism: Streptomyces zaehneri; assembly: GCF_032248645.1. Taxonomy (NCBI): domain Bacteria; kingdom Bacillati; phylum Actinomycetota; class Actinomycetes; order Kitasatosporales; family Streptomycetaceae; genus Streptomyces; species Streptomyces zaehneri. Next base: position 10,987 of record NZ_JASTTJ010000019.1, read on the forward strand.
GCGGCCATGGCCCGGATCCGTGAGGCGGAGGGGGACCCGGCCGCGGCGGACGCGGTCGCGGCCCAGGCGGCGACCGCGGGCGAACCGCTGGCCTGGCGGACGCTCGGCCGGATGCGGATGGCCCAAGGCGCGCCAGCAGCCGAGGCGTTCGAGAAGGCGGCACAGGCCGGCGACGGCTGGGGGCACATGGGGCTCGCGCAGGTCGCCGAACGCTCCCGTGACCTCGCAACAGCGGTCACACACGCCACGCGGGCTGCAGGTACAGGGGTGAGCGCGGCCTGGGCGGCTCTGGTACGCCTGTACTGGGCCCGAGGTGACCGCGCGTCAGCCCTGGGAGCGGCCACCAGTGGCGCGGACGCGGGGCATCCCGAAGGGTGGTCCCTCCTGGCAGGGCTGCGCAGTATGGCTGGTGACCGGTCGGGGGCAGCCGCGGCCCATCGCGAGGCGGCGGCCCTGGGCGTCGGCGCCGCCTGGCGCGAACTGGCGCTGCTCGCCGAGTCCGACGGCGACAGCTTGGGCGCCGAGGAGGCTGCTGTCCAGGCGGCTCGCACCGGCGATCCGGAGGCGTGGACCGCGCTGGCCGAAGCGCGGGAGGAAATCGGTGACGACGCCGGCGCCGCGCGCGCCGCTGCGGAGGCGGCACGCGCGGGTGACCTGGATGCCTGGATCATGCTGGCTCGAGCCCGAGAGAACGCCGGGGACAGCAGCGGCGCAGAGCTCGCCGCCGACTTGGCGGCCGAGCGCGGTGCGGCCGACGCTTGGTCCGCGCTGGCCCGGATGCGGGAACGCGCCGGGGACCGGGACGGATCCGAGCGCGCGGTACTGCGGGCCGCCGACCTGGGCGCCTCCGACGCCTGGACGGCACTGGGCCGCGTGCGCGAGCAGCTCGGCGACACCGACGCAGCCGAGCGCGCCTACGTCCGCGGCTGTGGAGCCGGTGACACGGAGGCGTACGCCGCGCTCGGCGCCCTGTACCTGGACCAGGGACGGACACCCGAGGCATGCGCCGCGTACCGGGCGGCCGTGGACGCGGGACTCCCCGACGCCTGGGAAGGTCTGCTGGCGACGATGCCGACCCAGGCGCCCCGCGCGACCTCGGCGCAAATGGTGGCTCGGCTGCGCACGACGGGCCTTCCGGCGCAAGGGTGAGCGGCGCCCCAGCTCGGTCGGTGTGGATCATCGTCAGCTGACACCCGTGCGATTGCTCGGGGGTGACCCCGGTGCTGACGACCCACGACTGGCCGGGCAGCCGCGCTGCTTCTGCGGGTCGACCGCGCGGGACATACCGTGAGCAGGTGGACGACGTGGAGATCACTGTCTGGCACTACTTTTCGCTCGACCAGGCGCTGACCGCATGCATCCTCTCGCAGCAATGCGGACGCCTCGAAGCCAAAGAGAAGACCGACGCCACTGGTGAAGGAGGTCCTAGCGAGCACATGGCCTATGCCATCGGCTCGGTGATCGCCTCCTTCTCCTTCCTTGAAGCAACGATCAACGAGTTCTACGCCACCGTCAGCCGGGACAACCTGGAGATGGCTGGCGGACGCGGTGGGCTGGATCCCGTCGACCGACAGGGCATCGCCGCCATCGCCAAAGATGCGGAGAGACTGCCTACGCTCACGCAATTCCGGCTCGCGCTGGCCGTCCTCCGCAAGCCCCCGCTCGATCCCCGCACCCAGACGTACGCCGACGCGGACCTCCTGCGCAAGCTGCGCAACGAATTGGTCCACTACACGCCGCGAATGCGCCCTGCGGACAGGGGAGAACCGGACAGCAGCTCCGACTCCCACGCACTCGTGGCAGGGCTGCTCCAGCGGCACTTCGAGCCGAATGCCTTCTTCGCCGACTCCGCCAACCCCTACTTCCCGCAGAAGTGCCTGGGCCACGGGTGCACCGCCTGGGCGTGGAATGCGGCGCTGGCCTTCGCCGACACCTTCCACCAGCGGATCGGAATCAGGCCGGTCTACGAGGATGCCCGCGCCCAGGGGCGGCTGAAGCCGTAGAGCGCGGTTCGGCTACGGGGACTGCGCCGTGCGCCCGGCCAATGCACGGCGCTCCCCACTTCGCGTCCCCTCTCACGCTGGGGTATGCCGACGCGGATTTTCTGCCATGCGCGGACAGTGTGACTGGTCGTCTAATGTGCCCTCATGGCTGCTGATCGCCCGATTGTTTCCCGTGCTACGCGCAACGCTGTGCGCCGGCTGATGAGCAGCCTGTACGTCGCGGCGATTGCGGAATATTGGCAGGGGGAGAACTTCGCGCGCAGTGAGATAGCCAACCCTCGTCAAGGCGGAGTCCGCCAGCAGACCTTCGACGCCTATGAAACTTCGGTCGACTGGACCGACCAAGAGCATGCACGCCGCGGGCTGCGCGTCTTTGAGACGCTCCTGCGTCGTCTCGACCGCGACAGCAAGAAGTCCGGCGCTCAGGGGATCGATCCCACGGAACTGGAGGATCTACGCGAAGCGTTGGAGCACGACGGTTACCTTCTGGATGGGGATCTACGCCTGCAACTTTCCTCCACCGCAGCTGTTCCGGGCCCGCAGGCCGCGTCCGTCCCTGCTGACGCGCGCCGCATCACCCAGGTCACGCGCAGGAGGCTCTTCAAATACCTGAAGAGCCGGGATGTGCAATGGTTCGGCGATCTCGACGAGATCGTCTTCCTCGGCCGCCTGTACGCCCTTGACGAACTGCCCAGCTCGGACGACCGGTTTGACGATGCCGAAGGCGACATCACACAACACCGCTACAACAACTACGACTGGGAGGACGACTGGATTTACACCGACGACCGGTTCGGACTGAACGACGGCCCGGACCTCGTCCTCCTGCGGTTCCTGTCGCAGATGGTGCATCCCGAGGTGCGCTCGGATGATGCCGAAGCTGCCCTTCTGGCCGAACTCGTGGACAGCTTGGTGCGCCGGGACGGCTACGCTTTCGCGCCCGTAAGCGCCATCAGCGGCTACCCCATCTACGAGGCACGGCGCCTCACTGAGGACGCAGCGCCGCATGACCCGGCTTCACAGTACACACCCCGGCCAGAAGCATCCGCATTCGAGCGGCTGGTCACAGCGGCCTGGGGCCGGCCGGGGGCGGGCACTGGGCCCGATCACACCGGTCCGGATGGCCACGCGGCCGCCAGCCCTGGCCAGGACACTCCTCCTGGTGAACCACCAGCTCCCCTGGGGCCCTACGCGGCGGTACTGGGTGTCGCCCGCAGGCAGCGGAAGGACTACGCCCTGGAGCGATTGCCGATGAAGGTCGGAGGCCAGGCGGAGATCTTCGAAGCCACCCACAAGGCCACCGGTGTCCGTGTCGCCTTCAAGCGCCGCCTCTCCTGGCGGGAGACGCCAGCGGCACGTATGCGGCGCGAAATCGAAGTCGCCCAAGACCTCAACTCCCACCCGAACTACATGCCAATCCTCGACGCCAACCCGGGCGAGGGATGGCTGGTCATGCCGTTGGCGGAATGCACCGCCGAAGACCGCCGCGACCAGCTCCAGGAACCCTCACAGCTAAGGGAACTGGTGGACGCACTCCTCGACGTGCTCGAGGTCGCACATGACTCCCACGCCGAGGGCTGGCTGCATCGCGATGTGAAACCCTCCAATATCTTGCGGTTTGACGGTCGGTGGAGACTCGGCGACTGGGGCGTCGTACGCCGTCCTCGCGGACAGACCACATCCGACCGCACTCGGGCAGAAGTCGGCACGGACGGCTTTGCAGCGCCGGAATTGCTCATCAACGCGCACGACGCCACCCCGGCGGCGGACATCTATGGCGTCGGTCGCGTCATCGCCTGGGCGCTGACGGGAGACGTCCCCGTCATGACGCAGCGGCTCCTGCCCGCTGCGGGGCCATGGAGGGAGATCGTCCGCGCGGCGACCGCCCGCGACCCGCACAGTCGCCCCCAGACAGCCGCTGACCTGCGCCGGCTGATACAGGACAAGCTCGCCGGCCCGGTGCTGACTCCGGCAGAGCGTGGCGAGTCCTTGCTGGCCGCTGCCCACAGCGGTCACCCCGGACCCGTTGAGACCTTCCTGTCCTTCACCGCCGACCATCCTGAGGACCAGGACCTCTACGTCGGCGTGCTCACTCAACTCAAGCCCGAGACCGCAGCCGAAGGACTGGTACGTCTGCCAGCCGAGGCGGAACTGCTCATCGAAGCCCTGAGCTCTCACGCGGCGGGCCAGCAGCGTCGCATCCCGCACCCCGAGGCCTACCGCGCCATCCTCTGGCTCCAGCGGGTCGCCGCCTTCGCCGCGGCAGCCGGCTCCTGGGACCTCATGGACGAGGCGGCGCGCGCCATGTGCGTATGGGATGGCATATGGGACCAGTACCGGCCCCGGGACGTGATCGCCGCATGGCTGCTCACCCTGCGCGGCGAAGCCGCAGTCCTCATGGCGGCTGCCCTGGGCGACCACCCTGGCAGCGCGGCCCACTTCCGGATCCTTCTTGACCAGCAAGCACTGGCGCCGCAGATCCGTACCGCCATCGGCAAGACGGCCCGTTCACCGGGCCAGCGAGTCGAGTGAGTTTCCTGCGATGTCTGCTCGGGAGATTCTCCCAGAAGCGCACGTGCTGAGTCCGCTTAGCGGATGGCGGTTTTCTCGTCGGTCCCGAACGTGCCCAAAACGCCGGTCGGCCGGTAGCCGCGTTGGTCACATGGATGACGAGGAGCTGCCGGATCACCTGCGGCGCCGGAACCGGCGCCAGGGCTCTTCAGGAGTTATCAATCACGCACATCACCACACTGCCGAGCACGGCCGGCCTCTAAGATGCCGGATCCCAGAGCAGAGAGGACGACCTGTCAGATGGCAGCGCCGGACGATACGACATCCCGCTCCCTCGACGATGACCCACACCCTTCCGACCCGCGGACGGAAGGCAACGATGAGGCAAGACCTGTGCGCCAGCGCATCGCTGAAACGTGGAACCTACTCAGGCCGGTTGGCAAAGCGGGTGTGATCGTGATCGGCACCGTAGCCGCTATGGCGGTCAAGGCCCTCCTCGCCCCCGCCGACACACACGCCACTGCGGCCGACGCAGTCGAGGAAGACGCTGATCTGATCACCCGCCGGTGGACCGACCATGCAGGCGGCTACTTCGTGTGCACCCACAAGGGGTGCAGCAAGAAGGTCAACCCGACGATCTTCGGACACGACTGCTGCGGTCGCTGCCGACTCGGCCGGGACTGCCTGAGTGCCGCGCAACGCGACTACGACGGCCCTGGCGGCTTCGCGCACAACTGCTTTGAGGCGCTCCTCTACCCCGGCGTCTGCGCCACCTGCGAAGAACCGGCCGAAGTACACCTGTGGGTGTTCGACTTCATCCACGGGGATCGCTATTCCACAGGCTGATCCGAGCTCGGCGACCCGCTCCGGTCCCGACAGACACCCGTCGCGGCCCTCACTGATTTCACCTCTTAAGTGGTGAAAATAGTGAGGCTGGGACTGTGACCGCACGGCGTGGTCCCCGTCGTCGAACACGAGTTTCCCGCGCTCATCCCGCTGCAGGACGACCTCGCCCGCCTCGGCGTGCGGCCTTGGCTCCCGGACCTTAAGCCCGCACGGGCGGCCATCGACAAGGCCGTCCTCCAGCAGGTGCCCCACCAGCACGGCATCCCCGTGCCCAGGAGCCTCATCGGCATCTCGGTGTTATCCAGATCCTCTCCATCTGACTGGGCAGGACACCGTGACTCGGCAGGCTCACTGGCGTCCACGGCATGCAAGCGGCTAGACACGGTGCGTGGTACGTGAGGAGACTGGATCATGACCTCTCAGGTATCTCACGATGCGTCAGCCTCCGCTCTGGGCTATCTGTACCAGGCGAAGTGGGCTCTGTTGGAGTTGTTGCGTGGGTCTTCCGAACGGCCTGACGGAGCGATCAGTCTCGAGTTGCACGACGATGTGGCCTGGGAGGTTGCTGGCCGTCCTGTCGACCTGCTGCAGACCAAGCTTCACCAACGAGCGACGCGCACGCTGGGCGATCGTGATGACGATCTGTGGCGCACGATCAGGTCCTGGATGGACACCCATGATCCCGGTGATGCAGAGGGGCCGTGGCTGACACTCGTCACCACCCAACACGCGCGCGACGGTTCGGCAGCTGCGGCGCTGCGCAGCCCACGCCGAGATCCTGGTGTGGCTCTGCGACGGCTTGAGACGGCCGCGGCGGAGTCGAAGTCGAAGGAGACTGCTGAGGCTCGGGCACGCTTTCTTGCCCTGTCGGCCGGTGAGCGCGCGACGTTCGTTCAGCGTATGCGCGTTATCGACGGCACGCTCGGTATCGACGGCCTCGATGGGGCTGTGCGCAAGTGCTTGTTGTTCGCTCTCCCGTCCGGCGACGGTCCGCAGACGGTGTTCATGGAGCAGTTGTGGGCGTGGTGGTACGACCAGGTCGTCGAGATGCTGCAGAAGCGCCGGACGAGCGTCTCCGTGGAGACAGTGAAGCGGCGGGTGGAGCAGATCCGGGATGACTACGCCGCCGATCGGCTTCCCACTCTGGTGGAGCGGGGCGACTGGCAGGCCGCTCAGCAGGGGGGCGTGGACTACAGCGAGCGGTACTTCGTCCATCAGCTGCGGTGGGTCAACCTCGGCGGGTCCGAGCTGGAGAAGGCGATGATGGACTACTACCGCGCCTACAAGCAGGCAGCGGCCTGGGCTGACAACGACCTGATCGGTTTGGACGACCTGGAGCGCTATCAGGCCGACTTGGTTGACGAGTGGGAGCGGCTCTTTGCCCGCATGGTCCGACGGCTGCCAGCGGATGCGAGTGAGAAGGATCGGCGGGACGCGGGCGAAGAACTGCTGTGGCAGGTGCTGGAGAGTGTCACGGTCAGGATTCGGGACAAGTATGACCAGATCTTCTTCCACCGCGGCCAGCACCACTGCCTGGCGGATGAAGCCCGCGTGGGATGGCATCCCGAGTTCCTGCAACGGGTTCAGGATCTGACTGTCGGGGCCGTACATGCCTAGCCGCGCACAGCAGCCGCAGGCCTTCGCCGCGTTCCTGAATCCAGCGATGGTGGGTGCGGTGCAGGCCGTGATGGCCCAGGAGTACGAGCTCAAACGGGGGCGGGCCATGGTCTGGCCGCTGGCTATGGTCCTTCCCGTGCTGGTGCTGCACCGCTCCACACGTGAGGCGCTGCCGTCCAGTATCAGAACGCACCTGCCGGCGTGGGCGGGGCGCAATCCCGCCCTCCTCGCCGGCTTCGGCGCCCGGGTCGACTCGACGCTGCCTGTGCTCCGCGAAGGGCTGCGGTTAGCTCTGCGCTACGGCCTGATCCGCCTGGAGACCGGGGCCCTGCATGCCGTGCCCTTCTCCACACGACGTGCCGAAGGAGAACTGCAGGAGCTGTTGAAAGCGGCGCGCCTGGTGGGCAAATGGACGGCGACCATAGATCAGCCTTCCACCCTCCTGGCACTACTGGGCGTGAGAGTCTGATCACCGTGCAGCTTCGGTCTCTGATCCTTTACAGCAAGAGCGGCAAGGTCCGCGAGCTGACGTTCCGGCTCGGCGAGCTCAACATCATCACGGGCAGTTCACGGACCGGGAAGAGCATCGTCCTGGACATCGTCGACTTCTGCCTGGGAAGAGACGACGCCCCCGTCTCGGTCGGCCCGATCACCAGGACCGTCGAATGGGTGGCCGTGCTGCTGCAGCTGCCCGACACGCGGGCGTTCGTAGCCCGCCGGCTCCCCGCCAAAGGCAAGAAGTCCATCTCCACAGCGATGCTCGAGTTCGGCTCCACCCTGCAGCCGCTGCCCTACGAGCGGCTCGCGAACAACTGCGACTCCGACGAGCTGCGCCAGCAGCTCGGGCGGAGGATCGGCCTAGGCGACGTCCGCAGCGAACCCCAGCCCGGAAGTCTGCAGGCGCCCTTCGCAGTCCACCTCGGGCACGCGGTACCGCTGTGCCTGCAGAACCAGGACGAGATCACCACACGCAGCATCCTGTTCCACCGGCAGGGCGAACGCGACGCAGGAGCGCGGCTGACCTCCACCCTGCCGTATTTCCTCGGTGCCGTCGGCGAGGACCAGGCGCAAAAGCAGCACGAACTGACGGCCAAGCGGCGCGAATTGCGGCGCAGGCAGCAGGACCTGAAGATGGCCGAGACAGCCGACGGCGACTTCGACGCCCACCTGCACCTGCTGTTGGCCCAAGCCCGCACGGCTGGATTGATATCGGCCGACGAAGAGTTCGACAGCCGCGAGGCGCTGCTCGACTCCCTGCGCGAAGCGGTCCGCTTCCCACCGCCGGCCCCCGGCGAGGAGCCCTCCCACGCAGAGCGCATCGCGCCCCTGCAAGCGCGCCGTTCCCAACTACGTGCCCAGCTGGGCGAGATCGGCGAACAGCGGCAGTTCCTCATACGGCAGGAAGCCGCGGAGGACAGCTACACCGAGGTGGTACAGCGCGGGATATCCCGGCTGCACGCCGTCGACCTGCTCCCCGACGCCGACCCGCGGGTTGAATCCGCTGCGTGCCCGCTGTGCGGATCGCACCTGCCCCAGCCCGACCACGCGGTCGAAGACATGCAGCAGACCCTGAACGAGCTGCGCGGCCAGCTCACCTCCGTGCGCACGGTGCGACCCCGGCGCGAGCAGACACTGCGGGAACTCGCCGACCAGGCCGATATCGCCCGTGAAGAACTCCGCGGCGTCGAGGGAGCACTCAACTCACTGGCCGAGCTGGAAGCCGGCCGGACCCGCTTCCGCGCCCAGGCCGAGGAACAGGCCTTCCTGCGAGGCCGGATCGACGCCCACCTCAGTCAGCTCCCGGACACCGGAGACACCTACGAAGGCAGTCTCCTGCAGTTGCGAGCGGCCGCAGCGTTCGCCCAGGCCCAAGTCGACGACCTCGAAGCCGAACTCGACACCGAGGCCATGCAGGACCGGCTCGATCACGCCCTGACCTACATCAGCACCGACATGACCGCCTACGCCCAAGAACTAAACCTCGAGCACAGCGCACGCAGCATTCGCCTCGACGTACGCAAACTGACCGTCCTCGCCGACTCCGACGACGGCATCGTCCCTCTGCTGCGCATCGGCAGCGGCGAGAACTGGGTCGGCTACCACCTCGTCGCCCACCTGGCCCTGCACCGCTACTTCACCCTCCACCAGCGGCCCGTGCCCCGCATGCTCCTGCTGGACCAGGTCACCCAGCCCTTCTACCCCTCCGAAGTTGCCCGAGACAGCGGCGACCCCGACCTCATCCGCTCCGACGCCGACCGCAACACCGTCCGCGGCATGTTCGAGCTGATGTACCGCTTCACCCGCGACCTCGCCCCCAACTTCCAGCTCATCGTCAGCGACCACGCCAACCTGCCCGACAAGTGGTACCAAGACTGCGTCCGCTACAACTGGCGCAACGGAGAGGCTCTCATCCCCCAAGACTGGATTGATGAGCACGCTGGATAACTGGTGAGGGGCCGGCACTCGGTCGGGCGGCATGAGATGGCGTCGACGGGGGCTTATGCGAGCAGGCTTCTACGGGCGAGCCATCCGCGGGCGGACAGCGATCCTGCTTGTGCGGCAGCGCGGTTCAGTCGCTCGGCGTCCTGGAGGTGGCCCTTGGCAAATCTGAGGATGGCGAGGCCGTGCAGGGCGTGGCTGTTGCCGCGGGCCGCCGCGACGTGTGCCAGGTCCTCGGCGCGCCGGTGGTCGCCTTGCCCGTCACAGCGCCATGACATCCACTCCAGGGCCTTGGGGTGCTCGACCGCGGCAGCAGCACCGTAGAAGCACAGCGCGCCGGCGTGATCCCGGTGTTCTGAACGCTCGCGCGCGTGGGCGACGAGGCGGTCGGCATGGCCATGGTCAGCGATGATCTGGGACAGTCTCGCCGCGTCGGTGACTTCTCCGGCAGCAACCCGGATCTGAGCCAGGGCGAGGAGGGCGGCGGGGCTACCGTGCTGTGTAAGAGCGGCGCACGCTACCCGTTCTGCGGTGATCCGGACTCCTTGGGCTTCATAGTGTCCAGCGAGCCACCGAGCGGCCGACGGGTCGCCATGGTCGGCGGCCCATGAGTAGAGGCGTGCCGCATCGCGGCGCATGCCCAGACTGAGCAGATGGTGGGTTAGGCGACGGTGACCGTACCGGTCGCCGCTGACGGCGAACGCACGATGGGCCAGGCGTTCACTGTCCCCGTACCGTCCAGCAAGGCCAACAGCTGCGGAGAGCTCACCGAGGAGTAGACCTGAGAGACAACGCTCTTCGATGAGTTCTTCCGCGCGTTGAAACTGCCCGAGGGCGATGAGCCGGCGGATGAACCACCTCAGCAAGGAAGAGTCACCGCTCGAGGCTGCCCGCAGGTACAGCGCCTCACAATCCACCGCCTGGTGGGTGCGCGCAGCCTCGGCGAGTTCCCGCATATCAGCGTCCGTGCGGGAGTGAGTCGCTGCCGCTGCCCACAGAGAGGAGGCAGGAGGCTTCCTCTTCCTGGTTGTCCGGCTCTTCTCGTGAAGGATGTCAGCCAACTGGTACAACGAGCTATGCGGGCGTGGCTCACCCGGACGGGGCCGATACCGTGTCAGCGGCCCGGGCAGTTTACGGCGCGGCTTGAGGAGTTCGGCCAGGCTGGAGGTAAACCAGTCCTCGTCCAGCGTGTGCCAGGTGGCCTCATCGATATAGCCCTCGGCTGCGGTCCGTAGGAACTCTTCGGTCAGCAGTGGTCCGTGTCCGCATCGGCGCGCGTCCATGGCGGCATGAAGGATGGCACGAGCAGCCCCGTCGGACTGTTCGTATCGGCGCACCAGGTGCGGGGCACCGGCCAGGAACTGAGTGATGCGTCCGCTGGCGGCACGGCTTCGTGCCAGTCTCAGGCGCGGGTCAGAAGCGACTAGCGCTGCAGCATCGGCCAGTTCTCGCGTATTGAACGCGGGAGGCATCGTGATGGTCAGGGCAAGATCGACAAGCTGATGCACGGCGCCCATTCCGTCATGCAGTTCGTCCCCCTCCGCCGGGTCGTCCGCCAGGTGGTTCCAGTACGTTGGCCACATGGTGCCCAGGACCAGAACGGGGCCTCGCTGGCTGTCCGTCAAAAGGGCCTGAAGTGCCGATGAAACCTGGGCCGTGTAGTCCTTCACCATGAAATACAACTGGGCTTCGTTTAGCCACAGCACCGTGCGCGGCTCCAGCACGTCATCCTGCAAGGCACGCAGGAGAGCTGCGGGCCGGTCCGGGGCCAGCGGATGCACAATGCGCCAAGAGGAGAGTTCGGCCCGCACCGCTTCCCAGCAGGCCCGTGTCTTCCCGGTGGAGGAACCACCCACCACCATTACCAGTCGGCTCCCGTTGGCCGACTGAGCCACCATGCGCCGCAGCCGGCCGTCCACGCCATCAGGGCGGGCAATGTAGGGAGGAAGCGCAGCGAGCGCACCGGGTCCGACATCCGCTTCCACAGCAGGGTGTACTTCCAAGCGCAGCGCGTCGGAGGGCTTCAGCTCTCCGATCACATCCGACCGCGCGGAACGGCCGGCGTGAGTGGTGAGGCTCTGCACCTGCGCTGCCGGGGTGAGCGTTTCCGCCCCAGGCTGTTTAACGCCTCGGCGGACCAGCACAGCAGATCGGGCCGGCGGATCGCCACGAAGCGCGACACCCCGCGCACGCAGCCGGTTACGCAGCATGGCCGCATCAATGGCACCGCCCCGTGGACCCCACTCCTGAGCAAGTTCCTCGACCATCCGGAACACTCCAGCGGCGTCTACCAAAGTGTCCGCGTGCAGCACGCGTTCCTGCAGCGCGGCGCATAGAGCAGGGTAGCGAGGACTGATCTGATCCGTGGGCTCGATCTGGACGACGAGACGGCGAGCAATCCGGTAGGCGCTGCGATGCACCAGCTCCTGTTCAGGAACGTTGCCCTCGGACTCTGCGAGGAGATCACTGACAGTTCGTGTCAGGTGCTTCCACACACGATGGTAGGACTGTCCCAGGCGGGGCAGCTCTTGTAGAAAGTCGGCCACACTTTTCTGTGCAGCAGCGGACGCGGCCAGATCTCGCAATGCCTCCAGGCCGGTTGTAGGTCCGGAGGCGGTCAAGCCGAGGCGGTGCCGGTCAGCGTCGACCTCGTCGCCGAAGGACTCCAGACCTGCCAAGCACTGCCCTATCGTCTTGCGCCACGGGCCACTACTGGACACGATCTCAAGCGTGCGTTTGACCTGCCGCTGCACGGCCAGCTCGTAGGAGCCCTGGCGATTGAGGACGACGACGTCGTCCAACGGGAAGTCGTTGGCCTTCTGCAGGCAGACGGAGTCCGGCACCACATCGAGACCGGGAACCTGCACGCCACACAGCAGGCCAACCAGATCCAGTGCCGCAACCCGATACTCATAGATCGTGCCGCCCCCGCCCGAACCAATCGGGGAAGCCCCCCTACTCAACCGCTCACTCCTCGCTCAGACAGGCCGACCAGCCTCCAGGAACGCGGCACAAACGAAGAATAGGACCCCTGCACACCAGGCCGCCAACGCACAAGGCAGTCTTGGCGACGTCAGCGACGAGGAAGTCGGCCACCTGCAGCTGATCGCGATGAGGACGAACAGTCGGCCCTGGCCCGGCTCGGCATTTCCTGCTGTCGGCACGCTCGCTGATGACCGGTATGGCGCTCTGCCCGGCCTGCGCCCCGTGCGGCGCCTCTGCCCGCGCCTTCATCCGCTGGCACCGCGGCGGGCAGCCAGGCCGCTCTTGAGGCGCTCGCCAATTGCGGCGCACGGTGGGGCGAGGACGTCGGTGGCTTTGAGGGTCGAACAGGTAGGCCGGGGCGACTTTGAGCGTCAGCTCGCCGATCGAGTACGAGTTGGCGAAGCGGGGCAAAGATCGAGGAACCCCGGTTGCGGTTGGCGAAGGGGAGCACTCCGTGAAACGCGGTGAACTCCGCGATCAGCTCCGCCTCGGCTTGAACGACGGCGGCTCGGCCACGGTGCGCCAGGCGACCAGAAGCGTGCCGGAGTCGGCAAGCTGCCAGGTCACGGCGGTGAAGGCCGGATATCGGCCAGCAGGCTGCGGGCCCACCGCGTGGCGCGGGCGTGTTCGTGGGGTCAGGTGGGCGGGCGTCGGAGGGTACGGACGGCGTCGGTGAATGAGGCGTGGCGCTCGCCGGTGGCCTGGACGTGCCAGAGGCCGTCGGTGTCGCGGGCCTGGAGAGTGCCGAGGTAGTCCTCGGGCCGGTAGCTGCCTCGGGTGTAGATGCTCCAGATGGGCCGGTTGGTGTCGCTCGGCCGGATGCATTCGATGGGGACGGTGTCGATGGTCGTGATGAAGATGTCGCTCCAGGTCTGTGGGTCGGAGCGGGACATAGCGCTGGTGGGGGACGGCGGGCGGGGCGGGAGGTAGCGGGGGTTCATCTGCTGGAACCTCTCGGTGCCGGTGCTATCAAAATGGGAGCTGCGAGATCACCGGCGTGAAGGCATCGCCATGTCGCGGATCTGGGGCAGCAGCGGCGCATTGGGGGTGAGGAGGGAGCGGAGCTGAGGAAGCGGGAGGGCTTCGTGGCGCAGCACCAAGCCGTCGGTGAGCAACTGTGCGACGGGAGCGGCGAGGGGTGGTGGCAGCCAGCTGGCCGCGGAATGGGCGTCGTCGGCGGCGATGGGCGGGTGAGAGCGCGGTGGGCGGGTGAGGAGGGACTGGTAGAGGCCGGCGGCGGGCTGGAGCGGGGGAAGACCGACTGCGTGGGCGCGCTCTGTGGCCTTCTGGGCGCAGCACAGGCCCTTGAGGTCGAGGTCTGCGTAGAGCAGCAGGGTGTCCACGGGGTGGTCGCGCTCGCGGAAGGAGGCCTGGGCGGTGGGCAGGGAGGCGATGAGGTGGTCGCCTTCTCCGAAGCCGAGCCAGCCGACCTGGCTGCGGTCGGGCCAGGTGCCGAGGATGTCGCGCAGACTGGTGAACGCGGCGGTGTTCTCGACGATGAGCAGCCAGGGCGCCGGCCCGAGTTCGTACATCGCCAGTGGGGCGGGCGTGAGGCGGGCTCGGAGGTGCACGGTGAGGTCCAGCAGTCCCTTGGTGACGAGGTGGTGGCGCTCGATGTTCTTGAGGCGCTTTTCGTCGCCGTACAGCTCGTAGGAGCGGTCGGCCAGCGGGATGATCTCGGCTTCCGGCTGGTCGCGCAGCAGCGCGTTGATGGGGCCGAGCAGGGCGTGGTCGCCTGCCGTGAGGCGGAGGGTGGTGGCGAAGCGCAGTTGTTCGACATAGGCGTGGGTGGCGGGCTGATGGCGGGGCGGCCGCGCGGCAGGCGGGCGTTTGACCCAGCGGGGCAGGGGTGGGTGGGCGCTGTAGTCCCAGCCGTCGTTTCCCTTGGGGAGGGTGGCCAGCCCGCGGTGGGCCAAGGTGCGGGCGGCGTCGGCGAGGATGCGGCGGCGCCGGGGCGAGGTGGCCAGGCTGGAGTCGCCCGCGTCGGCGGCGCCCGCCAGCGCGTCGAAGATGACGCGCTGGCGCGGCTGTTGGGCGAGGAAGGCGGCCATGTGGTCGGTGGCGGTCACCCGGCCTCCTGCTCGGGGGCCTGCGTGTCTGGTTCTGTCTCCGTGCGCAGGACGGCGCGGCGCAGGAGGTGGGCGGAGGTGATGCCGTCGTCCTGGGCGTGGGCGACGCCGGCCGCTACGGCGTCGCCGTAGCGGTCGAGGATCTGGACGTAGCGCCGTTTGGTGCGCAGGTCCACGCCGTTGCGCATGCGGATGATGAGGGGGAAGCGGCCCAGGGCGGGCAGATCGTTGGATCCGGTGGTGTAGACGAGCTGGATGCCGTGGGCGGCGGCGACGCGGCGCTGGAGGTCGACGAAGGGCCTGTAGTTGGCCTTTCCGAAGGGGTTGTCCAGTACGAGTGTGCCCACTCCGCCGGGGATGCGCCGGTCGCGCTGGGCGGCACGCATCCGGGCAAGCGTGCAGTACAGCAGCACGGACACGGTCAGCAGTTCACCGCCGCTGAATTTCTGGATCTCGGTGACGGATTCGCGTTCGACGGTGTCCAGGCTCTGGGTCGGCTTGATGATTTTCGCGACGATGTTGCCGCGGCCGCCGAGGGCTGCCAGGACCAGTCGCTTGGCCAGGGGCATTGCCTCGGGCAGGGCGCTGGCTCGTCCGGCTGCGCTGGCCGGCAGAGCGGTGATGAGACGGTCGACCTCGGCGGACAGTCTGCGGGCCAGTTCGTCGCCTGTGGCACGCTGGCGCAGCTCCAGCGACAGGAACCGCTGGCTGGACCAGGTACCCAGGTTTTTGGGAAGACGGGAGTGGCGGGCGACTTCTTCGACGCTGTCCAGGACCGCTTCGACCGTGCTTGTACAGGCGTCTACGACTCGGGCCTGGTCCTCGGCGGACTCGGCCAGCAAAGCGACGACCTGCCGTTCACGTTCCTCGATGTCCTCGAGGAGTGTGGTCAGCCGGGTGGGGGTGGTGAGGTCTTGCTGCAGGCGTTCGCGCAGCCGTCCGTCGACGATCTCCATGTACTCCGGCTGTTGTGCGAGCCGTTCAACCTTCTGCACGTCCTTGCGTAGGGCGTTCCTGGCCCTTTCCAGGGCGCGGTCGGCCTGAGTGACCTCGCGGACGAGAGAGTCCTTGATCTGTTCGGCGTCGATCGGTTGCAGCGACTGCGCGGTCACTGCGGACAGCGTGTGCTGTTCGAGCAGGAACGCGTCCACGGTCATCTCCGGGCCGCTGTCAGCGCCCTGGCCGGGGGCCGGACGGTCGCTTGCCGCACGTAGGGCGCTGACTGATTGCCGAAGCTGCGCGGCGTGGCTGGCCGCCTGGTCGGCGCGCCGGTGGATCTTCTGGGCGTCCAGGTGCCGTACCTGGGCGAGGGCGCGGTCCTGTTCCAGCAGCTGCTTGGCTGACTGGAGTTGTTCCTGCGCTTGCTGGCTGCTGTCGAAGACCGGCACCTTGGCGCCGGGGAAGTCGTCGAGGGCGGTGGTCGCCTCTTGATGGTCTTTGGTGACCTGCCGCAGCAGCAGCCCAGCTTCCGCCTCCGCCCGCTCAGCGTCCTTGAGGGCTTTGTCGGCGACGGCGATGCGGGCGGCGAGGTGCTCGGTATCCATCGTGTGGGCGTGGTCGACGAGTTCCGTCGCTCGCGTGCGGGCCACAGAGCCGGCCTCGGCGAGCTTCTGGTTGAGGCTCTCGATGGCGGTCTCGGCCGTGGTCAGCCGCTGGTGCAGGACCGTGTCGCTGATGCCGTTGATCCAGTCTCGGCGGGCCTGGGTCCAGCGCTCACGCAGGGCCTGCGCACTGCTTTCGGGTACGGCAGCCGGACTGGCGGCATGGAGGACCTCGGCGGACAGGTCCTGTCGGATTTCCTGCGCCCATCCCTTCCAGCGCTCCGCGCGGTCCTGGCACTGCCGCAGTGCTGCTTGGGCGCCCCGCTGCTGCTCCTGGGCGCCTTGCCAGCGGTCTTTGCATGCCTGGGCGGCCACGCGGTGTTCCCGGGCCTCGGTTTGAGCGTGCTGCCGCTGCGCAGTCCAGTGTTCCACCGCGCGGGCTGTCTCCATCAGCGACTGGACCTGGGGGAGCGCCGCGGCGAGTGCCCGCAACGTAGCCGTGTGCTGGGTCAACCGGTGTTCCGCCCGGCGCCCGGCCTTCTCGGCTTCGGCGGCCTGGCTGACCAGGACGCTCGTGCGCTCGGTGAGCGTGTTCACCTCCTCGTCGAGCTGCGCGAGGAGTTCCTCCAGACTGGTCCGTGTCCGCGCGTCGAACCTGTCCAGATGGTTGCGCAGCCGCCCGCGGAGAACGCGATCGGCATCCCGCCGTTGGACGATGGCTGTGCACCGCGCGTCCACGGTGGCCAGGCGGGCATTGACGCGGTGCAGTTCCTCCTCGCCGGCCTCGGCATCCAGCACCGAGGGGCGCAGCGGCAGCACCGCGATGTCAGCGAGGGGCTGGGACAGCAGGGCGCGGGCCTGGTCGTCGGTGGAAAGAGTGAGCACCGTCGGCAGGGCGACATCGGCCCGCCGGGCCAGCGCCGCCAGATCGCCGCCGGGCACCGGTCCGCAGATGACCACGCCGGCGATCAGGTGGGGGATGGCCGCGATGACGGCGTCGTGCTGCTGGGCGGGCACGGTCTCGCGGAGGAACTGCACCCCTGCGACCGCGGGGGCGCCCAACTCGCGCAGGGCGGTGACGGCCTGTGCGACTTCGCGAGGCGGCGGGCAGAACCCGTCCTGGTCCAGGCCGTCACGCAGCCGCTCGTCCTCGAACGCCTGGGCGCGTTCGGCGGCCAGTTGCCCGTCCGCGGTCACCAGTTGGTCCGTGAGCATGGCGACGAGGTCGGCACCGACCGCGTCCAGGTCCAGCTCGCCGGCCGTCTCCCCGATCCCGGCCAGCTCCCTCAGGCGGAGATCGGCTACCAGGTCGCGGCGCTCCTGGACAAGGGCGTTCCACTGGTCCCACACCTGGTCGTGCCGCTGGCGGGCGGTACTGAGCCGGCTGGCGCAGGAGACCCGCTCCGCCGCGATGGCGGTGGCCTGCTCGCGGGCCTCTTCCATTTGGCACCGCGCCTGTTCGGCCTGCTCTGTGGCTGCTTCTTCCTCGTGGACGAGCCGTGCCAGCGCTTGGGTGGGATCTTCCTGCTTGTCGAGGAGGCCAGTGCGGCGGGCAGTCGCCAGCTTCGCCTGTTCCTTCTCGCGGGCCTCCTTGGCGGACAGCGCCCGGCTCTCGGCCCGGCCGGTCGCAGCCTCTGCTTCCGCGTATTCCCGCTCACCGGCCTGGGCCTGCCCGGTGGCTGTCTCGAGCGCGGTGCGGCTTTGGTCGGACTCGACCGCAAGCCGTGCGAGCCCGTCTTCGAGCTTGGCGTACAGTTCGGCACCGGCGTGCTCCACGGCCTCGCGCAACGGGGCCTGCTCGCTGTGGGCGCGGGCCAAGAGCTGCTTGGCCTCGCGGCGTTCCGTCTCCTGGTCTGCAAGCTTCAGGAGCCAGGGGACCGCGTTCCAGGCCGCTGCCTCGCGTCCCGTGTCGGCAACCGCCTCGACCCGAGCGGCATGGTCTCGCTGGTGGTCAGCCATCCGCAGCCGTTCGGCCACCTCCCTGACCTCGGCCACGCGTTGCTTGCGCTCCCCGACCCGGCCTTCGGCCTCGCGCGCTTCGTGTTCGGCGGTGTCCGCCTCGCGGCGCAAGGCGGTTTCCTGGTGCTCCTGGCGCTCGGCCTGGGCCTGGAGGTGCTCGCCTGCCCGCTGGGCGATCCGGGCCTGCTGGTAGAGCGTCTGCTCGGCGACATTGACCTCGGCCGTGCTCTTCTGCACCGGCTTCAGCCTCAGAACAGCTTCGGCGAGGAAGCGTTCCTCCCTTTCCCGCGCGGGACGGGCGGCCAGCTTGTCGGCATGCTTGGACAGGGCCGCGCGCGCCGCAATGGGCGCGGCCGGATCAACGACCATGTCGATGAGGAAGTCAACGAACTCCTCGGCGGTGCGGAACTTGAACAGGTCGGTGATGCCGCCCTCTTCTTGGTTCATGGCCTTCTGGATCTTGAAGACCTGGGGGTCCAGGCCGTGGTTCCCCAGGTGCTCCTCCCACTCGTACTGTTCGTCCGCGACGGCCAGTTGCAGCCGCCGCTCCGTCTTGCTGGCTGCCTCTAGCGCCTTGACGTACGTGGACATGGTGAGCTGGCCGTCCTCGGTGCGGACCGGCAGTGAGTCCAGTTCCATTCCGCCGGGCTGGGGCCGCAGCAGGTACCAGCGGCGCTCCAGGCGTTCCCAGCCGATGCTCGGGTCCGCCGGACGCTGACGGTCGCGCCACTGGTAGACCCCTCCCGTGAGCAGGACGGCGCCGGATGCGGGACGTTCGGAGTCGCCCCACTCGGCGATCACATGGGAGACCTGTCCGTCGGGGACGTACTCGGCGAGCGACTTGGCCTTGGCCGCTCCGATGAAGTCCTTCTTGGCCGGCAGCAGCAGGCTGAAGAGCAGCGAGAGCAGGCTCGACTTGCCGCCGCCGTTGCGCAGCCACAAGATCACGTCGACCGGCTGCAGGGAGCGGCCGTCGATCGAGCTGGGTCCGCCGGTCAGGTCCAGGACGAGCGACTTGAAGCCGGCTGCCCGGTGGCCGATGTTCACCAGACGAATGCGTCGGACTTGGAGCATGGTCAGTCCTCCTCGGCGAGGTGGGCGCGGCGCAGGTCGCACAGCGCGGTGAATGCCGCCGAGGCGGCTGCTTCGCGTACCTGGACGCGGAAGCGGTGGGCGAGCCGGTAGGTCCCCGGCCCGAGCTCGTCGGCGCGATAGGCCATGCCCTGATCCACTAGCCACTCCAGCGCTTCCTTGATCACCCGCTGAGTGCTCGACTGCGACAGCTGCCCCTTCTTGCGTGTCAGCTGGGAGGGCGGGAGCTTGGTGTACAGCTGCCAGGCGGCCTGGAGTTCGGGGTGCGGAACCGGCAGGCCGTCCGCGTCCACGGCCGCCTCGCGGAGCTTGGCGGTGAGCCGCCGCAGAAAGTCGTCGACATCCGTGAGCGAGATCCGCTTGACGTTCTCCTCCTCCAGATCCCCGGCCGTGGGGTAGGCGCGGGCGGCGATGGCGACATGGGCGAGCCCGAGGACGAGGCGGTCGTTGACCCCCAGCTTCGGGTGGTCCTTGAGGCGATAGGACAGCCAGGAGCCCTCCCGGGGATGCAGGATGAGCCCTTCGACCGTGTGCGCCTCCATCACGTCCAGGTCCAGACCGTCCGCGGCGGCGTCCGCCGCGTCGCGGAAGGCTTGGTCCATCCGGTAACGCTGCAGCAGGTCCCGGTACTGCGGGAACTGCAAGGGCCGAAGGCGCGGCTGGCATCCGAACCGCACCAGCACGGCCGCGTCGGCCAGGTCGTCGGGAGAGTAGGCATACGTGCTGGTGGTCATGCCACGACCTCCAAGTCGTCCTCAGCGCGAGTGGGATCGGGAATCAGCGACTGCGCGGGGACGAGCAGCAGGTCACTGCCCGCGAGGGGACCGATGTCGAAGACGGCGCCGTCATCGAGCACCACCACGAGTTCACCGAGCAGGTCCGCCAGCTCGTCCGCGGCATCGTCCTCCTCGTCCTCCTCGGGATCAGGGGCATAGGCGCGCAGCACGGAGACAGCCAGCAAGTCCGCCGCTTCTGCCGCGTGATCCAGTGCTTGTTCAAGCAGCTGGGACAGCCGCACCGGGGTACGCAGAGCCTCCATGAGCACGGTGCGCGCTACAGCGAGGTCCTCCTGGCTGTAGGCAGAGAGCTCGCCCGGGTCGTCGGCGATCAGCTCGATGTCCTCGTCGGGCACTGTCTCCTGTGTTTCCCGGGCCGGGGCCAGCAGCGACGCCCACCAATCCTGAAGCCGCGGCTGACGTGAGACCACAGGACCGCCGACCGCATCGGCGAACCGGCTCGCGATCACTTCGGCTTCCTCGTTTTCGAGGCAGAGCAATGGCTCCAGCACGTCCTCCTGCACTCCCACGAGAGCCAGACGCGGCGGGGGACGGAAGCGCTGGTCGGCCTGCGATCGCAAGAACGCCGGACGGGCATCGATGATCTTCTCGAGCAGCTGTGTGTGCCGCAGATGGGCCCGGCCCAGCAGCCGCAGCACCCGCTCACAGGTACGGAGAACGTCGGCGTCCTCCACGGCGTTGCGGACGCCGCGCATGTACTCCATCAGGTCGCGCTCCACCCGGTGGCGCTCACCGAGGTGTTCGCGGGACGCCGTCAGCAGCACGGGAACGTCCCGGCTCCAGTCCACCGCCCGCACATCGCGTTCGGTCTCCTCCAGCACCGCTCGCACCCGCTCGCAGTACATGAGCGACAGCTTCAGGCTCTCGGCTGCGCTCTCTTCCGCGCGTCCCCACCGGCCGCTCGCCACCTGGCGGCGCAGCATCGTGTCCTTCGCTGCCTGTTCGTCCTCCAGGTCGTGCTCCAGCCCGGACAGCAGCAGATTGATGGCCGGGGTGGTGGCCCGCAGCACGGCCTGGCCACGCCTGCCGATGCCCTCCTCCAGCATCCGCAGCGACAGCGTGACCCGGCTGTGCCCCGCGCGGTAGTCGCTGTAGGAGACCTCGAACTCCTCTCCGTGCTGGGCGTCATTCAGCAGCTCGCGCAGGACGAACCGGGACACCGCCAGATGCTCCGAGGTTTCCCGCTCGGGCGCCGCGCCCGCCGCCAGGGACGCGAGGAACTCGACCACCTCCTCCGTCGTCGCCTCCGCCTCCATCTCCTGCCTGCTCACCACCGCCTCCAGCGCCGCCAGGGCAAGGGTGCGGGGGTCGTAGAGACCGCGGGGGAAGCGCTGCCAGGCCTGGCGCTGATCGATCCGGTGCAGCGGGGCCCCACGAGCCAGGACCGAACTGCGTCGGACAAAGCCAACCGCGGCCACCAGCGCCCGCCACTCATCAACGCCATCGGGAACTGTCGATGCCGAGGCGAGTAGCCGCCGCTCCTCGCGATCCAGAAGGGCCTGGATCATCGAATCGCATTCGTCTGCATCCGCACGGTCGGAGCCGTCGAGGGACGCTTTATGTTCTGCCATGTCGTCAGTGGAGCAGCAGGCACTGACAAACTATGCGATTCACGGACCAGCGGTTAACCGGTTTGGTGCGCAGCCAGAATGGTGAAAGCAGAAGCTCTAGCCGCAGGAATTAAGCGTTCGGGGAGCGGTCGCAGTGACCGCTCCCCGAACGGCAAGCGCAGCGGCTGATCTGGCGCGAGTGAAGGAAGTCGTGAACGCCATGGCGTCGGTCCCTACAACCGCCACCCGAAGCCCTCCGAGGAGCACGGCAGCTTGATCGATCCGAAGGTGAAGGTCAGCACCAGACGTCGATGCCGGATGCGTTCGAGCAGCCCACAGGTCGGCCCGGTAGGGGAAGGGGACGCCGACGAGTCAGCGGGCCTGATCCTACTGATCGTCATCAATCCTGCGGGGAATCACCCCGCGGATCAAATTCTCGAGGGCGTGCGGCATTGGCCCGAAGCTGGCGACCCAGGTCTCGACAAGGCAGATCTCACTGTCGTCATCGATACCGAGAAAGAAACGGCCGTGCTCGAGCTCGCCAAGTGGGAAGAGACGTATCCCCAACGAGTCACTCCATTCGGAGAAACGTGTCGACGCTCACGCAATTCCCCACTTCCGACGGCCTGAGCGTCACGTAATTCCCCTCCCTCGCGGTCACGACTCCCCATGGGGAGTCGTGACCGGAGCGGTGCTGGTGTCGTTCTCGGCCTTGTGCCGTCGGACAGCACCGTGGACGGCCGGGGGAGGCTACCCGCAATGCCTTCCGGCCCGGGCGTGCTGCAGCTTGTGGGTAAAGCGGTGCATGTGGGGGTCGAGCAGGTCGTCCGACTCCTCGAGTACCTGCTCGTCGGTCAGCCACCGGATCGCGTTGAACTCGTCCTTGTCGTAGGAGGTGATGGTGTCAGCGTTGGCGGTGAGGAGGTACCAGAGCGAGACGTCAGTGTGTGCGCCCTGCCCCCGAGTTTCGGTGACGGTAAGGAAGAGGGGGAGCTTGCCGGTGATCGGCGATGCCGTGGCGTGGATGCCCAGCTCCTCACGACATTCGCGGGCCACTGCGGCCCACGGGTCCTCACCCGGCTCGACGTGTCCGCCGGCCGGCAGCCACAGGCCCGCGTTCCGGTGCGCGACGAGCAACAGCTGACCGCGCGTGTCGTCGAGGACGACGAAGTAGCTCACCAAGTGCATCGCGGGAACATCCGGCTTGTGCACCCGGTAGACCGGGGCTCCGCTGGCGATCCACTGCGCGGCGGTCTTCAGGTGGGTGCGCTCCAGGCTGTCCCAGGGCTCGATGGCGCCAACCAGCTCCAGAAGGCGGGCACGCGGCTGATCGTCATTGTCGGTGACTTGGTGGCCAGTTGAGGTCATCCGCGCATCCTGTCAGGAGGCGCTGACAGGCGACGCCGATCGGCGCCGCGGCTGGCGTCGATCCGCAGCGGGGCGGCGCGGCGGTGCGCCCGGTGACAGGGTCGCCGAACCGCCAGTGGCATCAGGGAGCCGGTCCAGCGACCAGCCCGCCTCCCGCTCCCGTGTACGAATCGATGGGCACATATCCCTTGGTCAGCGCCGAACGGCGGGTAAGGCGCCCCAAGTAAGCATCGATTGTCGTCCTGTCCCCGGCGACCTCCAGGAACAGGGCACCACCGGACAGTCGTCGTCTACGAGGTGGCCGACAGGCCGGACCCCTCCGGGGCGGGAAGGTCTTACCGGCGCAGGGCCTCTGCGGGCGGGGCGCCTTGGGCCCAGGGCTGGGCTCGGTTCAGCCGCCGCCGGAGTGGCGTTGGTCATCGGCGGCTGCTGGCCGCAGCTCGTGAGGAGGGCCGCGGCCAGCAGCGTGCCGAGGAGTCGTCCCTGAATGACAGGCCCAGATGACCCGGCTCCACTCGCGACGCAACGCGGCCTGAACGGCGGATCCTCGCCGCAAAACGGCTTGGGCGGCGTGGGGGACGGTGGCGGGTTCGGCTCGGGAATACCCGAACGACGTTCGAGCGGCGTCCGGCGGCTGCCGAGTACGCCTCGGGCTCGCACCCGTGCATCTCCCGGTCGTGGACTCCCCTGCACCGCTTCTGGCGAGTGAACTGACGCAGCAATCACCGGAGCTCGACCGTGTACGAGCTTCCGCTGAACTCCCAGCCGTCGGTGCCGGCGCCGATGTCGGAGACGATGATCTCGTCGATGAAGAGGTCTTCGAGGTCGTCATCGCGCAGGTCGCCGGCGAGCCACAGGGTCTCGATCTCGGTCCAGTCGCCGCGGCTGGCGTCGATCCGCAGCGGGGCGGCGCGGCGGTTGCCGCGTTCGCGTTCGTCCGCGCCGGTCTTGACCAGGCCGCTGATCTCGTACTGGCCGTTCTTGACGGTGTCGGTGAGGGGTTCGGCGGGGACGAAGGCGACGTTCTCGTAGGCGGTGTGGATGAGGTCACGGTAGCCGCGGCGCACGTTGTACTCGGGGTCCGACAGCCACTTGATCAAGGTGTCGGGGCGGACGTTGAGGCCGGCGGTTTCGAGGGCTTCGTAGCCGCGGCGGGTGCCGGTGAGCTGGCTGAGCTGGGCGTGCCAGTGCTTGGCGCTGTAGGTGGACAGGCGGTGGCGTGGGGTGACTTGGGTGCGCAGGAGGTTGTTGAGGGCGGCGCCGAGGGATCCTCCGTGGCCGGTGGGGCCGGCCATCAGTCGTCACCTTCCGGGATGAACGTCCCGGGTTGGATGAACTTGGCCTTCACTTCGCCGAACCCGGTCCCGATCCGGTAGGTGTCGGGTGCCGTCTCGTCGGGGGTCCAGAAGATCGCGGCGTCGACGTTGCGCAGGGCGATAAGGGTGTGGCCGGCCTGGACGGCCTTGAAGGCGACGGTCCAGTGGCGGACGGAGGCTTCGGCGACCATGCTCATGC
Organism: Streptomyces zaehneri; assembly: GCF_032248645.1. NCBI lineage: Bacteria > Bacillati > Actinomycetota > Actinomycetes > Kitasatosporales > Streptomycetaceae > Streptomyces > Streptomyces zaehneri. The sequence continues at coordinate 35,279 of NZ_JASTTJ010000019.1, forward strand.
GCCAGTCCGGCCGCCAGAACGGGGAGCGCGATTCCGGGCGCTTGGGCCACAGCAGACGCAGCGCGATCGACAGACGGGTCTTGTAGGCCTTGTACGGATCGCCGCCGGCCTGGATCAGCTCGGTGCGGGCGTCCTTGGTCGCTTGGTAGAAGGGCTTGAACAGGGATTCGTTGGCCTTGCCCGTCCACGAGTCATGGATGACCACCGGTTCGGCGAGGTGGCCGTCGCGGTGGAGGCGTTCGAGCATTTTGACGTGCGGGGTGGTCACCCACACCCGTCCCTGCTCGTCGGGCCGCTCGGCGAGCCGCCCGAGCGGGTGCGGCATGCCCGGGTAGTTCCACTCGGGGACGCTGATCTGGTAGATGCCGGCCTGGCTCTTGTCGAAGACGTCGAGGGGCCCGGTGTGCAGGAGCTTGTTCGGGGCGAGCGGAACCGCGGAACAGGCGGAGGGGAAGGAGCCGTTGCGGTCGATCAGGCACATCAGACCGTCCCCGAACGATGCGGGCACGTCCAGCTGGTCGCGCCGCACCCGCTTGCCGTTGCGCTCGTGGGCGACGCGGGTGCTGGTGACGTCGGGGTGGACCCAGCCGGGCTCACCGTCCATGTCCTCACTGATCAGCGGCCACGGGCCGCTGTCGCGGTCGGCGGCTCGGATGACGGGGATCGGGTGCATCTTCGAGCGGCCGACCGCGTCCTTGAGGATCTTCAGAGCGGGGAAGACGTGGCCCTCGGGCTCGTCCTCCTCATCCCCCGGCGCCAGACCGTCCTCGCCGTCTTCCTCGTCCTCCGCCACACCGTCCTGGGCCTGTCCCCTGTCAACCGGGGCCTGGACAGAAGCACCGGCAGCAGTGGCCTGAGCGGCGCCTCCGGTGGTTTCGGCAGCGGCGGCGGGCACGGGCGTCCCGTAGGGGCGCAGCGCCGCAGCGAGACGGTGCCCCTCATGTGTGTCCGGCATCTCCGCTACCGCTGCGGCGGCCTGGAGCAGCGACGGCAGGATCTCCTTGAGGGCTTCCTGGTCGCCGCCTGCGACCGCGGTCCGCCATGCCGCCAGCTCGTGGGTGAGGGCGGCGGGGATCCCCTGGTGTCCGCCGGACGTGTAGGGAAGGGCGGCTTCGGCCAGTTCCAGAGCCGCCGTTCCGCCGGCGGCTGTCGAGAGCCCCGGGCCCGCCGGACTGTCGACGCGCTCGAGGGAAGCGACTCCGGCATCGAGGAAGCGGGCGTGCATCAGATCAGGCTTCAGGTACGCCGAGCCGATCGTGCCGAAGTCACGTTCGGTGACCGTGACTTGGACCTTGCCCGGGTCCGCGGTCGCGGAGAGCGTCACCACCACGTCGGCGTCCAGGAGTCCCAGGAGCGTGGGGTCGTCGCTGTCCACGACGGCCAGCACCGGTACATGCAGGTCGCGGGCAAGGCCGGCCAGGACCTGGGAGGCATCCGGGAGACGGTCCCCGGACAGCGGCAGCCGGGCGCTGTGCGCGGCCTGGAGGCGGTCCACGACCACCAGGGCCAGGCCTTTCATGTGCGGCGCGGTCTCCGCGATGTCCTCGGCCCTCAGGTTGGTGCCGTCATCGATGAGCAGCAGATCGCCCGCCTGGACCAACTGCCGGGCGATCTGCTGCTCGTGCTCGGTGAGGCGGCCCTGCTTCAGGCGCGGGTAGTCGCCCCCGCTCTCGGCGGAGATGATCCGGCGGAAGATGTCGTTGCGGTTTGGTCCCGACGCGGCGTAGAGGACCACGGCGTGGTCGTCGAGCGCAGTCTTCCGCGCGGCGGCAAGACCCAGCAGGCTTCCACCGACGCTCGGCGGGGCCGCCACGAGCGTCAGCCGGCCCGGCTGTAGACCGCCTGTCGCGGCGTCCAGACCGGGCAGCCCGAACGTGGGGCCGCCGACCGGGCCACCGGTGAGTACGGACATGGCGTCGCCGAGCGTGGCGAGCCTGCGCGGGGTGCTGCCGTGGTCCTGGTGGCCTTGGCTGTTCACCGCACCTCCTGCGGTCGCCGCGCCGGAGTGCGCGGCCGTGTCGGTCGAGAGGGGACTTGAGGCGGGGTCGGCGGGGAGCAGAACCGCGACCGGCGTGGTGTTGCGAAGGAGGACCTGCGGTTCGCCCTGCGCTGCCAGCGTGACGAGGTCACCGAAGTCCTTCTGCGCCGCGCTCAGCACGTGGGCCGGGAAGGCATCGGTCTTCCGGGCTGCCGGGAACCGGTCCAGCGGCGCGAGCAGAGCGCGCACCTTGTGCTTGGTGATCACCGTGGTGCGCCCCTCCTCTTCGACGAGCTTCACCAGCGAGTACAGGCTGTTCCGCGCCGTGGTCACGCTGACCGGGTTCTCTTCTTGCGGCGACTGGCTCACTCACCCTCCTAGAACACTTCAACTCCCCTCCACAGTAACAGAATCCACTCACTCAACACGTAAAGTCACTATGTTTTTTGAAAATCTCACTCACTTTTGGAGGTCTTGGTGGGGTGAGTCGACGGGCAGGGTTGCCCCGAAGTCGATCAGAAGCCGACAGCACGGAGGCCGGGGCCCCGGCCCCGGCCTCCGCTCCACACCATCCGCAGACGATCACACCCGCCGAACCAGCGGACTCAGCTTCCCGTCGCCGACTCCTGCCCCTCGGGTTCGCCCGGCACTTCGGATGCCTCGTTGTACGCGAGGTGTCCGACCGCGGAGTGGGCCGTGCTCAGGTTGCCGTGCAGGCCGCCCGCGAGGTCCCGCGCCCGGCCGGACGACTCGGTGAAGCGCTCCATTACCTCGTCCAGCGGCTCGCCCCGGTAGTCGGGCATCAGGAGTCCCCTGTCGTCGAGGCCCTGTACGGAGGTCTGCAGGAGGTCGAGAGCGGTCCTCATTTCTCCGGCCGCACGGGTGAGGTAGCTGAGGATGTGGTACGCCTCCAGCGGGTACTTGATCCCGCCGTACTGAAGAGCGCTGACCAGCTCGACCAGGGAACGCGCCGCGCCCTCCGCGTGCTGCTCGATGTTCGGGGTGTTCTCACTCATGTGGATCCGGCTCTCCTTGCTGGTGGTGGTCACGGGCGGTTGGTGCTGGCGGGTACGAATGGCATGCAGGACGGGCCGGCGGGCACTTCGGCCGGGAGCAGCAGGCCGCGGAGCAGGACCGATCCCTTCTGCAGGGCGGCCCCCAGAAACCGGGTGCGTGAGGCCTGAGACGTCGATCGCCGTGCCTGGCCCGCCGCCGTTCGGCTCGCTGCCCGGGATGGTGATGGCGAGGTCCGCCAGGCCGACCGCGTTGGCGTCCGGGCCGCGCAGCAGACCGGAGTACTTGGGCCCGTACATCGCCCACAGGCCCAGCACGTCGTCCAGGAGCGCCGCGCGGTCGGCACAGGTCATCCGCTCGACCGCGCCTGGAAGCATCTGGTAATCGCCCGCGGTGTAACGGACGTGCTGGACAAGGAGGTAGAAGATCTGGGTGGACTTGCCGGCGATGCCTCCCGCGTTCGGCCACTCGTCGGCTGGCTGCAGGCGGAAGACTGACTCGGCCGTCACCGCTAGCACGATCGGGTCCTCGTCGAGGAGCTTCGCTGTAAGGGACTCCAGGCACGGGGCGCACTGCTCGATGCGCGCGCCGATCAGCGCGGACGCGGTCCACATGTCCGGTGCGGTCTCGACTCCCCACCGGCCGGGGTCGACTGGCTGCAGGTCCTCGTTGGAGGGGGCGCTGCCGTGGTGATGGAGGGTGCCGGCGTTGGCCGCGGCGTACGCGGCGCCCCGAGTACGGCTCTTGTTTCTCGCCCGGCTCTTGCGGCCGTGGCTCTTGGTCATACGGCTCTCGCATTTCCCGCGCCCGGCCCCATGACCCGATGCGCGCGACGAAGAGCAGCATGCGGAAGGCTTCAACAGCTGTACGGCCGTTGGGAGTTGATGTTCGCCTCGCACTGATGCTCACAGTCCGGACCCCGTTGTACGGGGCCGCGGGCACCTCTGCCGTCATGCGCCCCGGTCATGGGCCGGGCCACTGGCTTGGGCCGATGCGACGGCCACTGCCCGCACCTTACCGCCCTAGGCTCGGACCCGGGCCCCGATGACCGAAGTCGCCAAGGACTCCGTTGTCTAGCTGTCGTCCGTGGTCAGGGCCGTGGCCACGAGGACCGACCCGGCAGGCGGTCCGGGGACGGGGTCGCCCGGTGCGGGCGCGGTCGGCGTGAACGTGGCGCCCCGGCCATGCGACATCCGGATCAACACCTTTCTCGCGGACTCGCAGTCACCGAGGGCACGGTGACGGCCGCCGAGCCGCAGCCACCAGAAGGAGCCGACCCAGTCCGAGGTGTCGTGCCGGGCGCGGACGGCCTATTGAAGCTCCTATAGATCGTCAAGCTGGTCGGCTGTCGGGGCTGGGCCGTACTGTGCCTGCGGGCGTTACTCCCGACGGCGGCGTCAGTTCGACCGCCTCGTCGCGCTCGCTGACCACCTCACCTGAGCCCACACCGAACACCAGGACGTCAGGCCCGGGGCCAAGTACCACACGGCCCCGGCCTGCCGCGGCACATACATGCCTCACGTACCCGAACTCACATCGCCCACTGAGGTCGGATGACCCCTGCACCGGCTGCAGAACGGCGCTGCAGGGCAACCCGGTAGCGGGCTGGGCCTCAGAACGGGGGCTCGTCGTGCCAGAGGCCGCCTGCCCACTTGGGCGGGCGGGGGGCAGGCTGCAGGAGGATGGCCAAAGCGTCCTCGACGCGACCGAGGTCGATGAGATACCCGGCCAGGTCATGACAGTTCGAGGAGGAGTGCTGTTCCAGGACGGCGACGGCTTCCTCGGTACGTCCGGCGCCGGCGAGCAGCTCGGCGATGTGCGGCGCCGCGTACCGGGTGGTGCCCTCGGGGTGGGAACGGGCCTGTGCGACCGCTTCGTCGACGCCGTCGCGGGCGGCGATCAGCGGCAGCCGTATCCAGTACAGGTCCCACTCCTCCTCGCCCCCGCGGGCGGCGGCGAGGGCGTCGAGGTGTGCCAGGCCTTCCTCGGGGCGGCCGTGGTCGAGGCACAGCTCGGCCAGCGTATGGAGGACCCAGTCGTACCCGTTGTAGATGTCTGCCTGGCCCCGCATCACGTCGATCGCTTCGCTTCCCCGGCCGTGCCGGGCCAGAAGCTGCGCGAGTTCGAAAGCCGAATAGGAGGTGCCGGCCATCGCTGTGCCGGCCTGCCGGTATGCCGCGATCGCCCCTTCCACGTCGCCGGCCTCCTCCAGCAACCTCGCGAGCTGCCGAACTGCGCACCCTGAGTCGTCAGTCGCCGCCATGGCCCGGAGCTCGTCGAGCCGGCCGTCCCGTGCCAGGACCGCGGCGAGTTGCTCATGGTTGTTGAGCAGGCTGGTGCTGCTGGCGCGCAGCAGGGCGATCGCCTCGTCGGTGCGGCCCTGGCGCTCGCGGATGGTGGCCAGGTACCCGAATGCCGTGTCGCGATCGAGGCCTTTGCAGCACCACGGGAAGTCAGTGCACCGGTGTTCGGTCCGAGCGGTGACTAGCGCGGCGGCTTCCTCGTCGCGGCCGGCGGCGCCCGCGACGTCGACCAGTGTGCCGAGGGGCAGTTCGCCGATGTGCCGGCGCAGCAGGGTGAACGCCTCCTCGGCGCGGCCGTGCCGCGCGAGCAGGCGCGTGTAGGACTCCAGCGCCATCGGGTGTCCGGCCTCCATGCGGACCCGGGTGATCTCGATCGCCTCGTCGGCGCGGCCCCAGCCCTCCAGCAGCTGGGCCGCGGCTTCGACGGCGGTCCACCAGCCGGTTGCCAGGTACGGGGCGAGCACGTCCAACGCGTCGGCCTGCCGGCCCTGCTCCCCCGGCAACCGCGCCCACGCCAGTGCGCAGAACCACTCCCCGCGTCCGGCGTGCACCTCCACCACGTCGACGTGGCCGCGTTCGAGCAGCCGAGAGACCAGCTCCGGCGGGATGCACCCGGACCGCGTCCGGGTCCGGTATTCAAGATCAGTAGCGTCCACGGCCACGCACCATAGCGCTCGTCTCCGACACCCTCTCCGCCGTTGCCGCCGCGTCCCACCGGTCCACGTCCGGCCGACACCCCTGCTGCCCGCACTGAAATCTTCCGCGCGGCTCATAGCGGTTCGGGGCGTACCGGTTGTCTCAGCGTTCGGCGGGACAGGCGCCCCCGGAGCTCCCGGCGGCCGGGAGGACGAGGCGCGGGCCGACCGAGGCCTCCGCTTGATGGACGACTCCGAGCGGCACCAGGCCCTCCGCCGCGCACAGCCGGTCCGATGCCCCGCCGACCTCGGTCTGGAGGAGCTGGTAGGCGGCGCCGTGCCGGTGTCCCCAGTGCATCGCTGCGCGCCACAGGGCCCGCCCGTACCCGCGCCCGCGGTGCTGCGGCAGGACGCCGAAGTACTGGGGCAACAGGCGCGCCGCACCGGCGGCGTCGGCCATGATCTCCATCGGACCGATGGCACCGGCCACGCGGCCGTGATGCAGCACGGTCAGCACAGGCCCGACCGCCCCGGCCCGCATCCGTCCGTACAGGAACGCGAACCCGTCCCCCGCCATGGCGTCGGCGAACTCTCCGAACCCGGCCCCGTCGACCAGCTGCTTGTAGTCGTGGACCGGGACCGCCGGGGGCAGCCCGGGACCGCCAGCGAACTCCCGTAGCTGGACGCGGGTACCACCCCCGGCAGACACCCCAGGCTGGTCCGGCCCGAGGAAGCACACGACGCGCGCCCGCGCCGCACCATGGGCGGCGGCCAGCTCCCGCGCAAGATCGACGGCCACAGCCGCACCGTCCCCGTAGACGTAGACCTTCACCGCGCCGGCACCTTGTCCGGTGAGCGTCGGCACGAGCGTTCGCCGCTGTTCGTGCTCGACGGCATCGGCCAGGACGTGCTCCGCCTTGCGGTCGGCCCACCGCCTGTCTTTGTCGTGCGGGAGGAAGCGGCCCGTCCCGGCGGTCTCCACCACGGCGGCGAAGAGGTCAGCGAGCGGGCCGCCCGGGTGGACCGGTCCGAGGGTCGGCACGTACGGCACGGACAGCACAGGCCCGAGCCAGTCCCAGCGGAAGCGCATGCCGCGCACGCTATGCCCTCCGGCGACGGCAAGGCGGCGCGGTAGGTGAACCGGTTGACGAAGCAGTCCGCGCTCCCAGCAGGCCCGAAGGCACGGAATGGCTTTGTACACGAGTTGCGACGTCGTTTGTCGATGAGCGTGGGAGGCACCTCGCGAGCGGCCCGGTCGATGTTCACGAGTTCGGGAGGCGCTCCCGCTTCGGCTCGAGGGGTGCCTGCACGCCGGGGCGGCGGCGCTGCGTCGTGTTGGTCGCACGGCCGCAAGCGGTCGGCGGTCGCAGAGCCTTTCTGCGGCCGTGCGGGTGTGTCTTGTCAGGGTTCAGTTGCCGCGGTGGACGCAGAAGAGCTGGTTTTCGGTGCCGTTGCGGTCGCGGTAGTTGACGATGGTCGGTCCCTGCGCGCTGAAGTGGTCGGGGAGCTGGGTGTCCGGGTGCCAGGTGCTGCCGTTGAAGCGGGTCCACCACAGGCTGCCGCCGCTGGCCCCGCCGCGGTGCACGCAGTACAGGTGATCGTTGTAGACGGCCAGGGCGGGGCCTTCCTTGCTGTGGTGGTTGGGCAGCTTGCTGTCGCCGTTCCAGCCGTTGGCGCCGTTGAACCGCGCGTAGTAGAGGGCGGTCGTGTCCACGCCCTTGTACACGGCGTAGAGGGTGTTCTTGTAGACGGCCAGGGCGGGGTTGGAGTCGGTGCGGTGGGAGCCGAAGGTCTGGTCGCCGCTCCAGCTGGTGCCGTTGGAGGTGGTGCACCACCACAGGTTGTTGTTGCTTCCGGTGCCCTTGTAGGCGCAGTACAGCTTGCCGCCGAAGACCGCGAGGGCCGGCCCGCGGCTGGTCTTCTGGCTGCCGAACTTGGTGTCGGCGCTCCAGGTCCTGCCGTCGAAGCGGGTCCACCACAGGTTGTCGTCGCTGCCGCCGCGGTGCACGCAGTAGAGGTGGCCGTTGAAGACGGCCAGGGCGGGGCCGTTCTGGCTGTAGTGATTGGGGAAGGCGGTGTCCGCGGACCAGCCGTTGCCGTCCGGGTCGTAGACGGTCCACCACAGCTTGCCGTCCCCGTCACCGCGGTGGACGCAGTACAGCTTCCCCTGGTACTCGGCCATGGCCGGGTTGGACTTGGAGCGGTGGTCGGTGAACTTCTCGTCCTCGCTCCACTTGTGCGAGGCGTCCATGACCGTCCACCACAGGTGGGTGTCTTCCCTGGGGCGCAGCGAGATCGGGATGAGCATGCCCGGCGCGATCCACGGCGAGACGAGCTTGCAGCCGTAGTCCTTGCCCACCTCCTTGATCCATGCCGACTTGACCTTGCAGAACAGCTCGACGATCTCGCCGTAGGGTGACGGCAGGACGTTGCCGGCCACGTCGCCGATGTACTCAGCGATGTCCCCTGCCTTGTTGGCGGCTTCAGCGTCGAGATGGACCTCGAAGCCCCACCACTTCGTCTTGGTCGAGACGTTGTACCCGCGTGCGGCCAGTTCCTCCTGGGCCTTTTGAGCGCGCGCGATGTCCTGCGATGTCGGTTCCGCATGGTCGGTGCCCAGTACGTGGCTGGGGCTTTCTGTCGCTGGTGTTTCCTCGTCAAGGGCCATCGGGCGCTCCTTGCTGCGGCGGTGGCACCCAGGGCTCCATGACGGCCCCCGGGTGTAGTGGCAGGTCCACCTGATCATGAAGCGGCAAGCACGGAAAGCGATGACTAGATCACACGCAGTAACCGCACGATCAGTGCAACCATGGCAAAAGGCGATGTCCGACGCTCGCCCACCGCGAATGCCTCAAGGCTCTCGGCAGTGTGTCGCAGTCCCGCATCAGCTCGTATGAGGGACGCGTGCCCAGCGTGATGGTGACTCCCGAACTCATCGATATTGATCAAGAGACGGGACTGCCCAGTGACTCCCGAAGCCGTCGATAAACGACGCCGCTTCTCGCGTACAAAGCCACACGGAACCTGCAACGTCACGGGAGGGCAGCTGAACCGCTGTTCCTCGGCTCCGGGATGAACAGGACTTTGTAATCGCGGCCGAAGCGGTTGGCCTCCGCCGCGGACCCGGTCAGGCGGTGCAGCCAGAATCCGTACGCCGCCGACTCCATCTGCTCCTGCGTCAGACGCAGCTGCCACCGCCTTGCGCCTCGGTCGTACACGGCCGTACGGACCTGCTCGGCAAGGCCTGTCGCGGGCGGTGACTTCAGCTCGCCGACCAGGCCGACGAACACCCGCAGTGCTGTCATCTGCGACGGAGCCAGCTCCACCAACCGCTCCCCCGGCCCCGGCTCCAGGGACATCGGAGCCGGCCTGACCCCGGCGTAGGCGAGCAAGTCGTGCCCGGTCGCCGACAAGCGGACCGCCCAGCGCACCGGACGCCCCTCCCACGCCGACAGCTCCGCACGCGTCTCCCGGTCGGCCGTCTCCACCAGCCCCTCCCCCGCCAAAGCACGCGCACTGCGCTGCGGCGACGGGGCCGCCGTGTCCAGTACCCAGCCGTGCTCGGCCGCTTTCGCTGCCGCCCAGACTGCCCTGAGCGCCTCGAGCGTCCTGTCTCCCTGCACCTCGCCACCCCATACGCGTCTCGACAGCAGCCGTACGGCCGGCCTTACGGCCGAAACGAGCGTGCCGCACCGTCCGAAGTGTTCGCGGTGTTCGCTGTCGATCTCGTGCGATCGTGTGACTTGCCCACCGCGCGGGTGAACCCTGAGCCGAACAGCCGTCACGACGCGGACACGGCCACTACGAAGATCACCAACCGCTTTGTGATCTTCGAGAGGACCCGACTCCGTGCGCCACCCCCGCACCGCCAGCGTGATGGCCGCCACGCTGTCCGCGCTCGCCGCCCTGCTCTCACCCGCCGCCCACGCTGTCTCCCCCGCTCCAGCATCGCTCCGGCATGCCCCGGGTGACACCATCACCCTCCCGGTCCGCGACGCCCTGGCCGCGCTCACCGTGCAGGACGAGGACCGCACCGGCTATGAACGCACGAAGTTCCGGCACTGGATCGACGCCGACCGCGACGGCTGCAGCACCCGCAACGAGGTCCTCCTGGAGGAAGCCCTCACCGCCCCCGAACAGGGAGCCAACTGCACGCTGAGCGGCGGCACCTGGTACTCGCGCTACGACGACACCGCCTTCACCCAGGCCCGGGCCCTCGACATCGACCACCTCGTCCCCCTCGCCGAATCCTGGGACTCCGGCGCTTCCGGATGGACGCCAGCCGAACGGCAGGCCTACGCGAACGACCTCGACGACCCCCGCGCCCTCATCGCCGTCTCCGCCACCAGCAACCGGTCCAAGGCCGACCAGGACCCGGCCACCTGGCAGCCACCCGTCCAGGGCTACCGCTGCACGTACGCCACCGACTGGACCGCCGTGAAAATCCGCTGGGGGCTTGCCGTGGACCCTGCCGAACAGGCCGTGCTCAGCGAAGTCCTCGATGGCTGCCCGGACACGGTCATCGAGGTCGTCCGAGCCCGCTGACTTCAGCAGACGACCCGGGCCAGTTGGTGATCTTTTCCGCCTGAGAATCGTTGGACGGGCGTGAAACTGTCGCCGAACACCATGCCCGGGGTGGAGCACTATGCCGAGACGGCCGCCGAGAGCGCCTGCCACCTCGCCGATTTGACCAGGCCGGAGAGCTGGAGCCCGGCGGCCGCGGACGACGCCCTGGACGCGATCGACACCCTCGCCGGGGCACTGTCCGCGCTCGGACCGGACCTCGCGGCCGCCCTCGCGCCGGTGACGGCTGCTACCACCCGTGCCCGCCGGCAGCTCGGACTCGGCGACGACGAAGGTGTGGCGGCCACAGTGGACGTGCCGGGCCTGCGGCGTTCCGCACAGCCTTCCCGGCGGCGGGGGCTGGGGCCCGGATTCAAGGGGATCCGTTTGGATGGCTGACCAGAGGCGCGCAAGGCCGTTGGTCAGAACGCGATGAGCCCCTCTGCGCGGAAGCAGGCCAAGCCGACGCCGGTGGCTGTTGATCCTTGCGAGGCGCCCACACTTGCCACCGGCGGGCAACTCAGGCGCTCCGGGGCCGCCGTGCGCTTGTCTTCTTCGCCGCGCTCTTCTTGGTCGGCTGCTTCCTCGCCGCGGTCTTCTTCGCAGCCGTCTTCTTCTTCGGCTTCGGCAGCTCGTGCACGTCGGCGTCCTCACCGCGGGAGGCCTTCGCCTTGGACACGGACTCCTCGAGCGCGGCCATCAGGTCGAGGACGCGGCCCGGCTTCTCCGGCTCGGGTGCCTCGGGGAGCGGCTTTTCCTCCCGCTTGGCTTCGATGATCTTTTCCATGGCCTCGGTGTAGGTGTCCTTGAAGTCGTCGCCTTCGAGGTCGTCGCGGGACATGGACTCCATCAGGGCGAGCGCGCCCTTGATCTCCTCCTCGGACACGTCCACCGGCGGCGGCAGCAGCTCCGAGGGGTCGCGGATCTCGTCGGGCCAGTGCATGGCGTGCAGGACGATGGCGTCGCCGCGGACCCGGAGCATGCCGAGCCGCTCGCGCCCGGACCACGCGTACTTGGCGATGGCCACCTTCGACGAGCGCGCCAGGGCCTCGCGGAGTAGCTTGTAGGGCTTGGCCGCGACCTGGCCGTCCGGGGAGAGGTAGTAGCCCTCGCCGATCCGGATCGGGTCGATGTCGTCCGCGGCGACGAAGGCGTCGATCTCGATGGCCTTCGCTGTCGGCAGCGGCAGGTCGCGCAGTTCCTCGTCGCTGATGGCGACGACCTGGTCCTTGGCGTACTCGTAGCCCTTGCCGATCTCGGTGTTCGCTACCTCGCGGTCCTCGAGTTCGCAGATTTTGCGGGTGCGGATCCGGCCCATGTCCTCGAGGTGGTACTGGTGGAACTGGATTGAGTGGTTCTCGGTGGCGGACTGGACGTGGATCGGGACGGTGACCAGGCCGAAACTGATGGCGCCGGACCAGATGGTTCGGGGCATGGGAGACCTCCGCAGCAGGCCCCGAGCAGTTCGAGCCTACGAGGGGTGCGCGCTGCCCGCACCAGCTGAACCCGGGCAGCCGTATGCCTCCCGTGGGGAGCCGGGAGGCGCGGCGGGCCCCGCCGCCCACGGGAGTGCAGGGCCCAGCAAGGGGGATCCACCCGGGGGTGAAGCGGGATCCCACCGGCACACCATGCACCACAATCCAGCCAGTGGGCTAGATCGCGGCCGGAAGTATGCGATGTCAGTGCCACCAGCGAAGATGCACCCATGGCGATCACCATGCAGAACTTCGGACTCACCTGGACCGACACCGACGGCATGCCCCGCGGCTCCGCCGTCGGCTATGACGAGCCCAGCGCCCAGCAGCAGAAGGCCGCGCTTGAGACGGCCGGCTGCACCGGCGTGGAGATCGTGACCGTCAAGCCCGGGGAACTCCCCGAACCGCGGCGCTAACGCAGGGAACTCAAGCGGCGCGCGGGGCGGTCAGGGGACGTAGGCGTCGCACCATGACCCTCCTCCCGGCGGCGTGCACGCCATGGCCGGACTTCGCCACAAAAGACGCGGGCAGTACGACCGGGTAAGGGGCTGCGGAGCGCGCCTTCAGCGGCGCACTTCGTCTTCCCTGCTTCGTGGCAGGGTGGGCCTGCTGGCGCGCTCCATCCTCTTCGCACGAGCTGCCCGTGGAGCGGATTTGCCGCTCTAGGCTGCGGCCTGCTCCGGATGCCAGGCTTTGGCCCGTACGGCAGCTTCGATGCCGAAGCGGGGCTTGTCCTGCTCCTTGGCGTGGGCGGTGACGGCGGCCTGGGCCTGCGTGGCCAGATCCCGCCAGTGCTGCCAGGCCGTCTCGTATGTCTCGGTCTGCTGCGCAGTCCACGGCGTCACCGTGGGCCGGCCATAGGTATCTCCCAGTTCCAGGACCCGGCTGTGCGCCTCGTCGGCCAGTCTCTGCATCTCCACCAGTTCTTCGAATGTGTGTGCCACGACGACGGATCCTATGTCGGTCGTGCCGGGGGTTCCGACACCTCGCCGGACGCGCATGTCCTACGACGTGTTCTCGCCCTGCGCCGTCCACGTCCGAAGCACCCGCTCCCGGGCGCCCGTCTTCTCGATGAGGTGGACCTCGACCTTCGGGTCCTTGGTGTAGAGCCCGACCCACTCCGTGTACCGGCCCTCAGCGGAGCCTGGTAGCGCCCACTCGCCTTCTACGGCCGGCCCGTCAGCTTCGAACCTCAACCGGACGAGATACGAAGTCGTCATCGTGCCCTTCTCTCAATTTCACGCCAGTCTGTCGATGATCCTCCTCGCTGTCGCACGCGACCAGCTGGTGACGTTGGGGGTGGCCTCTCCAGCCCCGACCCCCTCGAGCAGTCGGAGCGATGGGTCCGTCCCCGGGAAATGCCCCCGCCTGCTGGCGGTGACGCGCGGCACAGGCGGGGATTGGTCCTCGCGGCGAGGCCCCAGCCCTCGGTCCCGTTCGCGGAGGGATGGCATCGATCCCTGCAATCGAACAGTTGCGCGATTAAGCGTTATGGTGGATACCTGGAGAGGTCACAGGTCAGGGAGGGACAAGCGAAAGGCTGGAGGTGTGGGGCCGTGGATTTACTCATCTGCACGTCGCGTCCGGCTACTCCGCCCGCTACGGCGCCTCTCTTCCCGCGGCCGTGGTCCAGCGGGCCGCTGAGCGTGGGATGACGACGCTCGCGCTGACCGACCGGGACACCGTCGCGGGCACCGTCCGCTTCGCCAAAGCCGCCGCGGCCGCCGGCATCCGCCCCGTCTTCGGTGTCGATATCGCCGTCGCCCCGCTTACCCCGCCGAACCCTTCTGCTGGACGGCCGCGTACGCCCGCACGTGGTGGCGCGCACGTGATTGAGCCGCCGTTGCGGATCACCCTGCTCGCGCAGAACGCGGCGGGGTGGGCGCGGCTGTGCCGTCTCGTGTCTGCCGCGCACGCCGAGGCCGACGGCGCGGCGCCGGTCGTGTCCTGGCCGGTACTGCGCGAGTACGCCGACCAAGACCTGGTGGTGCTCCTCGGCCCCACCTCCGAACCGGTGCGGGCGCTGTCCGTCGGTCGCCCCGACGTCGCCGAGCGGTTGCTCGCGCCGTGGCGGGAGCTGGCCGGGGAGCGGCTGCGGCTGGAGGGCGTGTTTCTGGGAGGTCAGGGCACCGGTGCGGGTTCGCTGCGGCTGGCCGCGCGCACCGTAGGCTTGGCCGATCAGCTCGGGGTGCGGGTGGTGCTGACGAACGCGGTCCGTTACGCCGATCCCGCACAGCACCGGCTGGCCGATGTCCTGGACGCCGCCCGTCTGCTGCGGCCCGTCGGCCGGCGCCGGCTGGACGGCGGCGAGCGGTGGCTGAAGGACCCGGCTGGCATGGCCGCGGTGGCCGAGCGGCTTGCCCAGGCTGTGGGCGACGACCGGGCCCGGGCCGGGCGGCTGCTGGCGGAGACCGAGGCCACGGGCCAGTCGTGCACGCTCACCCCGGCGGACCTGGGGCTGGGGCGGCCGCACTTCCCCGAACCGTCCGTCGTCGGCGCCACTGGCGAGCGGGGTTCGGCGATGCGGCTGCTGCGCCAGCGGTGCGAGGCCGGCATGGTCGCCCGCGGCCTGGACCGCGATGAGCGCTCGGTACAGCAGCTCGACTACGAGCTGGACGTCATCGGCCGCCTGGGCTTCGAGGGGTATTTCCTGGCCGTGGCCCAGGTGGTGGCGGACACCCGGGCGCTCGGGATCCGGGTCGCCGCGCGCGGCTCCGGCGCCGGGAGCATGGTCAACCATTCGCTGTTCGTCGCCACCGCCAACCCCCTCGAGCACCGGCTCCTCTTCGAGCGCTTCCTCAGCGAGCGGCGTACGTCGCTGCCGGACATCGACCTCGACGTGGAGTCCGAGCGGCGCCTGGAGGTGTACGACGCGATCATCGACAGGTTCGGGAAGGAGCGGACCGCGGTCACCGGCATGCCCGAGACGTATCGAGCCCGGCACGCCCTGCGCGACGCCGGGCTCGCCCTCGGAATCCCGCCCCAGGTCATCGGCGACGTCGCTAAGAGCTTCCCGCACATTCGCGCACGCGACATCCGCGCCGCCCTGGCCGAACTGCCGGAACTGCGTCAGCTCTCCGCGCGGGCGGAGAAGTTCGGGCCGCTTTGGGAGCTCGCCGAGGGCCTGGACGCGCTGCCCCGCGGCTATGCCATGCATCCGTGCGGGGTGATCCTGTCGAACGCGTCGCTGCTGGACCGGCTGCCGGTGCAGCCGACGCCGGCCGGCTACGCGATGGTGCAGGCCGACAAGGAGGACGTCGAAGATCTCGGGCTGCTCAAGCTCGACGTGCTCGGGGTGCGCATGCAGTCGGCGATGGCGTACGCGGTCGCCGAGATCCGCCGCACCACCGGCCGCGCGATCGACCTCGACAATCCCGACCACGTCGACCTCAACGACCAGCGAGCCTTCGAGATGATCCGGGCCTCCGACACCATCGGCCTCTTCCAGCTCGAAAGCCCCGGCCAGCAGGACCTGGTGGGCCGCCTCCAGCCCCGGCACATGCAGGACGTCGTCGCCGACATCAGCCTCTTCCGTCCGGGACCGGTCTCCGGGGGCATGCCGGCGCTGTACATCGCCGCCCGGCACGGCGCCGCCCCCAAATACCCGCACCCCGACCTGGAACCAGTACTCAACGACACCTACGGCGTCGTCATCTGGCACGAGCAGATCATCGCGATCCTCTCCCGGATGACCGGCTGCGACCGCGCCGCCGGCGACATCGCCCGCCGCGCACTGGCCGACCCCGACCGGCTGCCGAAGGTCGAGCAGTGGTTCCGCCGCACGGCCGGCGAGCGCGGGTACACCAAGGACGTGCTGGACGAGGTGTGGGAGATCGTCTCTTCCTTCGGCGCGTACGGGTTCTGCCGCGCACACGCGGTCGCCTTCGCCGTCCCCGCCCTGCAGTCCGCCTATCTGAAAACGCACTTCCCGGCGTATCTGTACGCCGGGCTGCTGGAGCACGATCCGGGGATGTGGCCACGCCGGGTCATCGTCGCCGACGCCCGCCGCCACGGCGTGCCTGTCTTGTCCGTCGACGTCAACCACTCCCGCGCCCACCACAGCGTCGAGGAGACCGAACAGGGCTGGGCCGTGCGGCTCGCCTTCTCCACCATCAAGGGCATCAACGAGGCGGAGACCACCCGCCTGGTGGCGGGCCAGCCCTACACCGGACTTCAGGACCTGTGGCTGCGCGCCCGCCCGTCGCTGCCGCTCGCGCAGCGCCTGATCCGCATCGGCGCACTCGAGGCCCTCTCCCCCGGCCTGACCCGGCGGGACCTGCTGCTGCAGGCCACCGAACTGCACCGCCAGTTGCGCAACCGCACCACCACTGACGGGCAACTGCCGCTGGGCGGCGAACTGGTGACCGCCGAGCCGAGCGGGC
Source organism: Streptomyces zaehneri (assembly GCF_032248645.1). Classification (NCBI taxonomy): domain Bacteria; kingdom Bacillati; phylum Actinomycetota; class Actinomycetes; order Kitasatosporales; family Streptomycetaceae; genus Streptomyces; species Streptomyces zaehneri. Next base: position 51,629 of record NZ_JASTTJ010000019.1, read on the forward strand.
TGCCGGACATGAGTAGCCGCGACAAGCTCGGAGCCGAACTCGACACCCTGTCCATCGACGTGAGCCGGCATCTGATGGAGCACCATCACCGGCTGCTGCGTGAGCTCGGCGCGACCGACGCCGCCCACCTGCGCCGCATGGTGCCGGGGCAGAAGGTTCTCGTCGCAGGCGTGCGGGCCTCCACGCAGACCCCGCCGATCCCGTCCGGCAAGCGGGTCATCTTCACCACGCTCGAGGACGGCTCCGGCCTGGTCGACATCGCCTTCTTCGAAGACTCCCACGAGGCCTGCGCACACACTGTGTTCCACTCAGGCCTGCTGCTGGTGCGCGGAACGGTCGAGGCCCGCGGCCCGCGCCGCACCGTCGTCGGTGAGATGGCCTGGGACCTGGACGAGGTGGCCGCCGCCCGCCGCGACCACGGCCCCCAGGCCGCCCTCGACCTCCTCGGCCGCACCGGCCCGGCCCCCACCCCGGCCCAGCCGGCCACGCTCCAGCGCACGCTCGCCGACGGCACGGCCGGGGCCCGGCTGCACCCCTACGCCGACCTCCAGCCCGCCGGCACCCGCTCCGCCGACCTGCGACGGCTCGGCCACCGAAGCCAGGGAAGCGCAGGATGATCATGATGAGCGGCCGCCGTATCCTCCGCCTCTCCTTCGACCTGCCGCCCGACGCCGGCGCCGACCTCCCGGAACGGCTGCGCCGCTTGCTGGAGGACTTCACGCCGCGCGTTCAGATACTCGAGGACGGTGCCCTCCTCGACCTCACCGGGGCGACCCGATGGTGGCAGCGCGATGCCCGCGGCATCACCGAACTCGTCCAGCTCCGCGCGCTCGCCTACTTTGGGATGCGCAGCTCGGCGGCCGTGGCCGGCACCCCGATGCTCGCCGCCATGGCATGCGCCCTCACGCCGCTCGGACGGCGCACCGTCATCGACGACTCCCCCGAGGCGATCTCGGCCTTCCTCCGGCCCCGGCCCGTGCGGGAACTGCCCGGCGTAGGCGGGAAGACCGCGGCGCTGCTGGGCGAGTACGGCCTGCACACCGTCGGCGATGTCGCCGACGTCCCGCAGCACACCCTGCAGCGCATCCTCGGTGCCCGCGCCGGCCGCGCCCTCCACGAGCACGCCCAGGGCCACGACACCACGATCGTCGACCCCACCCCGGCACCGGCAAGCCTCAGCACGGAACACCGCTTCCCCCGGGACGAACTCGACCCGGGCGCCCACCGGCGCATCCTGCTCGCCCTCGCCGACGACCTCGGTGCCCGCCTCCGTGCAACCGACCAGATCGCCACGGGCGTGACCTGCACGATGCGCTACGCCGACCTGAGTGCCACCCGCCGCAGCCGGACCCTGCCCGAAGCAACCCAGCACACCGTCCTCCTGGCCCGCACCGCCTACGCGGTGTACGACTCCCTCGGTCTCCAGCGCGCCCGGGTCCGCAGCATCGCGCTGCGCGCCGACGCTCTTCGGCCCGCCGACCGGGCCACCCGGCAGCTCGCCCTCGACGGCGGTGACGACAAACCCCTCGCGATCGAAGCCGTCGCCGATCGGGCCCGCACCCGCTACGGGCACCAGGTGATCTACCCCGCCGCCCTCGCCGTCAGCGCCCGTCCCCCGTCAGCCCAGCAGTGGGACCAAGGCGGTCGCCCAGAGAACGACCGCGGACGTCGTGCGACATAGTGCCGCTGCCGGATCCTCTCGGTTTCTGCGACCATCTGCCAATGGCCGACAGCAGGGATCGTTCAGCACTTCGCACATTGGTGGGCGAGGTCGTCGCGGGTCTTGGCAGCCTGACGCACCGCGAGCTGAACCCGGCTTTCGAACACCTCGGCATGCCACCGGTCCCTGACGATGCCGGGAGTAAGCGCGACCGGATTGAGCTGAGTCTCAGCCAAGTACCCGACGCTGAGCTGCCACAGGTCACGCGACGCATGCTGGAACAGAGTCACGTCCATGTGAGGCCGCCGATCCGCTACCAGCTCGAAGACCTGCTGTGGGCAGAGGACGCACCGCCCGAGATTCCCAAGAAGGCCCGCCGTGAACTGGCACGCGCTCTCGACCTGTCGGAACTGACGCAGCACCACGACCGCTTCACGCGGCTACTGGACCGATTCTGGATAGCTGCGGAATCGGACCTGTCGTTCCAGGAGCTTGAGGGCCTGCTGCTGAAGGGGACGCGGCCGGTGACGCTGAGGGACCGCATCGAGCGGCACGTCTTCCGCAACCCGGGAGACTGGTCGACGGAAGACCTTTTCGAGAACCTCGGTGTGTTCGAGGCCGGGGACGCACGGTTCGCCCGCTTCTTGGAGGGCCTGGTTTCAGCGGACGTACTCCTTGATGAGCACCTCCAGGAGAAGGCCGTCAGCATCATCAACGGTCATCTCGTCACTGCTGGGGTCGAGTTGAGAGTGACCGGCAGCGATGGCGGCTATCCCCTGTTCACAGTGGTGTCGACGCGACTGCATGGCAACCGGCGGCCGAAGAACATCATCTTTGCCTCCCTTGAGAAACCGGACATTCGTTTCCGCTCCTCGGTGGACAACGACATCGAGATCGTCGAAGGGCGCGCGGACGCCACCCTTGTCTACGACCGGGAGATCCCCGCCACGGGCCTGCGCTGGCGTGATCTGCATAGCTGGTGGCAGGACACCCGCAAGATCAGCAGTGAGGCCGACGTCAGGACGGATCTCTACCAACGACTCCTCAAGAGCCTGCCGGCCAATTCGCCTGGCCAGAGGAACCTCTTCGTGGCCTACCAGACGGCTCTCCCGCCCTCCCCCGATGATCCGGCTCTCCTGCCCGAAGTCTGGCTGCACTGGGACCACAGGACCGTTCAAGAACGCGGCCCTGAGGCGTTGCTGCGATCCCGAATGGACTTCCTTCTGCTGCTGCCGCACGGACAGCGCGTCGTCCTGGAGGTCGACGGATCACAGCACTACACCCGCGACCATGGCCGCACCCCGGACACTGCCAAATACGCCGAAATGGTCGCCGCTGACCGAGACCTCAAGCTCAGGGGATACGAAGTGTTCCGCTTCGGCCACGACGAGCTTAAGCGTCTCGATGCAGCCCAGGACCTTCTGCGGCAGTTCATCCCGGACATGTTCCGCCGCTTCAGAGTGAGCAGCTGACGCTCGCGGTGTTGGCGCAGGATTCTGCCCATGGGCAAGCGTCCCAGTGCGATAGCCGTACCCGCGGGGGCTCGTCAGGCCAGAGGCAGCTGACCGAGCGGCCGACCGCGGTCGGCCTGCGCCTCCAGGAAAGCGGACACGTCTGGCCCCCGCCTAAAGGCGGGGCCGTCCCAGTACGCCGGGACCGCCACGTGCGTGAGGCGCACCTCGGTGCCGTGGACGCGCGCGGTGTCGAAGAGGGTCTGCAGCATCTGCAGGCCCGCCAGGTCGAGCGCGCCGAGGCGGGCATGCCACGTCTGGGTCTCAGGATCGTACGCGGCGATCGGGCGGAGCCTGTCGAGTTGGTTCTGCCATTGAGGATCGGCGGCCGGTGCTGTCCGGATGGTGGCCTCCAACACCCAAGCGTCCTCGCGTGAGTTCGGCGAACTGGTCATGCAAGGGACGGTAGACGTCGCCACTGACAACTCACCCGGGCAGGTGAATCAGGAGTCTGAACAGAACCCTGGGCGTCCACGAACACGTACTGGCAGGCGTGGACCCGATCCGAGAAGTGCACCTGTCCGAACCCGGCCTGCTCGTCATCGACGTCGCTGGAGCCGATGAAGCGAGCGTGATGGCCTTCCGGGATGCCGTGGTCCGGACGTGGGCGACGGCGCAGGCCGAGCACGTGACGCGGGAGCCGGGTCAGCCCGGCGTACGGATCCGCCTGTACACCGATCTCCGGCAGGCGCTCCCCGGGCCCTCGGACGCGGAGGAGTCCGGGATGCAGTGAGGCTGGCTCCGTCGCTACGGGGGAAAGCGACGGAGCCAGCCTGGCTCTACGGTGCCACACCTGAGGACGGCGTGCTCACCCCTGAGTGGAAGTCGCCGCCGCAGGAGCTGCCTGAGCCTCGTCAGGGGGTGAGCTCGTCCAGGAGTTGAGGTCCGTTGTTGCGGACGCTATTGACCGCGATGGACACGGGGCGGGCGTCCAGATGTCCGCCGGCCGGCTGGTCGAGCAGGGTCCGCAGTTCGTCGGGGTCCTGGTGGGTGGGGTCGAGCCAGGCGTCGTAGTGCTCGGGGGTGAGGGCGAGTGGCATGCGGGGGTGGACGCGGCCGGCGGTGTCGGTGGCTTCGGTGGTGATGATGGTGCAGGTCATCAGCCAGGCGGCCGGGTCGTCGTCCTGCTTCACGGCCGGGTCGCGCCAGTACTCGTACAGTCCGGCGAGTGCCATCACCTGGTCGTCCTCGGGGCTGATGAAGTAGGGCTGCTTGCGGACCTTGCCGGTGTCGGGGTCCTTGGCCTGCTGCCACTCGAAGAAGCCGTCGGCGGGCAGCAGGCAGCGGCGGCGGGTGAATGCGCGGCGGAACGCGGGCTTTTCGTGCACTGTCTCGACCCGGGCGTTGATCATCCGGGCGCCGATCTTGACGTCCTTCGCCCACGACGGGACCAGGCCCCAGCGCAGAGGCCGCAGCTCCCGCTTCGCCGCCTGGAAGTCTTCTCTGTCGTCGCGGGGTGCGCGTTCGAGGACCGCCCACACGTCGTTGGTCGGGGCGACATTCCAGTTCGGCGCGAGCGTCTCCTTTGCGGGGACGTCGGGCACCTGGAAGAGCGGCGCCAGTTCCTGCGGGCTGCGAGTGGATACGTAGCGACCACACATACCGCCACTCTTGCACTAGCAGGTGCGGAGTGGCGTCGAATCGTGAGCGTGTGCCGCTGAAGGCTGATCAGCGGGCTGCTGCCCCCCCAGATGTCATCGATATCGTCCGGACCTACAAAACGCAGAGTCGCCATCCAGCAGTCCAATCGTCCGTCCCACGAACTGATCGTCCAGCCGTATCGGGCCTAGCGTCAGATCTGCTTGCGCGAGACCAGGCCCTGGTGGCCGTCCTCGTCGTCGGCTGGCTCGCCGAAGTGGGCGGTGTCCCAGTGAAGCAGGCTGAAGCAGAGCTTCTGGAAGCGCTCGGCCAATTCCCACACTTCGCTGCTGTTGATGAAAGTGATCTCGGGACGGTCACTGCGGTGGGCTCCCTTCAAGGTGAGCCACTGGTAGGACTCGTCGTCGTAGATCCAGTAGCCGTGCAGGTAGCGGTTCCGTAGGCGGAATCCTTCCTCCGCAGCGTCCAGGGCTTCGGCGAGTGACGTCTTGCACGAAGTGGAAAGGGTGACCGCTTCCAGCTTCTTTCGGCATTGCTGTACGAGCGCGCCGCCGGTGGCGACTGCCAGTTCGCTATAGGCCTTCTCCGCTTCGACGAGGTGCACGTAGATCCCGTGCAGGATGTACTCGGCCTCCGCGGCCTTCCGGGCGACGAGCCCCAACCCCAGGTTGATTGTGAGTTCCTCTGCGTCCGCGCCGCTTATGAGATGGGGGATGGGCGGCTCGAAGCCGAGGGGGTGGGCGCTGCTCTCACTCACGCGGTCTCCGGGGTGTCCGAGGGTGCGGTCCACTTTGAGGGAGCCGCCTACAGATCATCAGCTCTGTCGGGATCGGTGTGAGACCGGCGAGGTGAAACCCGCTGGTCTCACACCGACTTCGTCTCGCAGGGGCGGCAGGACTCGAACCTGCGGCATCCGGTTTTGGAGACCGGCGCTCTGGCCAGCTGAGCTACGCCCCTTCAGTAGGAGTCAGCCTGGCATGACCCACCGGCTCTTCTCCAAGGGATTTCTGCTCCGAGAAGCCGCAGGACGCCGACGACCTTGCCGAGGATGCGTACGTCGTCGCCGGGGATCGGCTCGAAGGACGGGTTGCGCGGCATCAGCCACACCTGTCCGTCCTGTCGCTTCAGGAACTTCACGGTGGCCTCGTCGTCCAGAAGCGCGGCGACGATGTCTCCGTGGTCGGCGCTGTCCTGCCGCTTGACGGTGACGATGTCGCCGTCGCAGATCGCCGCGTCAATCATGGAGTCGCCGGACACAGTGAGGGCGAACAGGTCGCCGTCGCCCACGACCTGGCGGGGCAGGGAGTAGACGTCCTCGACCATCTCCGTGGCGAGCAGGGGTGCGCCGGCGGCGATCCGACCGACGAGCGGCACGTCGACGGGCGCCTCGCTCCGGTCTCCCAGATCGGGCGCCCACGAGGGCCGCACCCGGTAGGCACGGGGACGGTGCGGATCACGGTAGAGGACACCCTTGCGTTCCAGCGCCATCAGCTGGTGGGCGACCGAGGATGTACTCGCGAGATGCACGACCTGGCCAATCTCCCGCATCGACGGCGGGTAGCCCTGTCGGCGGACCGCCTCCGTGATACAGCGGACGATCGCCGCCTGGCGGCTCGTCAGCTCCCCCTCGTCAGTCCGGATACCCGGAGGACGACCTCGGCGCGCGGGCGCGGCGTTCTCCATCCGGGGCACCTCCGTACAAGATCTCGCAGAGCGCGACCATAACCCGCCATCCCTCGTAAAAGGAACACTGTTTACGACGTCCTCGGAGAAGAAGGTGCAGGTCTGCGCTTCGAGCATCTCCAGCTCGACACACCGACCCGACGCGTCAAGGGGCAGTGGTCCCCCACTTCGCCCCACTTCCATGAGCGCAGCCCAGATCCACTAAGCGGGGCGTACCGGACTTCCGGGGCTGGGGAGCGAAGGTGTAAAGCACCCCAATCCGGGGCTCCGGCGGGCTGCTCCCCACTTCACCCCACTTACGGCAGAGGCCTCTGCTCGCGCAGCACCAGGTGCTTCGATCACTTCACGTACACGGATCGCGGGTTCTCGCGCATCGCGTGCACCGTTCACAAGGTTCACGCCCGCTTAACGATCTTTAACGGCGTTAGCGGAGTCCGCCGCCCGAAGGGGGTGTTGGCGCGCAGCGCGCCCGGCTTCGATCGGAGAAATGCCGGCGCGCGCACCGGTCCGAACTGCACCACACGATCTCCCGAGGGGAGCCGGGCTGGACAGCCCGTCACGCCGGTCCGGCCGGCTTCTCCCCGGGTCACAGAAGAACCCCGGAACTGGAGGAGTGCATCCCCGTGACTCAGACCGACCGTAGCCCCTCGGCGCCTTCATCGACCATGGCGAAGGCGCTCACCTGGATCAGCGCGTTATCCGTGCTAGGCACGATCATCGCCGTCATCGTGCTCCCTCTCAGCGGCAACAGCGACTACCTAGCACCCGTGATCGGACTCGGAGCCGCGGCGGCCGCCACTGGCGGAACTGTCCAGGTCCGTATCCACGTCCGCCGCTGAACTCTGCTTTGGCCTGTGGCAAGACCCGGCGCCGGGTCCGCCCTCGGGGGAAGGGGCGTGGCCCGGCGCCGGGAGCTAGTTTCCCGCGTACCGCTGGCCGGACGGCAGGGGCGTGCTCAGCTGTAACCGCGCAGTACAACCGCCTTCTGGCTCCGGCTCAGCGAGTACGTCCGGCGGAATGCCCATCCGGAACTCAGAGCCTGGATCTCGTCTTCGGTGAAGCCACGGTGGAAGGGATCGGCGTCCGGCTTCCTGCTTACGCCGGGCTGGTCGACGTACACGAGCGCGTAGAAGGTGCCGGAGGGAGGCAGCCAGCGTCCGACGTCCGTCAGCAGCCGCTCGTACTGGAGATACGGGAGCGCGTAGCGGCAAGTCACGAGGTCGACGCTGCCCGGACGCAGGTTGTGGTGAATGGGATCGCCGTCGATATCCCAGTACGCGTACGTAACGTCGGGCGCCCCGGCCGCTGCGGCCTGGCGGAGGGCTTCGGCGGAGAAGTCGAAGCCCTGTGTATTCAGCCCCCAGGCGGCGAGCTGCCGAGTCCACTGGCCGTTGCCGCACGCGAGGTCCACGGCTGACCTTCCGGGGCTCGGGGCGACGTGGTTGTAGAAGAGCTGGGCTTCCTTGTGGCTGACCATGGTGGGCCAGCCGGTCTGGTACCAGTGGTCCCACTGCTCGGGCGACAGGCGCACTCCGTTTGGGCTGCCGGTTTCATGTCCTGCCGCATCGATGGAGGACTGCGAGCGGGTCACAGTGACACCTCGCCCGGCAGCAGCTGAGCCCGGACCGTCTTGAAGCGGGCGTCCTCGGACATGAAGCAGCTGAGCCTCGCGCCCAGGAGGCGTGCGTACTTCAGCCCTCTTCCCTTCTCGCCAGCGCGGGCGGCGTCGCTGAGCGGGACGTCCGGGCGCGGGTCCTGCACGTCGATCACCAGCGCATCGTCCTCGGTCACGGCCAGGCGTACGGCCATGCGCGCCGGCGCCTTGTCGTCGGGCTGGGCGTGCACGACGGCGTTGTGCGCGAGCCGGGACAGCACCTCGATCGCGGTGGCGATGTCACCGGGCCATCCCAGCAGCGTAAGGAACATGCGGGCATGGTCTCGGAGTTGGCGCAGGCTCGCCGGGGCCATGGCGTAGGAACGGGACCATTCCCGATCCACGGGCACGGTGAGGACGGCCTCCGGGCCGCCGGAGGCCTCGGTGACGGGCGGGAGCGTTTCGTGGTGTCCGGCGTGGGGGTAGGCGGCGAACGCCAGGAGGCTCAGCAGCCACTCGCGAAGTTCTCGCTGCTCTGCAGGGGTGGTGGCTACCTCGTGCTCGGCCGGTACGACCAGGCCGGCTGCCTCGCCGGTGGCCAGGAGCCGTTCGACGGTGCGCCAACCGGTGCGCTGTCGGGCCGGGATGTGCAGGGGTGCCAGGTCGTATGCCTCGTGCGTGACGGTCCACCCCTGTTGTTCGGCGAAGTTGCGCAGGGTCGCGAGCGTCTGAACGGCGATCCGGGAGTTGATGCTGGTCGTGTACAGCACGACGTCCGCACCGGCCGGGGCGTCCGCCCCCGGTGTGCGGGGCGGGCCGGCAGTGATGGGTGTCGGATGGGTCATGCCGTCAGCTCCAGAGCCTTCGAGGTGATCGTTCGGCGCGATGCAGCTGACGGAGGCGGATCGCCGTGTAGGCGGGGAAGCTCACGGGGCTTCCCTTCCGGCGCCGGCCGTCTCGATCTCGGCCCAGATGACGGAAGCGCCGTCGTGCTGGAGGTGTCCGAAGCGGTCGGCGGTTCGCGTCAGGAAGGCGAGCACGTGGACGTGGACCGCTTCGCTGAGCGCGGCGGGGACCGGTGCCGAGATACGGAGACCGGTATCGGTGGCTTCGGTCCGGACGGCCTCGGGATCGTCGTCGTCCAGAGGTATGCCGAGCGCGGTGCTGAGCATGGAGGCGATCGCGGTGGCCCTGGTCGTCGGCGAGCTCACGGATCTCCCCTGTACACGCGTGATCACGTAACGTATATCTGATGCATTAGCTTGAACCTGATGCATTAACTTGTCAATCGAGAGCCGTGAACCGGCACCGAGAACAGCCGCCGACCAGTACGGAGTCCGCGCATGGGCAACGCCGAGCCGCCGCCGCACCAGGTGGTCGCAAGCGACCTGCGGCGTCGACTCGCGCAGGGCGAGTGGGAGGTGGGCGCGAGGCTGCCCTCCCGCGCACAGCTCGCCCAGCACTACGGCGTGGGCCCCAACGTGCTGCAGAAGGCCATGGAGCGCCTCATTGTCGAAGGGCTCCTCGAGGGCCGTGCGGGGTCAGGAACCTACGTGGCCCCGCCACGCGAGCGGCGCCGGATGATCCGCTCCCGGCACCGCGAACGCCGCGGCGGCAGCCCCTTCCGCGCCGACATGTACGAGGTCGGCAGCAACGGAACCTGGGAATCGGCCTCCGAGGCCCGCACGCCCGCCCCGGAGCGCATCGCCCGGCGCCTTGGCATCGAGCCCGGTGACCCGACCGTGCGCACGGCGTACGAGTTCCTCGCCGACGGCAAGCCCGCCCAGTTCTCCGTCAGTTGGGAGCCCATGGCCATCACCGGCGACACACCCATCCTTCTTCCCGAGATGGGCCCCTCGCCGGCAAGGGCGTGGTCGAGCGGATGCGCTCCATCGGCGTCGACATCGAAACCTGGCTGGAGATCCCGCGGCCCGCCCGCGCTACCCCCGAGCAGGCCGACTTGCTCGGTCTCAACGCCGGCGACCTGGTCCTGGCGATCGAGCGGACGTACTTCGCCAGCGACGGCCGCGCCGTGGAAACCGCCGACATCGTCGTCCCTGACCGCAGCTGGGAAGTGGCCTACGAGTTCGCCGTCGACCCGCCCCAGTCCGGCTGACCGTCCGCCACCAGGGCCTCAGAGCGGCGATCGCTGCCGTCGGTCCTGCGTACGGAGATCACGGCTCAGTCGGACCGGGTTGTCCCGGCCTGCCGCGCCGGGACGGCGCACTCGGCATGGACGGACGCTCTGTGGTCCCTGATCCAGGACACCGGCAGCGAACGCCGGGCGGGCAAGGACAAGACCAATGCGTCGGCGGGAGTCCTGCGAGGGGCACCGCCAGAGCGCCCTCTCAGCCAGTGGTGTTTTCCCCGGGCGTACGGTGCGCGCCCGCCTGGCACAGCCACAGGTCGCGGACTGCGTTGATGACGCGGTCGACGTGTTCGTCGGTCATCGCCGAGTAGCACGGCAGGGACAGTTGCCGGGCGGCCGCGGTCTCGGTGACCGGAAGCGGCCGTTGGATCGGGTCCCGGTAGGGACCCAGCATGTGCACGGGCTTGAAGTGCACGCTGGTGGAGATCTGGTGGCGGTCCAGGAGTGCGGCCGTTGTCTGGTCGCGGTCGATGGGTGCGACGTGAGGGTCGATGAGAACGGCGTACAGGAACCAACCGTGCTCGGTGCCGGGCAGCACGGTGGGCGTGATCAGACCGGGCAGCCCGGCGAAGGCCTTGGTGTAGGCAGCGGCGATGGCAGCTCGGCGCGCGGTGAACTCGGCCAGCCGTCCGTACTGCACGACGGCGAGGGCGGCGGTGAGGTCGGACATGACGTACTTCAGGCCGGGGACGGTGACCTCGTAGTCGGCGGTGTTGTGCTTGCCGTGCCGCTGCCAGGCGGAGGAGTCGATGCCGTGCCGCCCGAGCAGGCGGGCCTTGTGGACCAGGTCGCCGCGGCCGGCGAGCAGACCGCCTTCTCCGGCGGCGGCGACCTTGTTGGCGTAGAGGCTGAACGTCGCCAAGTCTGCGGCGCTTCCGGCGTGCAGGCCGTCGCGGCGGGCGTGCAGGGCGTGGGCGGCGTCCTCAATGAGCAGCAGGCCGTGCCGGTCGGCGAGTTCGCGGAAGGCCCGCATGTCGCACATGTGGCCGCCGTAGTGCATCACGGTGATTGCCCTGGTGCGTGGGGTGATCGCGGCTTCGGCCGCCTCGGGGGTGATGTTGAGCGTGAGGGGGTCGACGTCGACGAAGACCGGGCGGGCGCCGACCTGTAGCAGTGCGTTGGGGGCGGCGCAGAAGGTGAGGCTGGGGGTTATCACCTCGTCGCCGGCGCTGATGCCGCTGGCGAGGAAGGCGAGGTGGAGGGCGGCGGTGCAGGAGGTGACCGCGAAGGCGTCTTCTACTCCGAGGCGCTCGCGCACAGCATGCTCGAGGCGGGTGGCCTTGGGTCCGTGGGTCAGCCACCCGGACTCGAGCGTGTCGACAACCTCGGCGATTTCGGCCTCGCCGATCAGTGGCCGGTTCCAGGGGATCGGGCCGGTGGCGGCCGGTGCGGGGGTGGTTGCGTGGGTCATCGCTCGCTCCAGGTGGCGTGGGTGTAGGCGGCGTGCAGACGGGTGCATTCGTCGCTGCCCAGGGGGCGGATCCGGTCTTCGGCCAGGGAGTTCTTCAGGCCGGCCAGGTTGTCGTACTCGGGCAGGTCGGGGTCGTCGAGTTCTTTGGACGCCACGGCGTCGGCGACTTCGCGGACGCCGTGGGTCAGGGTGGTGGGGCAGGCGCCGGGGAAGGCGGAGGCGAGGCGGGCGAAGGAGGTGCGGTAGTCGCGGGCGTCGGCCTCGTCGCGTTCAGGCCCTGTGTCGATGTGGGTCCCGGGCACGACCTGCTTCACGGCGGCCGCGATCTCGGCGATGGTGTAGTTCTCGCGGTCCGCGCCCACGTTGAAGATCCGGTGACCGTCCGGGGTGGTGAGGGTCTGGGCGAGGACGTCGGCGACGTCGCCGACGTGGACGAGCGGGCGGCGCTGGCCGCCGCCGTTGAGCGGGATCCGGCCGGTGGCGATGGCCTGGGCGGTCATGCGGTTGGCGACGGAGTCCAGGCGCTGGCGTGGGGAGCGGCCGTGCACGGTGGCCAGGCGCAGCACGGTCAGGGCGTGGCCGTTCATCGTGTCGGTGAGGGTGCGTTCGGCGAGGACCTTGGTGCGGGCGTAGATCCCGAGCGGGTTGGGGACGGTGTCCTCGTCGACGGTGCCGGCGTGGCTGCCGTAGACGCTGCACGAGGAGAAGAAGACGTAGTGCTCCACCCCGGCCGCGCGGGCCGCCTTGGCGGCCAGGACCGGAGAGGCGTAGTTGAGTTCGACAGCCAGGGTCTCGTCGAGGGCGCAGGCGGGCTCGCCGACCAGGCCGCCGAGGTGGACGACGGCGTCGGCGCCTTTGGCCGCCTGGCGCAGGGCGTCCGGGTCGCGCAGGTCGGCGTGGACGAAGGTGCTGGCGGTCGGCAGGAGGCGGCGGGGGTCGTCGCCGCGTTGGTAGATCAGTCCGTCGACGACCGTGACGTGGTGGCCGAGGCCGGTGAGGTGGCGGGTGGCGACGGTGCCGATGTAGCCGGCGCCGCCGAGCAGGACGATGCGCACAGGGTGCTCCTTCTGGGAGATGGGCGGGACGATGCAGGCGCTACGCGGTGGAGGCCGCGGAGTCCGACGCCGGCACGCGGATGGGGCTGTTGGTGTGGCTGGCCGGGGCCGGGAAGGCGGCCCGGCCCAGAGCGGTGCCGCGTAGGTCGGCCAGGCGCGGGACGGGCAGGAGGTCGAGCTGCTCGGTGGGGTGGAGCAGGCCGCGCTCGCAGGTCTCGGCCACCCATGCGGTCACCGTGGCGCGGGGGAAGGCGAGGTTGAAGCCGATCTCGCCCTTGGGCAGCACCCCGTTGAAGGGCGCAGCGATCTCCTCGCGATTCCAGTAGTCGTACACCGATGTGGCCTTGGCCTGCTCGAACACCGGGAAGAGGGCGGGGTAGCGGGGCAGGGTCCGCATCTCGCGGAAGACCAGCTGTCCGGCCAGGTGCGGGGCCGCCGTGGTGAGGGAGTCGAAGTCGGCGGCCGCGTCCTTGAAGGACACGGTGCCCGCTTCCTGGCCGGGGCCGAGTGCGGCGCAGGCGAACAGGTGCGGCAGACGGAGCCGGGTGTAGGCGGGGGCGCCGAGGGCGAGTCCTGGCTCGATGCGGCCGATCAGCTCTGTCAGCTGGGCGTGGTCGGGGTTGAACAGGGCGAGGTCGAAGAGGCGTCCCATGGTGTCGACCGCGGCGAAGGCGAGCTGTTTGTAGAGGTGGTTGTTCATCTCGCCTGCTGCCGCGTAGGCCTTGGTCTGCGCGCTGGTGGAGTGCAGGCAGAGGTATTCGGAGAGCACCTCGAAGTAGAGGTAGCCAAGGAACGGGAAGCGTGGGACGGCCGCTGCCAGCTGGTGGAAGAAGGCGGTCGGCGAGGTGGTGCGCACGCCGCGGGCGTCGGCCAGCAGCAGGTCGAGGAATCCGGCTGTCTCGCGGACACGCCGCACGGCAGCCTGGCGCAGGTGGTGGTCCTCAGGGGCGGACAGGAAGCTGCGGTGGTTGCGGTAGGTGTCCAGGTGGATGCCGCCGAGGCGGAGGTAGTTCAGGCCCTTGGCGGGTGCGGGATGTTCGGGGCGGATGTCGAGGACGAGGGTCCTCGTGTCGGCCTTGGTCTGTAACAGGTACGCGCCGAGGTTGTGCGGGCGCAGGCCGCTGGCGGTCGGGGTGAGCGGGGCGCAGTACAGGGCTCCGACCAGGCACCCGGCGGCGCCGTGCAGCTCGCCGGTGGCGCGGATGGCGTCCAGGGCGAGCGTGGTGTGCATCAGGTGCAGGGGCCGGCCGCTGGTGAGCGAGGCGAGCATGGCGTTGCCGCTGACGTCCAGTAGGTGCCCGTTCGGCGTCTGGCGGTGGGTGGTGAGCCAGTCGTCGGGACTCTCGGCGGTGCCGTACGGGCCGGGCGGAGCGGTGCGGTCGGCGAAGTTGGTGTGGACCTGGTCCCAGTCGGGGGCGGCGTGCACAGGGTCTCCTTCCTCTAGCGGGTGAGGGTGGTCAGGGCGTCGGTGAGCGCGTCGTGGTGTGAGGCGCCGTGGAGGCGGGCCCGCTCGCTGTGAACGACCAGGCCATGCGCGAACGGGAACAGCCAGGCCGGGATGGCGACGCGCAGGCGGGTGGGGTCGGGCCACCACCGGCGTAAGGGGAGGCGGTAGCGGTCCAGGGAGTCCGCGGCCTTGAGCAGGTCGGTCAGGTGCGGGGCCCGCTCGTAGGCGGCGTGTTCTCCGGGTCCGAAGGCGTCGTAGGGGACGTTGTGCACGGCGATTGCCGAGGCGGCCTTCGCGCGGAGTGCGGCGGGGACGTCCTGCCCGAGCGTGTGCAGGACCGTCTCGGCGTGTTCGGTGAACCAGCTGGCTGCGCGTCGGCCGTGTTCGGGGTCGGTTCGGTCGTTGTGCCGGCGGCAGTCATGGACGGCGGCCGCGGTGCACAGGGCGGCGGTGTGCTGCTGGTCGAGGCCGTGGGCGCGGGCGAGGAGGAAGGCGAGCACGCAGGTACGGGCACCGTGGCCGATGCCGTGCAGGCCGTCGGCCCGGTCCCCGGTGGTGAACCACGATGGGTCGGGACTCAGCAGCAGGACGTCGTCTGCCACGAGGGCCGGGGTGTCGACGGCCGGGGGTGGGGTGGCGGCGATCCAGTCGAGGGTGGCGGCGTCCATGATCTGCTGGTCTGGCGGTGTGCGGGCAGCAGCCAAGTCGCGTAACGAGTGCCCCGGTTGTACGTGCACGAGGCTCTCCTTTCCGGGGGTGGGGTGAGGGTGGGGTCAGACAAGAGCGGGGGCGGACACCGAGGTGGAGTGGCCGGTGGCCGCCGCCGTCAGAAGGGCCTCGGTCGCGGCGACGGCGGCCGCGCCCTCGGCGAGGGACACCAGGCCGCGCGAACCAGCGCCGAGCAGTGCGTCGCGCATCAGCTGGTGCTGGACCGTGAACGGTGCCTCCCGCTCGGGCAGCGCGATTGAGCGGGCCTCGCCCGGACGTACGCCCGCAAAGCCGCCGGCGCGGGCCGGGGCAGCGGTGTTGGGGTGGTGGGTGAGGGTGCCGGCGACGGTGTCGGCGGTCAGCACCCCCGCCGTGGTGTGGACCTGGACCGTGCGGTGTTTGAACGGGGTGATCCAGTCCGCGTGGTGGTGGGCGAGTATCCCGCCTTGCAGGACCGTGGTGGCGGTGGCCGTGTCCTCGTAGGGGCCGGCCAGAACACGGGTGGCGGCGGTGACCGACTTGATGGGCGCTCCGGCGAGCCAGGAGACCAGGTCAACGTCGTGGACCAGCAGGTCGAGGGCGACGCCGACATCCAGAATGCGCCCGGAGTAGGGCCCCTGGCGGCGTGTGGTGAGCTGCCAGAGCTCCCCGAAGTCGCCGCCGTGCAGGAGCCGGGCGAGTTCGGCAAGGGGGGCCTGGTGGCGTTCGGTGTGCCCGACGGCCGCGAAGATCCCGGCGCGGGTGAAGGCCTCGCTGATGCGCCGGGCGGCCGCGCCGGTGGGGGCGAGCGGCTTCTCGATCAGCGCGGGTACTCCGGCGGCCGCGAGCGCCAGAGCGTAGTGCTCGTGGGTCGCGCTCGGGGTGGCGATGACGCAGTAGTCCAGGTCCAGATGCCCCAGCGCTTCCAGGCCGGTGAAGGCGGGCACGGCGGGAAACGCGGTGTGCTTGGCGGGGTCGAGGTCGGCCACGGCGACCAGCTCGATGCCCGGCTGGGCGGCCATCGTGCGGGCGTGGACGGTGCCCGCCCAGCCCAGGCCGACGACCGCGGTACGCAGCTTCTTCACTAGGTTCCTCCAGGGCAGGCGACCGGCGGGTCACAGGGGGGTGGGGGCGCGCCAGGCGTTGATGCGGCTGGCGCTGGTCTCGGCGCGCATCCAGTCGGGGATGGCGTTCGGGGTGGTGCGCACCCAGTGCACGTAGGCGTCGATGCCGTCCGCGAGGGCCACCGAGGGGCTCCAGTCCAGGACGGTGCGCATGAGGGTGGTGTCGGCGCAGGCGCCGAGCGGGTCCTGGGCGACGCGAGGGGCGTCGACGATCTCAGCGTCGGGAAAGTGCCGGGCAACGTGCTCGGCGACCTGGCGGACGGAGGTCTGGGTACCGGTGCCGAGGTTGAGGGTCTGGCCGGACGCTGCGGGGGTGGTGAGGCTGAGTGTGATCGCGTCGGCGACGTCGTCGCGGTGGATGAAGTCGCGGACCTGGCGGCCGCCGTTGTTGAGCAGGACCTGGTGGCCCAGGGCCGCGTACATGGTGAACTGGGCCACCACCCACGAGGCAGCGCCCTGCTTGGGGACTTGTCCGGGCCCGTAGACGCTGAACGGGCGCAGGACGGTGAAGTCGCGCTCGGCCATGCCCAGGAGCTGGCGGGTGTGCCCTTCGGCCCACAGTTTGGAGTTGGCGTAGATGTTCAGGGGGTCCAGTGGCTGGTCCTCGGTGAAGAAGCCGGGCTGTTCGGGGCGGGGGGTGTGCGGGGCGCCGTGGCCGTAGACCTGCGCGGTGGACAGCAGGACGAAGCGGCGCACGTGGCAGGCGCTGGCCACGGCGCGCAGCAGGGTGTCGGTTCCGGTGAGGTTGGAGCGGACGGCGGTCTGCGGGTCGGTGGTGCAGCCGTGAACGGAGGAATGGGCGGCAGCGTGCACGACGTAGTCGGCGTCGGCGACCAGGCGGCGGACGAGGGCCTCGTCGTTGATGTCGCCGACGGTCAGATCCGGGTCGGTGGGCCCGGTGCCCAGCAGTGTGAGGGTCGTGGGCCCGTAGGCGCTCAGGTCGTCCAGCAGGACCGGGCGTGCACCGGCGCGGCTCAGGGTGGTGCGCACAGCGGTGCCGATGAATCCGGCTCCGCCGGTGATCAGGACGTTGGCGCCGGTCAGGTCATCGTGCGGCTGAGAGGTCACGGAGCTCTCCAGGTGAGGTGGATAGGTCAGGAGCAGATGAAGTGGCCGGTGTACTTGGTGAGGGCGAAGTAGCCGGTCGTCTCGATGGCGGCCTGGACGCGGGCGTGCACGCGGTGTTCGAGCTCGGTGAAGAACGCCGGCGGCAGTCCCTCCCCCGGCTTGGAGCCGGCGCAGCAGTAGTTGCAGCTGCGGTAGAAGGCCATGAAGGTCTCGGCCTTGCCGAACTGGAGCTGGTCCTGCCAGTCCATGCGTTCGACCGCCGCGAAGTGCGGTGCGAGCTGCTCGGCGCCGTTGTCCAGGGAGATGCGGGCCTTCGGGGTGGCGCGGAACAGGTGTTGCGGGGCGTCCATGTCGCGCAGCGCCGCGAAGTGGACGTTCCACATTTCGATCATGGAGGCAGGCCGGTCGGTGGCGAGCACGAAACGGCCGCCCGGCCGCAGGACGCGTCGGACTTCGGCGAAGCAGGCCTGGAGGTCGGTGACGTAGTGGGCCATGTAGACGGCCATGACCCGGTCGAAGCTGTCGGTGGCGAAGGCGCTCAGGTCATCGGCGCTGCCCTCGACGAAGTCGCACGGGGTGGTCACGCCCTCCAGTCGCTGGCGGGCCGCGTCCAGAACGGCGGGGGCGATGTCGAATCCGACGAGGTGGCCGGCGGCGAGGTGGGGGCGGATTCGCGCCAGGATCTCGCCGTTTCCGCAGCCCAGATCCAGCAGCTCTTCGGTGCCGCGCAGGTCGAGCGACCGGACCAGGTGGTCGTGCAGAGCGAGTGGGTTGGTGCGGAACCGGTCGTGCGCCAACTGCTTCGCGTCCAGCGTGCTGGTGTCGGTGAAGTAGCTGTCGCGGGCGTCCTCGGTCCGCAGCAAGAAGTGCTGGGCGGGGATCACCCTCGACGCCAGGGCGTCCAACTCCGGGGTGCGGAAGTCCATGTCCGCATCTGTGATCGACAAGGTGGGTGCTCCGATCGTGGCCGCACGATGGCGGTCGGTGCCGGACAGCAGGTGCCTGCCGCGGCTTCGGGTGGTCTCACCCTGGCCGCCGCATCCCAGGCTTCGGAAGCCGCTTCGGCAGTGCCGTTCGCGTGCGGCAGGGAGCACTGTCGGAGCACCGTCTCGCCCTCTTCCGCCCCAGGTGGCGGGCCGCTAGCGTCGATCGGATAGGCGAGGTCGCAAGGGGTTCCACAGGAGGCGCAGTGCCGAAGATCCATCGATTAGTCATCGCACGCCAGGCCCGGAACATGCGGCGGCCTGATCTCGCCCGCGCGCTGCGCACATTGAGCGCTGAACGCAAACCGGCTCTGGGAACCGCGCCCTCGGGGGTCCTACGCTGGGAGGACGGCCGCGAGCCGGAGAAGGAGGCGCAGAAACTGCTGGCCGAGCTGTTCGACATCGACCCGTGCCTCGTCGACACCCACCCCTGGCCCACATGGCTCGAGTTCGACCCGCTTCAGCAGTACAGCGACTTCCCGTGGACCCCCCGAGGTGCGCTGGACGCCCTCCGAGACTCAGTCGGGAGTGACATGCATCGCCGGTCCTTCATCTTCAGTTCGACGGCCCTGACAGCGAGCCTGTTCTCCTGGCTCACCGCCGATCCGGCGGCCGCAAGTGGCATCACCAGCGGCCGCCGGATCGGCGAGGCCGCTGTCACACACATCGAGCGCAAGGTCAGCGCGCTGCGCCGCACCGACGACGAAGACGGTGGGGGCACCCTGATCCGCGAGGCCGAAGCGGGCAACGCGATGGTCGCCGACCTCTTGGAGAACCGCAGCTACTCTCTCGACCACGGCAGGCGGCTCTACGCCGCCGCGGCGGACCTGGAACGGATGCGCGCCTGGGCCATCTTCGACGTCCACGGCTCATGCGACGACCGGATCTTCAAGTCCGCCCTGCACTCCGCGCACAGCGCGGACGATCCGGCTCTCGGGGCGCACATTCTCACCTTCTGGGCCGCCGCCGCCTACAACTGCGACCGGCCCGTTGACGCCGAGTCCATCGCCACCGCGGCGCTCAGCGCGGTGCGCGGCAAGGCCTCACCCCGCGTAGAAGCGCTCGTCTACGCCCGCCGGGCCCGTGCCCGCTCCCACCTCGGCGACGAACGCTGCTGGTCCGACCTCGACTTCGCCGAGCGCCACCTGCATCGCGCCGAGCAGAGCAAGGACGAGGGCGAGCCGGCATGGGCGTACTGGATGAACCTCGCCGAGTTCCAGGGCTCACGCGCCTCCACTCAGCTGGCCATGGGACGGCCGCGCGACGCGGAAGCCACCTTCAAGGCCGCCGCACAGGCCTTCGACGGCGGCGCAGTGCGCACCCATGCCCTCTACCTCGCACGACAGGCCGACGCGCAGTGGCGCCAGGGACACCACGAAGAGGCCTGCGTCACGGCGCACCAGGCCATGGACCTCACCGACCAGATCAGCTCGCATCGGACCGTCGGGCCGCTCCAGGATCTCGTCGGCACCATGGCCTCGCACCAGACCCTGCCGGCCGTGCGGGACCTGAGCGAAAGAGTCACCGCCGTCAGCTGACGTAGCTCCCTGCCCAGGAACGTCAGACGATCGGTGGGCGGCCAGCCCGCGTCAGCCGCCACACCGTTCGCCACGACATCGGACGGCGCTCCCCCTGCCCCCCGCGCAAGCCTTCCGCGAAACCCCTGAACCAGACGCCTAGGTTCCCGGAGGAACGGAAACGCCACAGGCTGATCACGACCCAGGTGGCCAGATACACCGGGATCAGCACAGCAGGCAGCCGCCGCCGCGCCACCCACACCCGATTACGGGCGACCATCCGGTAGAACGGCCCGTGCCGCGCCGGGTTCGTCGCCGGATGGTGCACCTCGATGTCACCGGCGTACCAGCCGACCCGACCGAGATCCCACAGCCTCCACGAGAGGTCCACCCCCTCGTGGAAGAGGAAGAAATGCCCAGGCCAGCCGCCCACGGCGTCGAAATCCGCCCGGCGTACGAGCACGATCCCTTCGGCCATCACGGTGACGACCCCTGAACGCCGGGCGTCGCTGGACCGCAGCCGGGGAACCCACCGGCCCAGCGTCTCGCCGGTGGCGGGGTCTGCGATCCGGGGCTGCACGTACGCGGCGTCTGGGTGTCGGTCGAACTCGGCGATCAGCCGGGTGAGGGTGTGAGGATCTGGAAGGATCGCGTCATTGTCGAAAAACAGGACAAACTCGGCGTCGCCAGCGGCGAGCGCCCTGGCCCCGACATTGCGCCCCTCCGGAATACCGGTGTTGGTCGAGAGTGTGACACTTTGCACGCCATCGGGTACGTAGTCCGGCTCCACGCCGTTCCCAACGATCACAATGCGCAGATCCACGCTCTGCTGGGCGAGGACCGAGCTCATCGCCGTGCGGAATTCCCGATCCCGGTCATTCATGGTGAGCACGACGACGTCGACCCTGCGCTTGGCCGCGGGCTCTTCCCTGCTCACCTTGACCTGTCCTTCATTCGCTGGGGCTGCCGCGTACCGCTCGCCAGCGGGCGCGCCGATTTGGAGTGGGGCGCGATGGTCTTGGACGTTGTCCTGACTGCATGGCCCACCGCAGCGTAGCGCCCTCAACACCTACGGAAGAACTCCGCGTGCTGGGCCAGTGGCGCAAACCGGAACATGCTCTGAACATCTCGCCCCCACCATCGCAAGGACAACATCATGAGCGAGTTTGCTGGCACCGCCCCCTACTACGCCGCCTACCGGCCCGGCATCCCCGAGGCGGCCGTCCGCCTGCTCAGCCAAGCGGTCGCCGGCAAGCAGCACCCGGTCCTCCTCGACCTCGGATCGGGAACTGGGCAAGTGCCCGCCGCCCTGCACGAGGCCTTCGCCGAGATCGACGTCGTCGAACGAGACCCAGGCATGCTCGGGGAGTCCGACAAAGCCCTGGCCGGACTGCCCGGCACGACGGTTCGTCTGCACAACAAGCCGGCCGAGGAGTTCGTCCCGCCTCACGCCGACTGGGCGGCCGACCTGGTCACCGTCTGCCGTGCCTTCCACTGGATGGACCAGCCAGCCGTGCTGTCGCTGCTCGACGGCTGCACGGCCAAGGACGCATCCGTCGTCGTCATGGGAGACGGCAGCCTCTGGACGGCGCACTCGGCATGGACGGACGCTCTGCGGACCCTGATCCAGGAGTACACCGGCAGCAAACGCCGGGCGGGCAAGGACAAGACCTACGCGGCGCACGACCGCCCCTATCGGGAGATCCTCGCTGAGTCCGTCTTCGCCGATGTCGAGGAACACGCCATCCCCGTCGAGCGGTCCTGGACCCCGCGGACGGTGATTGGTTACCTGTACTCAACGTCTTTCGCCTCTCGTCCCCTCTTCGGAGACCGGTTGGAGGAGTTCGAGGAGCGGGCTTTCGCGCTGCTGACCGAACACGCCGATGTGGGCGTCCTGATCGAGCATGCGAGCTTCGACGTCCTGCTCGCTCGCCGCCCCTGACTGCGTATTGGGACGTCGTAGGCCTGTTGAGCCCCAACTTGGCCTCCTCTCCGCTCACCTGATGGCCCGGCCTCGGTGACCGATCTGGACGCCGCACCGTTACCCACGAGCCCTGCGATCAGGAGTGTCGGAAGCCCCGGTCGGGGTCGCGGCCCTGGTCGAACGGGGCGAACCACTCGTTCGGGGCGAGGTTGACCATGCCCATGGCCTGATGGATGCCGTTGTCGGGGTCCTCGATGCCGTCGAGGGTGTTGTCGAACAGCATCAGCACGTCGTGGTCCTGGAAAAGGACGTCGGAGCAGGCATCCCAGTCGAAATCCTGTCGGTCTTCGGGCAGGGCCGCCACGGCGTCGGACACGAACCGCGGCCGGTTTCGTGTCAGGTCCTGGGCGCGGGCGATACCAAGGTGGAGTGCCATCTCCTCGCTGGTGCTGCGCGGTTCGACTCCGTCGGTGGACGCGCAGTCGGCGGCCAGGTCATCGAAGGCCCGGGCCATCTGGCGCCGCCAGAGACGGTCTTGGTGCCAGGTCACTCGCGGCAGGGAGCCGAAGAGCCCGCCGGCGCCCGGCTGGAGCGGCTGGTCACCCAGCGCGGACACCTCCTGCCATGCCTGGTCCGACAGTTCCTGAAGGGCCAGGCGCAGAATCTCGCGTGTGCGCGCGGTGAGTACCTCGTCCCCTTCATCGTCTTCTTCGTCCCAGTCGTCGCTCCAGGGGTCGGCTCCGCCGTAGCGGGCGCGGGAGCGCAGGTGCTCGCGCACACGGTGCGCGGACTCCTCGGGGGCGGCGAGTGACGTGTCGATGATCAGCAGCTCGTCGGAGAACGCCTCGGCGCTCAGCAGTACGCCCGCCTCTGTGAGGAGTGCCTCCTCTGTGCCACCGGAGACACGAGGGAGGACGACGGCGAATGGGTTGTCCGCCAGTCGGTCGATGACGCTGGATGTCAGGGCGGCGACAACCTGGGGATCGTTCCAGGGCGCGGCGATGTGGAGGTCGTCGATCACGAGGATGCTGCCCAGGAGGTCGACGAACTCTTCGAACTCTGGGCGGAATTGACCGGCGGCATCGAGGAGTTGCTCCGCCACCACCGCGGCGAAGGACTGCTCGTCGGCCATGCGCTGGCGGAGGTTGTGGGCCTTCCAGTACAGGCCGCGTGTAGCGCGCAGACTGCCCACCGTCTCGTCGTCGGCGAGGAGGGAGATCTGCCAGGTCTGGACGCCCTCCGCGGCGGGGTCGATCAGGCGGTGGACATGCCGGAACTCCAATCTCAGTGTGCTGGGATCCGCCTTGGGCTGGGACCGGGTTGCCTGGTCGGTCATCGACTTCCTCTCGCCGTGCAGGCGCCCGCGACGGGAGCCACGAAGCCAGGCTAGCCAGGCGGAACCTCGCCACGCGAGCCATCAGAACAGACACCGCAGAGCGGCATCCTCCTCGAGTCAGCAGGACCGGTCCGGAGCCTGATGGTCTGGACGATGGAATACTGACTCGCCATGACACCGGCTCACACTGTCAACGGTCGGCGGGTCGTGGATGTGGACAACCGTGACTCTTGGCCCGGGCCGCTGGCAGATCTCATCTACTCCATCGCCGACGAAACCGAGCTGGACGAGCCGGACCTGTACGTCGACCTGGAGCTGGAGGACCGGGAGTCACAGGTCCACGACCTACTCCGTGGCCACCTTCTGCGGGCGCAGCACGCCACCAGGCTGCTCGACCACGACGCCGATGCGATCCGTGCTCATGGCCTGCGCCTCCTGGATGCCGCTCTGGTTGATGACCGGCTGAACCAGGCCCATGAGAGGGGCTATCTCACCGACGCTGAGCGGGAGGTACTGCGCTCCCAGAGCATGGTCACTTCGGGGCGGCGGAAGTTGGGCAATCGAGAGGACCAGGTCTGCCTGACGCTCTCCGCCGAGGCTACCTCCCACGACATCAACGGGGTGTGGCGGCTTCTGTCCTTCTGGGGCGGCGAGGCGATCTACTGGCGGCACTGCGACGACCCTGGTGGCGTTGCTCAAAAGCTGAGTGCCCTGGGCCGGCCCGCACTGGTCACCGCCCACCTGGACCTCTCTAGTCCCAGGCACAGCGTCTTCAAGTCGGTGGTGCACACCTTCGTCGGCAAGGCCATCGGCTACGCCCCAGCCAACGCCGACGTCCTCTACCGCAACGTGATCCCCCCGCAACACATCGAGTCCATCGCCTTCCCCGGCGATCCCGCCTACGACCGGCTTCCGGGACTCCCCACCGCCTGATTGATCGCTCTGAATGCCCCGGTCGGACGGCACCAGGTGGACGTCCATCCTTCGTGTCCCCTGGGCCAGACCGGGACACGAAGGATGGAAGGAGACATCAGAACTGAAACCTACATGCAGGAACCCAGGAGGATCCCGACGAACGCTCCGGCCAGGAGGAACGGTCCGAACGGAATCGCTGACTTGCGCCCGGCGCGGCGCGCGAGGATGAGACCGACGCCGAACAGCGCACCGAACAGGTACCCGACGAAGGTCCCGATCAGCAGGATCCCCCAGCCGTACCAGCCCAGGACGGCCCCGAGCGCAGGTGCGAGTTTCACATCGCCGAAGCCGAAGCCCCTGGGGTTGATCAGGAACAACACGAGGTAACAGGCGCCGAGCGTGAGAGAGCCGAGCAGCGCGGTGCGCCAACTGCCGCCGGCACCGGGCAACAGCGCAGCCCCTCCGAGCCCGACGAGCGCAGACACCGAGAGCGGCAGGGTGACGACGTCGGGCAGCCGGTGCACCGCGAAGTCGACGGTGGCGAGCAGCACGGCAATCGGCGCGAGCAACAGCCACACAAGCAGCTCGGGATGGTCGCCGGTGGCCACCGCCAGCACGGCGCAGACCACGGCCATCGCCAGGGCGATGGCCGGTGTGCTCGGCCCGAACGTATCCCCGTCGCTGCAGCGGGCCCGCCCCAGCCACCCGCCCCCGATCCCGTCGAGAGGGTGCCCTACCGGGCAGTCCGTTTGCCACGGCTCCTCCGGCGGAACGGAGAGCCGGTACGCGGCGCGCGGTATAAGCAGGCCCGTGCTGGCACCCCACAGCACGGCCATCGCGGTGATCCAGAGCGTCTCCACCGAACGGAGCCTAAGCTCAGCTCCGTTCGGATGTTGCGGACGGTCCGTACCGTGAGGAGCACGTGCATGCTGTTGAAGCCCGGCACCACTTGTGATCAGGCGATCAAGCTGCTGGAAAGCCTGACCTGGCAAGGGCTCAACGACGTCCAGAACGCAATCCCCCACATCCCCCGGCCCGTGACCGTCGTAGGGAGTTGGTCCAGTGACGAGGCGAAGGGCTGGGAGAGGGCAGTCATTCCAGTGGTGCGTCAGTACGACCAGTGGACGATGCAGGCCGCAGCCGAGCTCTTGGAGGCGTTCGCCGACCAGGCTGTGCCGGCGCGGCTGCGGGGCGAGCGGTACAACGCGATCGTGCACGGCCAGTTCACCCCCGACCGGTGGACATTCCTGATCAACACCGAACTGCAAGATCTGCGTACCTACTTCATGGAACTGGCCAACGAACTGCGCCTCATGAAAGACCGGTTCACCAGTCACCAGGTACGAACGGTGGTCTTGGACACCAACGACCTGCTGCACTACATGCGCTTCGACAAGATTCCCTGGCAGCGGCTCTTCGGCCCGGGCACATCTGTGATGATCCCGCACGTCGTAATCGACGAGATCGACAAGAAGTCGTATGACACCCACGACACCGGCGTCCGGAAGCGGGCCCGTGCAGTCTTCGCACTCCTGGAACAGACACTCACCCAGATCGAGGCCGACGGTCGGGCGGTCGTCAACAACGGGGAGACCGTCGTCGACGTCCTGCGGGACGAGCCTGGGCACATGCGGCTGCCGAACAACGACGATGAGATCGTCGCCCGCGCCTGCCACCTGCAGCAGGCAATCGCTCCTGCGCCGGTCACGGTCATCACCGGGGACAACGGGATGCGGGCTCGCGCGCTGTCCTGGGGACTGCAGGCCCGCGTCCTGGACGAGAAGTACAAGATCGAGCGGCTGAGTGCTGCGGAAAAGGCGGAGAACGAGCAGGCCATCACGTTCGCGGTGCCCGACGATGACGAGAAGGGGTAGACCCGGCTCCGGGCGGGACCTCAGCCGGAGGACCAGGCGCGCAACTGTGCGGCGACCTCCTGGACCCGGGCGCCCTTGTGCTTCGAGCGCATGACGAGCGTGAGGGCTTCCTCCGGCTCGTAGTGCAGATACTGGCCGTTGGTGTTGAGGAAGGTCTCGGCGACCAGCCACGCGAAGAACTCGTTCTTCGCCTCAAGCGGCTCGTGGAGCGCGATCGTCTCCAGCATGGCCGCGGCATTGAGCCAGTCACTCCCGTACACGTCGCGGCCCATGTAGTGGGCCTGGACCCGGGCGCAGGCGGCGTCCAGGACGCCCAGGTCGAGACAGGCCGGGTCGCCCGGGAGGGTCTGCGCGATCTGCAGGAGCTCTTGCGGGGTGAGGAACCGGGTCACGCGGCGTGACCGTGCTGCTGGCTCTCGTGCAGGTCGCGGCTGCTCATGGGCGCAGGGTCGGGCCAGGTGGCCGTGCCGGTATCGGCTGCGCGGGTGTCCTGGGTGGCAAAGACGTCGGCGAGCTGCGGAACGCGGTCGCGGGTCTTGCCGAGGGCCTTGAGGAACGGATCGTCGGCGGCCGCGAGCGCCGCGTCGCGGACGAAGTCCTCGGGGGACTTGCCGAGGAGGTGGGCGGCCGCTGTGACGCGCTCGTATTCCTCCGGCGCGAAGGGCGGTACCTGGGGTCCGTTCTGGTCCATACGAGCGACGGTACCAGCGGGTGCGGCCCCGGCCGAAGCCGTTCGGACAAGAAGAAAGGGGCAGCGGCCGTTAGACGGCGGGTGCCCCTTTAAGTCTGGGACGAGGATACCACGTGATCGTTGCCGCGCGCGGTGTGCGCGATCACCTCGGCTAGGGTGCTGCGATGGTCGCAGCCCCAGCTGTTTCGGATCCCTACGCGCGGCACGTGCTGGCCCGCATGTCGGACTTCTTCACTGACGAAGGCACGCCGTGGGCGCGCCGTCTGTGGGACATAGGTTCCGTGCTCGCGCTCGAGGAACTCTGGGAGGCCGGCTCCTGGCAGGCCCAAGGGGTGCTCTCGCCGACCGCGTGCGACTGGCAGCGCAACGAGCTCAACGCGCTGATCGGCCCCGACCGGGGTCTCGGCGACAGGGACCTGCGCAAGGAGCTCACTGGTCTACTGAAGAACTCGCTGCCGGATCCCAGCCCCGCGCGCCGCCGTCTCAAGGAGATCATCGGGCACGTCCGGGTCGGCTATCTGGAGCGGTGGGCGGCGGCAGTCAGTGTTCCCGTCGAGGAGCGGGTCAAGCCGGAGCGGTACTCCCGCACGGTGGCCTCCCACCTCCTTGACCTGGGCTACAGCGCCAGCCACCTCAAGGCCTGGGCGAAAGATCTCTACGACGCGCGCGCCACCACGGCGGACATAGCGGATAGTGCCGCCGGGCTTGCGCGGACGCCGGTCCGCGCGTACGAGGTGCTGGTGGCGCTGGAGAAGGTGCCCCAGCGGCAGCTCGCCGAACCGCTTGAACACTGGTACGACAAGGGCAAGGTCGTCGCCTGGCTGCGCGAACACGGCCACGACACCGCGGGCATCCGGCCGGGCGGCGGGTTCGTCTACCGGTTCACGGCGCTGGATCCGTTCAGCGCCGCCGAGCAGGCGCGCCAGATGGTGGAGCGGATGACCGCGCGCTCCCAGTTCCTGCGCAAGGACCGCGGCGGGGTCAAGCCACTCCCCTATATCTGGGTCGCCGGTCACGCGCGGCCCATCCCGCTCGATCCCCCGGCGCGGGGCGCCGATGTCCTGACCCTGGTCAACGAGGGGCACCTCTACCGGGTCGCCGGCACCCGCAGCCGGATCGACGACGCCCTGGAACTAGCGGCCGCGGTCAACCGCGGCCCGATGGCCCCGGCCGTCGCCGGCGTGTGGGCCGCCGTCGAATCGCTACTGATGCACCCGGACGACCCCAAGGCGGAGCACGAGCGGTCCGGCAAGGCAGTGTCAGCCGACCGGATGGCGGCCATCATCGCCTGCTCGTGGCCCCGCGCCGAGCTCACCGCCCTCGCGCACCGCCACAAACCCCGTACGAAGGACGACCTCGCCCGGGCCATCACCGCGGGCGCCACAAATCAGGTACGCGCCCGCCTGGTCGCCGAGGCCCTCCACACGAGCGGTGCCTCCGCTCTGGACTTCACCGGCGCGTCCACGAAGTACAGCGACCGGCCGGCTGCCCAGCGCATGGCCGACCTGGTCCAGAACCCCCGCCCGGTACTGGGCGACGTCGCCGGCGCCTTCCGGATCGCGCTGCGCAGGCTGTACCGCACGCGGAACATCGTCCTGCACGGCGGCGCCACCCAGGGCGTGGCCCTGGAGGCTTCACTGCGCACCGCCGCACCGCTGGTCGGCGCGGGCCTGGACCGCATCCTGCACGCCGCGTACGCCGAAGACCTCGACCCGCTCGACCTCGCGGCCCGGGCCGAAGTCGCCCTCAACCTCGTCAACGGCGAGACCGGGCTTTCCGTCGTCGACCTCCTGGAACCCGTCTGACCGGCAGGCCCGCGCGGCACGACGCGGCCCTCTTCGAGTGAGCGCCCCGCCGAACCACGGTGCGCGCCGTCTGCACAGCTTTACGATGCACAGATGGCTTCCTACGCGAAGGATCCGCGCTGCATCGCCATGGCCGAAGCCTTGGTCCCGTTGCTGCGTCGCGCCTGTCCCGAGGGTGCCGGCGGGTTCGGCGCCTCGTACCAGGTCAATCTGGACGATGAGGAGGCCGTCGGGCTGGGCGGCGTGGAACTGATCAGGGCGGCCATGCGCAGGGCGGCCCGTCAGCTCGGCTGGAAGGTCACCACGATCGGGATGATCGGCACCCGCTTCGGCACGATGGTCGCGGTCCAGGACACCCGGGACGTCCCCGAGGAATTCCGGGCGGTGGTCGACGCAGCAGTGGAGCAACGCATGAGTGCCGCGCTCGCCAAGGTGTGGGGCGAGCCGGGCGAGGCGCCTGTCCAGCGCGGCTCGGTCACCCTCATGACGCAGGAGTTCCGCGCGGCGGTCGCCTCGGCGAACGCCTGATCCGCCACGGCCCGCAGGGCTTGCCCGACGCAAAGGGGTACACGTGCCGCATGGCGCGTGAGCGGGTGCGGTGGCCTGTCGTGGTGGACCGGGCGAGGCAGATCGTGGTGGGGTACGCGCGCCCATGCGCCCCTGGCGCGCAACACTGCGCTGACAGCGTTGTGTTGTCAGCGCGGTGCTGTGCCAGGAAGGTGAGGGACATGACCAACACTGACAAACCGAATCATCCGCCCTGGCCAGTCCCGTACGTGATGGACAAGGGGCAGGCCGAACTGCTCGCCCAGCTCTCTGGCCGCTACGCCGACGCGTTACCCGAAGTCCGGGACCGCGCTCCTGAGGCGTCAGTGCCCGTACTGCTGCACGCGGTCCACGCCCACCAAGTCCGTCGACTGATCGCGTCCGATCCGAGCTGGCAGAAGACAACAGGGCGCGTCGTGGAGGTCGAAGACCGAGCTGAGGACGTCGCTGCTGCTCTGGCGTTGCTGCGGGTCGCTCGTGCCGACCTGGATGGCCTGGAAGGCACCCTGCTGTTGGCCGCCCGCTCCATCAGCGCGACCACCGGCAAGCCCCTGCTGACGTTCAAGAAGATCGCCGCAGCGCTCGACGTTGAGTCCGAGCAGGCCGCCCAGGGCCGCTACCGTCGCAAGGTCGGCAGGCTGAACGCCACGTCCTCCGGCGTCGATGGCACCCCGTAAACGACTAGATTCGTCGCCGGACTCCGAGCCGATGCGCGATGATCGCCTTCCGGGACGCGGTGGAGGAGACGAGGCATGGTGGGCAGGGGAACGAAGATCACGGGCGCGGCGCGCGACAAACTCGCCGCCGACTTGAAGAAGGCGTACGAGAGCGGTGCTTCTATCCGGACCCTGGCTGAGGGCACCGGTCGTTCGTACGGCTTCGTCCACCGCCTCCTCACCGAAGCCGGCGTTACTTTGCGCGGCCGAGGCGGAGCCACCCGCAGCCAGTCCGGCGTGTGAGCCACCGCACCGCCGAGTGCAGTCACGCCTTCCTGGTCCCGGAGACACTGCGCGCCCGCCGACAGGCTGAGCCGGGATCAGGTACGCGCTCCCCGCTGCTTGCTGGCCCGGACAGTCAGCGGGCGCGATTCCACCAGTCCACGCTCTCCAACGCCAGGACCTGTGACGCGGCCTGTTCGTTCCCCGCGGCGCATAGCCCACACCTCAACTGCCCAAGCACGTCGTCGGTCCGACTGCGGGCCGCGGTGGCTATCGGGCGGTGCGCAGCAGGTCGCGGCGTGCGGTGACCAGGTCCCGCCACCGGGTGCGGGTGGTGTGTTCGCCGTCCAGCCAGCGCGGCGGGGTGTGGTCGGCGGGTAGTGGCAGGTCGGCCATGAAGTGTGCGATGTCGGTGTAGTAGGCGTAGGTGCCGTCGCTCGTCTGCTCGCTAAGCCGGGCGATGGTGGCGGTCAGTGCGTCGTGGTCGTCGAGGACGGCCTGGTGGAAGGCGACGGCGACGTCGAGGGTGGGTGTCATGGAGGTGAGGCCCGCGACGTCGAGTTCGGTGCGCAGGGTGCGGACGCGGTCGTTGAGGGCGGGGCTGCCGGCGTCGCGGATGAGGGAGGCGATGGCGGCGTTGATCGTCGTGGCGCGCAGGTCGAGGCCAGCAAGGAGCTGCTCGGCGAGGTCGAGTTCGTCGTCGGCCTGACGTGGGTCGACGAACGCGAGGGTGAGGGCGCGCAGGGCCTGGTTGTGTGCGGCTTCGCCGGCTTTGGCGTGTTGTTCGGCTTCGAGGCGCCCGGCCAGGTACGCCTCTGCCGCGCGCTGGGGTTCTCCCTGGATCCAGTACAGGTCACCGAGGACGCGCTGGTGGCGGCCCTCCCACCCGAGGGTCTGTGCGGCGGCGAGCGTGGTCGGGAAGTCGCCGGCCAGCCGGGCGGCCTGCGCCAGTCCGCGGCGGGCGGCCTGGGCCAGGCGGCCCTCGCCTTCGGCCACCTGCTGGTATCCGCGGCGTGAGTCGTGGGCGCGTCCGATGTCGCGGAGTGCTTTGGCCCGGTAGTAGACCGGCATCTCCTGCAGTTCGGCGGGCAGCAGGCCGGAGTCGATGACGGCGGTGAGCCGCTCCACGGTGCGGGCGCGGTGCTCGCGTTGACGGCGGGCCAGGGCGCTGAGTGTTTCGACCAGCGCGTCGGCCGGCGTCGATAGCTCGGCGCTGTCGTGTCCGTGGGCGGGCGGCGCGAGCGGCTCCCACACGGAGTCTCCGACGTAGGTGAAGGCGGCCTCGGCGAGCCAGCCGAGCTCGGCGAGGTTGAAGTCGCGGGCCAGCCGCAGCCCTTGCCGCAGGACACCGATGAGTACCGCGCGGTCCCTGCGCGGCCCGTGGGCCCACTCCTCGCCGAGGGCGGCCTGCGCGCGCAGGGCGGCCCGGTGCCAGTCCTGCTCGGACCACCGGTCGTCAGTCTGGTCGTCGGCGTTGCGGATCGCGGAGCGGACTACCTGATGGAGGTGGAAGGGCCACAGCCCCGTCAGGTCCTCGCGGATGAAGGGACGTTCGGTCAGCCGCAGGGCCGCCGCATCGCGCGTGAGCCCGGCCACCTGGGTGGCCAGCGGCACCGAGAAGGCGTCCAGCAAGGACACCGAGCGCAGCACGTGGCGTTCGTCGCTGGTCAGGTCGCTGAGGGTGCGGGAGATCAGGGCGGGGAAGTCGCCGAAGTCATCCGGCTGTGGCACGCGGCCGCTGCGCCGTATTTCCAGAAACCGCATGACGGCCAGGTCGAGGTAGAGGGGCAGGCCGTGGGAGCGTTCGGTGATGGCCTGGCGCAGGTCCGGCCCGATCAGCGGCTGCCCGTTGTGGGCCAGGCGGCGGGCGAGGTGGTCGTCGCAGTCCTCGGGTGAGAAGTCGCCGACCAGGATCTGCCGTACTGCAGGGCCGCCGTGTGTGCGGGCGCCCGGTACGTGTCCGGCCAGGCCGGGCCACGAGGTGGGGCCGGTCCAGTCGAGCTGTCCGTGCAGGCCGTCCTCGGCCCACTGCAGCCGGTCCCGCCCGGTGATCACGAAGAACGCGTTGGGCATCAACCACACGATGCGCTGAAGCAGCCGTTCGAAGTCGCGGTGGGTGCGGTCCCCGACTTCCTCGAAGCTGTCGAATAAGACCACCGGGGTAACCCGCTGAGCAGCGGGGATTTGGGCCAGGTCCCAGGCGAGCAGATGAGCGGCGAAGCTCAGCGTCTCCAGGTCCGGTTCGGCTTCGAGTATGTCGGCCAGACGGCTGCAGCCGGCCAGCGCGCGTACGGTCTGTCGCCGCTCGCGCAGCGCGCCGACCAGGGTGGTGGTGAGCTGGCCAACGGCGCCCCCGATGGTGCCGGGCATGGCCAGGGCCTGGGCGACATCGGCCAGCGAGGACTGCAGCTGGCCCGGCAGATTGACCGCGTTGCTGAACCGGCTGAGCATCCCGCCGCGCCGCAGGTACTCCTCCAACGGCTCGCCCGGGTGGTTGCGTTCCCAGTGCCGGCGCAGAGCCAGATCGAAGGCGGGCATCGGCCGCCCCAGGGCGGCGACCGCCAGGCGGATCGACAGAACCACCCGCTCGAAGTCGACGCCACTGGCGCGGGCCAGGTCGATGCGCACCGGCAACAGCCGCTCGATCGGCCACCCAGGAGCGGCCCACTGTTCGGGGCGCCCGCCCGGATGTGTGAGCGACGCCTCGGTCTTGCGGGAGAACGTCGACTTCCCGATCCCGCCGACCCCGTGGGCGACCAGAACGTTGTGGCGCGGGCTGGCCAAGTCCTCCACGTCGAACGACGGGTTGGCGACGCGCTGCAGATGGTCGGAGAGCGCTGCGACGACGGCCTGCCACTGGGCCTGGCGGTTCGTGAACGCCTCCTCGGCCGCCACCGACCGGTCATTCGCACCGAACAGCATCCGCAGATCCCGCGCCACGACACCCCCCCAGGAAAGATCATCAGCGTAGCAACCTATGCGATCCCCGGTAGTGCCCTGCGGCGGTTTTCCGCACCACGGGCGCCGGGGCGCATCTTCTCGGCCAGGGACAATGACGGGCCATCACCCCCGATACCCGAAGGACATCCCTTGCCTGACCACGTGACCCCCGAGGCCGTCGAGCAGCTGGTGCAGGAGGTCAGCGCCTGGTACGCCGAGCAGATCATCAAGGAGCGGCGTGCCGGCGCGCCCGATGCCAGCCGCCTCAAGACCTTGAAGGAAGAGTTGGCGGCATGTGCCGCCGACCAGCAGGCCCTGCAGGACGCCGACGAGGAGGAAGTCGCAGAGATCGCATCCCGCTACGCGGCCCGCGTGAAGGAACTCGAGGGCCAGTAACCAGGCCCTTGGTGGAGAACGGGCAGCGCCGCCGTAGAGATCGTGGAGGCGAGGGCACGCGGCTGCAAGTGGACGGGCATAAGAGGCCAGGCCAGCGCGGCAATCCCGACCAGATCCGACCGGTACTGGGGCAGCGCACTCTGCACCTGCTGCAGCGTGGCCAGGAACTGCGCCGCTTCAGCCGGGGTGTACCGCCGCCGCTGCTCTACCTCCACCACGTGCCCACCCTGGGGCGGCTGCGCCCAGGCACCGCCCGGGGTGCGCTCGTTGCGGTACACCGCAGTCAGGTCCCTGCGGATCACGGAGACGGAGTGGACAATGCGCGGCTCGTCCTCGGCTGCGCGAACCACATCGGGCAGCATGGAGTCGGTCCGGGCGTGGGCGGCGGCCTGGGTGAAGCGAGGAGTGCCACCGCTGCGGGCCAGCTCGGCGCACCGCGTCGCGGTGCCCAGTCGGCTGTCCGCGGCCCGCACGCCCAGCACGATCAACTCCACGCGGTAGCCCGCCTCATGGTTGCGCCGCGCCCCGTCGAGGAAGTGACCGGCGCTGTCCGGGGCGATCTCGATCACCAGGTCGCCGCGGCGCTCGCGTACATACGACTCGGCCATCTCCTGCCAGGCCCGGTAGTCGCGACGGATCCGGGCCGAGGCCGTGCGCGGCTCCTCCTCCAGCAGCCGCCGGTAGTCGGGGTGGACCGCCTTGAACATCCCGCCCTCGATGCGCGTGGGGCGCCGGGCGCGCAGCATGCGGCGCAGCATTCGCGCCGTGTAGCTCTTGCCGGCCCCCTGCGCCCCCATCACATACAGCGCGATCGGCTGATCGTGCGGAGTGATGCTGCTCAGGTACATCGGCACGACCAGTTCGTCGAAGACGAAGCGGTGCTCGTCGGCGGATAGGCGGTGGAAGTCGACTCCGGGCGGCACGGTGAGCGGCTGGGCGATGCGGCGCACCGGCTCGGCCAGCGCTGCGGCCCGCTCCACACCGCCAGCTACCGTTAGGCGCCGCTCAGGAGTACTCACCGACGGGTGGTGCGTCCGCTGCTCTACCTCGACCACGCAGCGGCGAAACCGCCAGGTCTCGCCCGCCGTCCACCACCGCGCCCACTCCGCCTCCAGCGCCTGGATCGAGTTAGCCGGGGAGTGCCCCGGCCCGCCTGCGGCCCGATCACTGTCGTACAGCACCTGAAGACCACGTCGCGCCACCGTCACCCGGTCGGCGAGCCGGTCAGCCTCAATGATCTGCAGTGACCGGGGCAGGGCATGCACGCAGCGGTCGAAGTTGTCCCAGGACACGTACCGGCCGGTGGCCAGGTAGCGGTCGAGCACGCTCAGCTGCGTCACGGCCTCCGCCTCGACCAGCACCACCAACTCGACGCGATATCCGGCATCCCGGTAAGCGCGGGCCTGCTCCGGGTCGGCAACGGGGCTTTCCACCACCGCATCGAAGCGCCGCTCGCGCACGTGCTCTTCCACCTCCGCCTGCCACCGCAGCACGTCCGGCCGCACCCGCACGCCCGCGGTGCGTTCATCGCTGCGCAACAGGCGCTGGTACGCGGGGTGAGCACTCTTGTACAGATCGCGGCCGATCAACACCGCGCCGCCCCGCCGGTCGAGGACCGCCTTCAGCACCTCGCAGACGGTGGACTTTCCGCTGCCCGGCAGCCCGGCAACGAGCACCACCACGGGCTGATCCTGCGGAACAGCATCCTTGGTGCAGGCAGGCAAGATCTGCGACGCCAGGATCTCCTCGTGCTCGGGATCGGGCAGCACGACCGGGCGGACATCCGCGTCCTTCACCGCAATCCCTTCTTCTTCTCCTGGAGCCGGCGGCCGTCCCGGGGACCCAGGTGGTACGCCTCGGACGAGTAGCTGCGGCTGGTCATCGGGTGCTCTCCGCCTCGGTCAGAACCAGTGGGGACGGTAGGCGCCGCCGACGCGGGTGGGGCAGTCGTCGCCGGGCCGGAGCGGAAGCTCCCCCGCCGTGTACGCAGTGGTGACCGCCTCGGCGTCGAGTGCACGGCCGCCGACGGCCGTGAACTCCCACTTGTTCGGCTCGGCCTCGCGCCAGCCGGCCGGGTCGAGCTCGTAGACGCGCCGCACGATGCCGTCTACGGCGACGATGGCGTACTTCGCCTCGGCGCGAACCTTCTTGCCGATGGGCCAGACGCCGCGGTCACTGTCGTACTGCTCGGGACCGCCGACTTCTCCGACACGGACACGTGCGTCATCGGGGTACTCGCGTACACGGTCGCGGCGCGAGATCACCACGGCGACGTTCTCGCCACGCCGCAGGTCACCGAACCGTTTGGTGACGGCCTGACGGCTGACCTCAAGGGCCTCGGCGACCTCGTCCCAGTTGGCCCCGTGCTCCAGGGCGTGCCCGACGTCCAGGCGGATGCTGGAGCCGACCAGCATTTCGAGGTGCTTGTAGATGGCGACCCGGCCCAACCGGGCGGCCTTGATCTGGTCATCGCTGAGGCCATGGTCGTAGAGGCTGATCGGTGGGTCGTCCGGCCCGAGACCGGCCGCACGCCGGGCAAATCCCCACGCCAAGTCGTCGAGGCTGGAATGCAGTTCAGCACGGTCAGCCCTCTCCAGGGGATGCCGTCCCATCTCTTCACTCATGAGGCAACCCTAGTAATCTCCCCTCTCGATGGCAAAGGGATTACTAGGGTTGCCTCATCTGTGTAAGCCGAGCGGCGGTGGAGACTGACCCGCGCACCGGCACGTACGGCCGCCGTTGCGCCGAACGGGTGAACCCCGCTCCATCGATTGGGTGGTGGCGCCGAACGGCGTACCAGCAAAAGGTGCAGGGTGTGGGCGGAACCATCCCGCGGAGAGAGACGGACCCAGCCCATGACCCTGTTCGGCGTCGAGGACGTCCTTCACCGTGACCACGAGTCGGACACCCTGGCCGGGACCGAGCTGCGCGAGCAGGCGATCCAGGCGGTGGCCGCGCTGTCCGCGACCGTCGGCGAGGACCCCCAGACCCTGTACCGCCGGGTCCTCAAGCTGCTGAACCTCCCCCGGCTCTCGGACGCCGACGACCACGACCTGCGGGAGATCCTCCGGGAGCTCCGCCTGTGCGAGCGGGAAGGCCGGCGCGC
The DNA here is from genome assembly GCF_032248645.1 of Streptomyces zaehneri. Taxonomy (NCBI): domain Bacteria; kingdom Bacillati; phylum Actinomycetota; class Actinomycetes; order Kitasatosporales; family Streptomycetaceae; genus Streptomyces; species Streptomyces zaehneri. Next base: position 87,588 of record NZ_JASTTJ010000019.1, read on the forward strand.
GTACCGCGCACGCCTGCGCCGCGTCACCCGGGTCGACCGGCCCGGAGGCATCGGCCGACTGCCCCGGCCCCGGTCAGTCAAGGCGGCCAGCTCGCCGGGGACGTGCTCACTGTGCAGCGACGAGTACAGCGCCGGAGAGCTGATCGGCCGCCCGCCGTTCCCGGAGGAACTCCCCTACGTGCCGATCGGCTGGCTGTGCTGGCACTGCCTGGTCCAGCGTCGTCAGCAGCCGCGCCGTCGCGACGTCCTGCTGCGCACCTTCCACGCCCTGTTCGCGGGCATGGAAGGGGTGGGCCTCAACGGCCACGAGTGCGGCGTCCTGCTGGACTGGCTGACCGAGGAGCCGGCGCTCGCCAACAGCAAGCCGTGGACGGCCGACCCGCTGGAGAACACCCTGGTCCGGCTGCGGTCCAGCACGGCCGACGCAAACCCGGCGACCTGGCTCAGCGCCCAGACCGCGCACACCATCGTCGCCGTACTGCAGGAGGCCCCCGCCTCGCCGGTCATGACACCCCAGGACGGCGAGACGCTCGAGGCCCTGGTCCAGCACCTGGCCGAATGGGAGACCAACCCCGCCGGCGTACGGCGGGCACAGTACGGAACGGGCTGGCGCTACCGACAGCGGGTGCTACAGCTCACCGGCCACCCCACCGCCCTGTCCGAACGCGGCGGCCCCTTCCACCTCTTCCAGTGCCGGGTCAACCCCTCGGGACAGCTCGTCGAGACCGAATAGACCAGACCACGGGCGGGCAGCACTGCCACACACAGAAGAGGAGAGGACCCGTTGCCCATGCCCAAGTTCTGGATCGGATCCCGGGAGTACCCGTCGAAGAAGGCGGCGCAGGAAGCAGTCCGCGACGTGCTGTACGGATACAGCGGGGGGAGCATCGTGGACCAGGAGGCGGATCACCTGCTCCTGCTGGACCTTCTCGGCGGCCTGCCGCGCGGCAGAGTGCCCAGAGGTTGTTGACCTGTGTGAGGACCAGGTTGACACCGTCGCCGTACTCGGCGGACAGGAACTGCGCGGCCTCGCCGAACTGGTTCTCGTCCAGCGCGCCGGCCAGCACCTGCTGGGCGGCGACGGGATCTGTCATGTGCAGGTAGGGGCGGCCTTCTGTTCCCGCAGCCAGCCACGCAGCGCCTTGTCGTCGAGGTCGTTCACGGCCAGACGGAAAGTAGAGTCACCACCGCGTCTCATGACGTGGCGACGCGCGGAAGAGGCACGCAGCTTCTGACGCTGAGGCACCGGCGACCAGTAAGGAGCCGAGCAACTCGTACCGCAGGCGCCGACGCCGGATATACGGGAGTTCTGCAGATGGCCTGTCTCGTCATGTACGACGGATCCACCGTTCCATAACGCGCAGTAACTGATCAGTGTCGATTGGCTTCGTTATGTAGTCGGAAGCACCGGATTCGATGGCCTTCTCCCGGTCTCCCTCCATGGCCTTCGCGGAGAGTGCGATGATCGGAAGCCCGGCGAACTGCGGCATCCGTCGGATCGCTGCCGTGGTTGCGTAGCCGTCCATCTCCGGCATGGCGATGTCGACCAGAATGGCCGTCACATCGTCACGCCGCTCCAATACTTCGATGCCCTCACGCCCGTTCTCCGCATACATCACGTCAAGCCCATGCTGCTCCAGCACGCTCGCCAGGGCGAACACAGTGCGGATGTCGTCATCGATGAGGAGCACCCTCTCACCTTTGAATTGGCAAGCGAGCAGTGTGGGCGGTAACTGTGCGTCTTGGACGGTAGGGGGTCCGCCGTTCTCGCGCGTGGTGAGCGTTTGGGTGGCGGCTGCGGAGCTCGGTATGAGGAATTGAGGACTTGCATCGGCTGGCTCACCCGGGTCTGGCGGAGCCCAGTCGGGTGCCAGGGGGAGGTAGAGGGTGAAGGTGGAGCCGTGGTCTGGTTCGCTGTCCGGGTGGATTTCGCCGCCAAGCAGGTGCGCGATGTCGCGGGCGATGGACAGCCCCAGTCCCGTACCGCCGTACTTTCTGCTGATCGTGGTGTCGCCCTGCCGGAACGCCTGGAAGATCACCTTCATCTGGCTGGCTGCGATACCGATTCCGGTGTCTTTCACGCAGAACGCGATCAGTTCGGCGTCCGCGTCGCTCAGTGAACCCATCTCCAGCAGGTGCTCGCGGATCGCGGACGGCATATCTGATCTGGCCGGGCGGATGAGTAGCTTCACCGACCCGCTGTCTGTGAACTTGACTGCGTTGGACAGCAGATTGCGCAGCACTTGCAGTAGCCGCTGCTCGTCGGTGTGCAGCATCGCGGGCAGATCTGGGGAGACCTTGACCGAGAAGTCCAGGCCCTTCTCGTCTGTTAGCGGCCGGAAAGTCGCCTCAACATAGTCCACCAGCTGAACCAGGGCGATGGGGGTGGGAAGCACGTCCATCTTGCCTGCCTCGACCATGGACAGGTCCAGGATGTCGTTGATCAGCTGCAGCAGATCCGAGCCCGCGCCGTGGATGGTCTCGGCGAACTGTATCTGCCGTTCCGAAAGGTTGCCCTCCGCGTTAGCGGAGAGGAGCTTCGCGAGAATCAGCAGCGAATTCAGTGGTGTGCGCAGCTCATGCGAAATGTTCGCCACGAACTCGGACGTGTAGCGCATGGAGACAGCGAGTTGTTCGGCACGCTCCTCCAGGGCCTGTCGGGCTTGCTCGATCTCGCTATTCTTCACCTCGATATCGCGGTTCAAGGTAGCCAAGAGTTCTGCCTTCTCCTCCAGCTCGGCGTTCGAGACCTGCAGCTGCTTGGCCAGCTCTTGTGATTCGCTCAGCAACAGTTTGGTCCGCTGTTGCTCCAGGACTGCTGACCTGCTGTTCTCAATCAGACTGGCCACTTGCTGGGGAATGTCGGCGCTGCGCTCCTCCAGCCACCCTTGTGCCTCGGCCACCCGAGTGGCGGATAGTAAGTCTCCATCGGAGGCACGCTCCTCCATGACAGCGAGCCATTGCTGAAATTCGGCGTCTTCATCGACCCAGGCCGCCAGGCGGTCCCACTCTCGAATCAACGCCTCATGTGCGATTTCCGCGGTGTCCGGTCCGTTGGAGCCGAGAGTGACCAGTCTCTGTTCAGGTTGTGCGAGGAGTTGGGCAATGTACCAGTCAGTGGCGAGGTGAGATCGCTGGGCGGCGACTCTGACGGCACTGCCCGCACCCCCGCGGGCTCGCACCATCGAAAGCAGGACACGGCGGATCCGGCGCTCGTCCACCTGCTGCGCGAGGATGTAGTACGCCTTTTCCGCGTGCCGGTTCAGGGCTCCAGAGACTCCGCCCAGACCGTGATAGCTGTCGAAGCTGATGCGCCGCTGCTGCTGTGTCGGCCAGAGTTCTGTCAGGGCGAATTCCAGGAGCGGGAGGCTCCCCGCTGCTTTACCCGCTTCGCGGGCGATCGTTTTCGCCAGTCCTGGGGTGAAGGTGACGCCCGAGAGTTCCGCTGGCTCGACAATCACCCGGGTCAATGCTGCTTCATCCAGTGGCGAGACATTCAGCTGCCGGTCCTGGAGGCGCAGTCCTACGTCGGGTAGTTCGAGCAGATTGGGAAGGAAGTCCGCTCGCAGGGTACACACTAGGCGGACATCTGCGTTCCGCAGGGTGTCCGGGGGTGGCAGCATGTGCTGAAGGAACTCCAGTGGCTTCTCGGCGTTGCGGTCACTGCTGATTACCTCTTCGAACTGGTCGCCGATCAACGCCAGCCGTCGGCCAGTGAGCAATGCTATTCGGCTGGCGACCGGCCAGAAGCCCTCCTCTCGCAGTGAACGGGCCCGGGTGTCCAGCTGTTCAAGGGAGTAGTCCCCGGCCGGTCTCTCAAGATCTAACAAGGCCCGGGCTACGGCTTCGTACGGTGCTGCGCCTGGGCGGAACGATGCAACGGCCCATCCGTCCGCCGCCAGCGCTGGCTGTAAGCCGGCCGCCACGAGCGACGACTTGCCCACCCCTGACGGGCCCGTGACCACGACGAGGGGCTGCGCCCTGACCATGTTCCGCAGCCGCTCGACCTCGCGTTCCCGGCCCACAAAGACCCCGGCCTGCGCGTCCGCAGCCGTGAACGTCTGAAGACCGCGGTACGGGCACGGCGGAAGGACGCTGTGGCCGAGCACCTCGGGCCAGGCCGCAGCCACTTCTGACAGCGGCACCGCGTAGGCGTCCTCCGCCGCGCCGTCCCGGCTCGCCACGGCGAGCATGCCTATGACTGCGTCTCCCCACCGGTCGGTAGTGATCACTGGCGCTCCGCTGTACCCGGGCTGCGTTCGCAGAGCCGACTCACTGCCAGAGTCCAGCTGGATCAGGCCGCCGCCGACGGCTCCACGCAGCACACATGTACTCCAGGCGCCGTTGACTCTGCGGGACGGCTTGCCCGGATAACCGAACACCGCCACCTGAGCATCGTTGGCTGCGCCCGCTCGCGCATCGACCAGCCGTGCTGCTCCGGCGCTCGGCGGCAATGCATCTCCGCCGACCAGGACCAGTCCGGCTGTGTCACGGCCTGGACGGCCAGCGCCGGGAGGGGGATCCCAAGCGGCAATGCGGCAGTTGCGCAGCGGTGCGCCTTCGGCGTCACCCAGCAGCGGGAACTCGACCTGAATACGCGTTTCAGCCGGGGGACGCTCACAGGTGCCCTTTTCTCGTCCCAAAGCCGCGTTGACCACATGTGCGCACGTCACGATTTCCTTGCTGCCCACAACGAACCCGACGCCGACGGGAGCATCGCTGGTCCCCAGGCGCACCTTGACGAGGAAGCCCTCACGCTGCATGCCCATGTGAGTTAGGGGCGGTTCCAGACCAACCGGACGGTGAAGTTCACTTCAGCGGTCCCTTTGGAAATGATCACGCCGGTCTCGCCGCCCATCTTCAGGCCGAACGCGATTTCCGCCTCGTCCGGCTTCAGCTCCCGGACTGCCTCAGCTACCCGCGACAGCGTCGGTTTCACCTGTTTCAGGGCATCGTGCACGGACACCCGTGCACGAGCAATCGCGCCATCACCGGCTGCCAGTTCAAGGTCTGTGCCCATGAGGTCGTCATCAATCTCGAACACGGCTCTTTCTGTGCCGCTGTCATCCAGTGGCATCTCGAATAACCGCCCCACGCGCGATCCCTCCCCTAAGAAGCACCACAAGCATCGGTCCCTGGACCGAAGCCGCCGCGTTCATCCTCGGACATCACGTCTTCCCTTCGCAGGGTTACAGGGAAGAAGGTCGCGTCGTGCGGTGACCATGTCCCGCCACCGGGCGCGGGTGGCTCCTTCGCTGTCCAGCCAGCGCGGCGGGCAGCGTCACCGTCTCTGTTTACTCGTTGCAGCCGTGGGTGCAGGCGAAGGTGTCCTCCGACGGCCTGACGTCGGCAGATAGCGACACGACAACCGCGGCCAGCAGCCAGATGAGTCGGCGACACGCGCGAGGTGCCGACGCCCAGCCCACGGCAGGCGAAGCAGTGGTGGTGTCAGGGGCTCATCGGGTTGAGCGGGCTCACCCCGGTGCCTGCGTACAGGTCGGGGTCCAGGGACAGCAGGGTGGCGTCCTCCCCGGCCTGCCGGGCCACGATCACCGAGGATGCCGGATGCAGCACCCGCCAGTCCGCCTGCCGCCACGCGCCGGCCACCAGGGCGTGGGCACTGGTGAAGTCCGCGGCCGTGGTGAAGCGGCGCCCCAGAATGTGCTGTCCGGCGCCTGGTCGTTCACGCTCGGCGACCGCTGCGGACAGGGCAGGGATCACCATCTCGGCGTAGCCGTAGCTGGCTTCGACGTACAGGCCGTTGAGGAATTCGTCGCCGTCGGCGAGCGCCATGATGCAGGTGTGGTCGAGCAGGACGCGGATCACGCGGCGTGGTGCTCCCGTCCGAGGCCCTGCAGGAAGGATCGCGCCCGGGTACGTGCGTCTTCAGAGACGGTCACGCCCGTCGCCTGCCGAACCTCTTCCAGAGCCTGCTGCGCGCGCAGTTCCTTCTCCTCCTCGGTCAGCTCCCGCGTCACGAGCTCCGTCAGGAGATCGTTCATGGTGGTGCCGCGCTCGCTGGCCAGGATCCGCAGGCGGTCGCGGACGTCCTTCGTGGTCTTGATGCTGGTGTCTTGCTCACCCATAAGGCCACTCTACCGCCAGTAGAACGCCTGCGGGGGGTGCTGCACCCGGAGGACCCGGGTCGTAGACGGCGCGAAGATCTCCGGCACGGACCTGCACGCCGCCACGCCGGGGATGCCGCTACAGTCGCGAGCGGCGCCCGAAGCCACCTCTAATGGCTTCGGGCGCCGTGTGTCGTCGCCGTGCGGGTCAGGCCCGGGTGGGTGCGATGTAGTGCCGGACGGCGACCATGAGGCACCCGGCGGCGGCGAATCCGGTCAGGACTCCGCCGACCCGGGCGCCGGCGGCAGCAGAGCCGGTCAGGTGCACGGCGTCGGCCAGGGTGAGAGCGCCGATGAACGCTCCGGCCCACAGGACCGCGCAGCCCAGGACGAGCAGGATGAGGCGGGCTTCGAGGGGCAGCCAGTCCGGGCCCTTGGAGGGACCGATGCGGGTGTTGACGTGGGCGATGTGGGCGGCGAGGGCCTGGTCGCGGGAGCCTGCCGGATGCCTCGGCATCCGGTTGCAGGAGCAGGCGGCCCTGAACCTGGCGTCGCCGGCACGGGTGGACGCGTCCTCGTCGATGACGATCTCCGGCAGGTGCCGGCCGTCGTCGATGGCGAACCGGTCGAACACGGGGTCCTCCTTCTCAGGTGCGGTTGATGGATGTGCTGTGCGGGTCGACGGTCCCGACCGTCGTACGGGCAGTTGTCAGGAGGTGCTCTTTCCGGGCCCGAGCCGGTCGAAGTAGTCCTTGAGGACCTCCTCGCTGAGCTCACCGTCCATGTTCAGCGCGCTGCGCAGGGCCTTGACGGTGGCGTCGGCGGGGGTGTCCCAGCGGTTGTGCGCCTCGCGCATGATCTCGCCGATCGTCCAGTGGGCCGCGTCGGGATGGTGCCGGACGAACCAGTCCAGCATCTTCGCCACCGGGATCGTCAGATTGAGGTCCCACCAGTACGGCTTCTCGGCGGCCTTCTTCCTGCTCTTCGCATCGCGGAGCCTGAGCATCTCGGCGAAGTCGTCGAGGACGGCGTGCCGGATCGTCGCGCCGAGGATGTCGGTGGGCAGGATGCGGTCCAGGCTGACCGCGACGCTCCACGCCAGTTTGTCGGCGACCTCCTTGACCGACGCCTCGTTGCGCTGCCGCAGGATCCACCGTTTCCGCACGTCCGGGCGCTCCCACAGGGTGCTGAGGAAGTCGTTGGCGAACCGGTCCCGGACCTCGGCGGCCCCCGGCGACAGCTCGTCGCGGTCACCGGCGGACATGGCCGCCCGCACCCCGTCGGCGGAGCGCCGGCGTGCTTCCACCCAGTCCTCGGCCACCGGCCGCGACCACTGCGCGCGGCCCCCGACGGTCGCCTGCGGCAGCGGCACGTCGCTCTCACGGCGCGAGATGTAGGCCCGCAGCGTGGAGGCACTGATCTCCCCCCTCGCGGCCATTTCGGGGACCCCCAGCAGCTGGTCGCCGGAGAGCTCCGGGCTGGCCACGTTGACCACGCACCGGTCCAGCGGCAGGGCGTTCTCCTGCTGCGCGTGCAGCTGTGCCCACATGGCCAGGTGGTCGAGCCAGTTCTCCGGCGTCGGCGCCTCGCGGTCGAAGGTGGCGACCTTCAGAACGTGCGCGCGGGAGGGGTCGGCGCGGCCGTCGAGCATGTCGGACGCGGTGACCGTGACCGCGGCCTGTGCCTTGCGGCGTTCGTAGTCCTGGCTGACTGGGTCCCAGATCTGGCCGGGCCGGTACCAGGTGGTGCCGTCCCACCAGTAGCCGCCCGCCCGGTACAGCAGCGGGTCACCCGCCCAGTCGTTGTGCAGGGATGAGGTGTGTCCGTCGCTCATCAGGATCACGGTCCGGCCGTGCTCGGGGTGGTAGCGGACGGCCCAGGCGAGGTTGTGGTTGATGGGGTCCGTGGTGAAGGCCCGCCACCCGCCGTTGGAGCGCTCGGGGTCGAAGCGCCCCCAGGTGCCCTGGGCCTCGTGGCGGCCGACCGCCTCGATGGCCTCGGGGCCCTCGTCCAGCGGGAGATGGGAGTCGTCGACGAACGGCAGGCCTGGGACCGGGTGATCGGTTCGGGTGCCGTTCGCGAACGGTCGGAAGTAGTGCGACAAAGTGTTGCCCTTCTTTTCCCGGTGAGTGCTGTGTATCTAGTACAGCACTTCAATGCCCCCTTCTACAACGAACCAAAACCCTTTAGTACAGCGGTATTTGGCCAAGTTGCACGTTCATGCTGTACGCCGGTCAGACAGGGTCTGTTCCCCAGCTGCGGTGCTGACGCGTTGGGCGCGCTCGGCGCGGGCTCGGCGCGGAGCCTGGGCGTGCGTGGCCTTGGCCTTGCGGTGGCGCTTGGCCCGGGTGTTCTCGATCGAGTCCGGGTCCGGATCGGGGAACGCGCGTCGGCTGAGCTCGCGCAGGGCACGGGTCTGTGCCTCGATCGCCTCGGCGATGGCTGGGTCTACGTGTCGCTCTGGCCGGGCTGCTTGGTGTGCAGCGAGCGCCTGGTGGTAACCGTCCGAGGCGGTCTCACGGGTGTGCACCGGTCCGGCGGGCGCAGTCGGGCGCGGGTCCGGGTCGGCGACCGGCGTGGCAAGGCTGGCCTTTCCGGGTGCGGGCGAAAGGACGTTCAGGATGCGCACGTTCGCGCCTGGCACCGTAGCGTTGGCCGTCTCGATCAGCTTCGGGGCGCTCCAGCGCAGCTTCGTGCCGTACGCGGGGGCCTCGGGGACGACGTCCAGGCGGCCGGTGTCCGCGTCGAACCCCACGGCCTGGACGTGACCGGCGAGTTCAGGCGCGGCCGCAGCGAGGACGTCGTTGAACTGGGCGAGGACGCTGCCGCCGGCGGCCGGGGCGACCATGCCGCGCTCGGTCATCAGCATGTTGATCGCGGCACGGAGCCCGAGCGGCTCGCGGCCGTCGTGCCGCACCACCTGTGTCCGGGAGCTCTTCGGCTTCTCCTGGCGGCGGCCGCCGTTCTTCTTCGCCGCCTCCCGGGCCGCGGCCAGGGCCTGGCGTGCGAGGTCTACCCCGCTCAGCTCGCTGCTCACGCGATCACCGCCTCGGCCGTCTCGTGATCGAGGGGCCGGGCCGCGAGATCGGTCAGCCGGGCCGACCACGGAGCGGCCGCGGCCGTGTCAGTGCGCTGCGCCGTCAGCTCGCGCAGCTGCTCCAGCCGCACCGCCAGCAGGTACTCGGCAGTGCGCTCTCGGGCGGCGTCGGCGGCCTTTGTCGCGGCGGCGACGGCGTCCGCGCGGGTCGGGTTCGCGCGGAACCACCTGCGGTTCTGTTCGGTCTTGTACGCCCGGCGGGCCTCCGCGTCGGCTTCCTCGGTCCGGCCAAGCCGCCCGAGGGCGCTGCTGCGGTACTCCGGCAGGGCCTGCTGTACGACCTGGAGGGCGTTGAAGGCGAGCACGGACGCCGCCGCGACCGGGTCCGCCTCCAGTTCGCCCGGCTCCATCAGCTCCAGGAACTGCTTCAGGGCGGTCTCGATGTCGGCTTCCAGCGTTGCGCGGACATGGGCGGTGACCGCAGCGACGTCGCCCGGGTCGGTCAGGTCGGCCGCCCAGGTGGCCGCGACCAGCCCGGCCTCCGCAAGCGCCGCCTCGGTCCGGCGCCGGTAACCGCACGTCTCGCACAGCCCGGCCGACCGCTGCTGCCCGCAGTCCTCGCACGGCAACGCCTGGCGGACCACTTCGGCGGCCGCCACCTCCTGGCGCTCGCGTTCCCCCCGCTCCCGAGCAGCCGCACGGGCCGCCTCCCGCCGTGCCTGCTCCGCCAGCGCCTGCTCACGGCGCCACACGAAGTCCTCCGCCTCGATCGCGGCGTGCTCACGCATCCGGTCCTCGAGGACCTGGCGGCGCTCCGCCCCACCGATGCCGGGCAACTCCCGGTCGACGTCAGCCGCGATCCGCACCCGGCGGGCACGGCGGATGTGGATCACGTTGCCGCAGTTGGCGCAGTCGCTGCCGGTGTCCAGCCGGATCCCGTCGTCGCAGCGCAGGTCCGAGCAGGCCGGCCGCTGCACCAGGCCCCGCCGGGTGATCCAGCCGAACGGGCTGTTGATCCGGGCCTCGCCCCCGGTCTCCTCCAGCCGGTCGGTGAGCCGATCGGCCAGCAGCCGCGGCGCGCCCTCCGGCTGCATCAGCAGGTTCTTCAGCCGCTCCAGCTCCGCGTTCACGGCCGCCACGACCTGGTCCTGCTGCCAGCGGTTCAGCCCCGCCCACAGCCACGCGACCGGCCCCAGAGCCACCCGCAGACCAAGATCCTCGGGAAGGTCCGCCCTCCCCTGCTGCCGCGTTTTTCCACCCACCACGGCCTTAGGCCGTCCACCGGCCTGGAACCCGGCAGCACGCTGTCCACCCTGCTCACTGACCGCGGACTTGCCAGGCTTTTCCCCGCGGAGCGGGCCGACCTCTGCCACCGGCAACGCTGGCTCGGCAGCGGCGTCTTCGCCGCCGACGGCCTGGTCCTCGCGCACGTACACGCGCTCCGGCCGACGGCCCTCACCCCCACGGCCTTCGCCGGAAAAACCCCCAGAGAGTGGCGGAGAAGAGACGGGAGTAACCACAGAAGCGTGGTCTGCGTGGAACTCTGCACCATCGGGACGCTCCCGATCTTCCGCCTCCATGGCCGCCTCAGCACCACAAACTCCAGACGTACCAAGGGTGTCGGCACCATAGCCGGGAACATGATCTCCGACCGCACCATCGGGACGCTGCGAAAACACCGACCGGGAGCTCGAAACCGGCTCCACAGGGTCCAGAACACGGCCGTACGCGCGGGCGACGGGCAGCAGCATGACCCGGCCACGACCATTCATCCGCGTCACCGTCGCCTTCCGCCCCCGGGCGACCACACCCGCCTTCGTCAACCTGGCCAGCACCTTCCGCGCCCCCGACGGCGAGCAGCCCAGCAGCCGGGCCAGCGTCGCCGCCCCACGCCCCTCCTTCTTCCGCACCGAGCCGCCACACAGCTGCAGCCAGCCCGACGCCCTCGTGTTCAGCACCATCAAGAGCAGCCCAAGCCGGTCGGTCGCAGCCCCCTTGCCCGTACGGCCGGCCAGCAGCCCGGCCGGAATCGGGTCCTTGTCCTTCGGTGTCCAGCCCGGCCCGAACAACGCCTCGATCAACCGGAGCAGCGTCGCCAGCTCAGCCTTCGACAACGCCAGCGGATCGGCCGTTCCCCCGCTCTTGCGCGCCCTCCACAGCGGCATGACCAGGCAGTCCAGCCCGGTCGGGTGCCCCTTCGCGTCCGTCACGACCCTCGTGTGCAGCGCGTCCGAGCCGCGTAGCGCGGGCAGCACCTTGTGATGGACCGTGGACTCCTTCATCCCCAGCCACCGGCCCAGCTCCGCACCCCAGATCGACGACTGGTTGTCGCCCTCGCGGCCCTGCGGCGCCCGGGACTTCGCGTACAGCACCACCGCCGCCAGCTTCGGGGCATCCTTCAGCCCGGCGATCGACGGATCTTCCAGCAGCGCCCGAATCGCGGCCAGTAGCCGCAGCCGCATTCCCCGACCCAGCCGCAGCGCGTCACCCAGGTCCTCGCGGCCGGAGCGCCCCTCGCCCGGCACCGAGCGCAGAACATCTCGCTGCCGGGGAAGTACCGGAGCGTCGATCACGGCGTCGTCGGTGAACTCCGGAAGCGTCGTGGCCACTGCCGAAACGGCGCTCACGTCGACATCCCGGAGAACCACGCTCGGGACGCCGTCCTGGCCCGCTCACATGGCGGAGTGGCCGAGTGATAGGGAAAGTGTGACCGGTAAGACGGCGCAAAATGCGCCAACCGGGCATGGATGGGCTGACAAAGGGCAGCAGCATGCTGCAACATAGGTCGTGCCTTCCTGGATGGTTCTGGAGGCATGAAAAAGGCGCCTTTGGCGCTGGTTCTGGGGAGAACCGAGTTCGACCCGACCGGACAGCTGCTAACTGCCTGGTCGACTCCTTCGGGAGGGCCTGCTAAGCCCGCCCGGTGGAAGATGGGACGCCATAGCCGAGGTGACTGCTAATCACCTGGGTGGCCGGGCGTCCCGGCGGTTGAAAGACCCGCTCAGCGGGCGCCGCCCATCGCACCTACTCCATCTCGCCCCCTTCCGGGGCAGAGGTACGCCCGCAGCCGGATCGGCGCGGGAAGGCAAAGAAGGCACCCGACCGGAGCGACGTACGAGCTGTCGCTGCCACGGCGGGTGCCTTGGTGTGTGCCTGTCGGAGGGTACGGGTACCCTGCATCATGTCGAGACCTTCCCTAGATAGGTCTGCGGCCGTGCCCCGGAGCACCACCTCGCGGGGCTTAACCATGTCCATATGGATCTTATTTAGGGGACACGGTACCCCTCCTAGATCCCGCGGCGACACCCCGGTACCGCTCGTGTCGTTAATGGATGAACGCCCCTTGACGGAGCGCCAGACCTCTCGGTCACCTGCCCTGTTCCCCACCCGGGGCACCGTCCGGGCATGATGAGGGGTATGCACGCGACGCAGATGCCAACGCACGACGATCCCCTGGACGTGGAGACCTTCGCCCGTCCTGAGCAGCAGCGCCGCTACACCGCGGCCATGCACCGCATCGCCGCAGAGCGCCGCACCGGGGACCCGGTCCGCGTATACGTCAGCGCCGCCCCCAAGACCACGACCGACGCCAACTGGCAGCGCTGGCTCAAGCGCATCACCGAGGACCTGCCCGACGGCGTCGAGCTCCTCCACTACGGGTCCGCCTTCGAGGGGCAGCCCTACGCCTGGGAAGCGCTCGTAGACCAGCTCGACGGACTCGTCGTCATCGGAAGGCCAAAGCGCCTCGGTAGTCGTGTCCACGTCCTCGGACCCGTTGCCCGCCTCGAGCTTCGCTCGATGGTCGCGCAAAAGCCCGTCCTGCTGTTCACCCACAACCTCGGCCTCGTCCCCGTCATCGACTGCAAGAGCCAGGTCATGGCGCCGTCCGAGGCGCCGAGGCTGAAGCTGATCGCTCCCAAACGCTGGAGCCGCGACTCGGCCACGCTCCAGGCCGCCCTGGACGCTCTCCGGCCGGTCGACGGCAACGGCCAACGGCCGGAAGCACACCGAGACACGGCGGATCACCTGGTGGCTCCATTCATCGGTCGAAGCGCGGTGTCGTAGTAGTAAGCGAGCACCGCCTCGGCCCCTGACCCCTGGGCGGTTGCAATGCGTTGGAAGCGGGCAGATCGAAGGTCCCCCGCGATTCGGATGCGCCGGTGCTGCTGATTGGACGGGTGGTAGCCGTCACCATCAGAGATCAATCCAGTTAGACCAGCTGGCTTGCTCCCGAGGTTGTTGAGTATCGACGTAGCTGCGTAGACGTTCTTGGTCCCGTCCTGGCCCTTCACCTCGACCGTCCAGCCGTCGCCGGACGCGGGCCTGGAAATGGCGGCGTGCGACACAGGGACCAGTCGTACACGACCGTCGTCCTCGACTTCGGCCGCCTTGTATTCGTCGGATGGTGGGCAAAGCACGTGCAACGTCGTCGTCGCGTCCGGGTGCGCTCGCAGCCAGGTCCCGAGCGGACGATCAGCTCCGAGGACGTACGTTCGGCCCGTGAGCTCCTGGGGAGTGGCGCGCCAGAGCGGAGAAGGGGAGAAGTCGGTGGGTGCGCTCACCCACTCCAGTTCGGAGGGAGACAACTCAGTCACACCGGTGGCGACCACGATGGACCCCGCAGTGAACACGCGTCCGTCGGCGAGGACGAGTTCGGCTCGGTCGTCGTGCCCACTGACCTTCAGCCCGTGGCCCCGCACAAGGGTGCATCGGCCGGCATCCTGCAGACGCTCAAGGTCTGCGGTCAGGGCCTCGGCCAACTGAGGGCCGGTCGACCAGCAGCCCGGAACGTTGTCCATGGCGCCGATCCTGTGCAGCTTGCCGCCCACCGGGCCGGACTCCACCACGATGGCCCGCAGGTTCACGCTGGCCGCCATGAGCGAGGCTGCCACCCCGGCCGGGCCGGCGCCGACCACAAGCACGTCTGCGTCGTACGACGATGCGCTCACGTCTGCGCTCCCTCGGTTCCGCTGATTCGGGATAGGACGGCCTCGCTGGTGATGAGCTGGGATGCGCCGATGTTCCGCGCGGCGAGCAGCAGTGCGGCGTCGTGGTACTGAGCTCCGCCGCTGGACGCGCAGGCGTCGGTCACGATCCACGGCCGATAGCCGCCCTGATAGGCGGCCACTGCGGAGTCGTACACGCATGCGTCCGTGTCGATGCCGCACAGCACGAGATCGGTCCATCCCGACCTCCGAAGGATCTCGGCACCCTCGGGTGTGAAGACGGAGGCCTGCGCCTTGTTGATGACAGCGGCCGCAGCATCGACGAAAGGCGCGAGCTCAGTAACGAGAGCCTGCTCCTCAGGTGTGCGCAGCCTCGTCCAGCCAGTGATCGTCTCGTACGGCGAGCCAACTGCGTTGTAGAACCGCGTCAACACCACGGGACCGCCAGCCGCCCGCCACCCCTCAACGAGCCGCACGATAGTGGGGAGAACGCCACCACTGTGCCGGTTGACAAAGCCCTGCTGTACGTCGATGACCAGCAGCGCCGTCGAACGAGGTTCCACACAGTCCGCCTTCCCATGACCGTCATTGAATGCTGTCCCGAAGGGCATCCTGGGCAGCACGCAGCCGATCAGGAAGTTCGCTCGTGGCGAGGATCGCCTCTCGCATTACGCGGTGCTGGGCCGTCTCCGTCGGCCGGGCGGTGGTAAGCCGGACGTAGGCGCCGCGCAGGAAGCGCCACCCGTACTCGGCCGGCATCACCGGGTCCTTGCCTTCCTCGATCATGTGCAGGACGTGCGAGGACAGAGCCCACAGCGCCTGAACATCCAACTCCAAGGACACAATCTGGCTCGTTGTCAGGGCACGTTCGTCCGGCTGCGGGTGGTAAGCCACCCCAGACCAGCCAGCCACTCCCCGCGAAGCACCACCGTCGAACGCCACGGCTTCCGGGTGCGCCCAGCCGTCGCGGAATTTGACGTCCTCGACACCGGTCCCGAGAGGCGTGATGTTCTGCGGGTTTTGGCGGTTGACGAGAACCGACGGTGTCGTCAATAGCTGCAGAGCGGTGCCGAGCCCGGGCCTGGTCCACGAGTGGTCACGCAATTCGTACACCGACAGGACGTACTCCGGATCCGGCGAAGGAACAACCGCAGTCCCACCCGGGCTGTACTGCCCCAACAGGTGCGTCATGCGCTGGCCAACCCAGGCACGATCAGTCAGATACGAGCGGTACCGCCACACCGCTAACTCAGTGAGGGAGTCGACACGGTGGTGCTCTTCCAGCAGCACCAACGCGATCCCACATGCGTAGACGTGGACCGTGGATGAGTGTGCCGTTCGATGCCCACCGGGTAGCACTCGCTGCTCAAGGCCTCCAGGACCCGACGGTCGTGGTGCCCCGGCTTCGTAGAGCGAGCCGAGCCGCTCACCCAGGTACACGGGTAGGAACTTGTGGGAGACGACGGTGCAAGGCGCCGGCTGGGCGTCCTCAGTCCCTGTGGCACTACTAACAGAGTCCCCCCGCAGTGCCGCCAGCCGGAAGCGAAATGCCTCCTGCTCTTCTGGAGTGCACTGAGTGAGTGCCGCATCGAGGATCTGTGCCATTGAAGGACGGCATTCGCGATCTTTGTTCTCACGCCAGTGGGAAACCGTCCGGGGGCTGATGCCGAGGTCCTCTGCGAACGCGCGTACCGACTGACGCTTCACCGACCGCAGCAGCAGCGCCTCTTCACCTGTCCACCGATCCACAGCGATCACTACACACCCCCTAAATGGTCCTTGACCAGGCAGACGATACCGTATTGCCACGCTGAGTCCACACTGCTTCCACGCAGGGGCATCTCGCTCAACGTCCGAACCTCAGAAGCTGGTTGACGTCGGAACCAGCCACTCAGCGATCGGTCGGAAGCACCCATGGCGTCAGGCGTCGAACTCATAGTCGAGAATGTAGCTAGCCGAGTCGAGAGTCATTTCGTTGATCTCGACCACACGCTTGTCAGCGTCGAACGCCGTTCGGCAGACCTTGAGCACCGGCCGCTCCATGGACATCCCCAAGGCAGCTGCTTCGACACTGGTCGGCAGACGGCCGCGGATCTCCTCGCGGAAGTGGACCGGCGCGTGTCCAAGGTCGGCGAGACGCGCGTACGTCCCACCTGGTCCTGTATCCGCCTGAGTGATCGCCGACCCTGCTACGAGACTGAAAGGCAGATAGGACGTCGCGAGCATGACGGGACGTCCCTCGAGTACGAAGCGCCGCGAGCGAGCGCAGGCCGTCTCCCCCTCTCCAAGCTCAAGCATGCGGATGATGTGGGCTGGCGGAGTGACCTCCTCGACAGTGACTTGATCCACGGTCAGCGGCCGGCTCTCATCTGCGGCCCAGATGGACTTTCCGCTGCCCCACTGATCGCGCGCCAGGCGCTGAATGCCTCGTCGTCGGACTGGGTGGAAGGCCTGGACGAAGAAGCCGGCCCCCTTCCGGGACTCGGCGAGGCCCTGACTCGTAAGCACACGGAGTGCTCGGCGGGCAGTCATGGGGGCAACGCCGTACTGCGGCGCGAGGACGTTTTCCCCAGGCAGCCGGTCCCCAGGGCCGTACTCCCCCATCTCGATCGCTGCCTTCAGCGCGTCAGCGATCTGAAGGTACTTGGGCTCGGCACCCGATTCTTCCGCCATTCGACTCCTCACCTCGCTAGCGATCCTAGGGGCTTCGATGTCTAACGCCAGTATCGCGGCGGCTGGACGGTCCGATCTGTGACTCTCCGACTACATTTCGATAGCGAGACCCTTGACTTCGATAGCGAGCATAGCCTTCACTGGAAGCATCTTCGATATCGAAGCTGTGGAGAACCTGCTTCCGGATTCGCCGGGCTGGCTACCTGGCGCTGCGTCCTAGGCAGATCGGCCACCCAGAACCGCTGCAAGCGGAGCCGGACAGGGAGTCGGACATCGAGTCCTGACACCTCGCACGACCAACCGAAAAGCGCAGCCTGCTCGCCATCGCTTACATGCGGCACCGGGGTGACCGACCACAAGGTCGACACGATGTCCCCCGATGGGTGAGAGCAGGGCAGCCAGACAGCAGTTGCGCTGCCTGTCCTCCACGATCCGACCAGCGGATTTCCGCTGACGGCTCCTGGTCGGCAGGGAACGCAGCCCATGTCACTCCCCCGTGTCTAGGAGCCCGCCTTGCGTATCAGCAAGCTCCCCCCGTACCGGCTCAGCGACTTCCGGCCGCAGCACATCAACCTCCGCGAAGGCGAGCTTCCCCTGCTCAAATGCCCGGAGTGCGAGTGCTGGCATTCGGTGCAGCGCAGCCTCCTGACCCCGCACTACCCGAAGCCCGGGAAGCGGTGTCCGGGGAGCGCACGCCGCATCGACTTCGGCGACCTCACCCTTGAGGAATGGCGGGAGAAGTGGGGCGCCGCGCTGGTCGAGGGCGACCTCGCGACTCGTGCGCGGCGGAGTGCACGGCAGTTCAGCAAGCCGGCCCCGCCCGCAGGGCAGCCGGTCCACCGCATGTCCCACACCGCCCAGATGTCGCCGCTCGAGCGTGCTCGGCAGGCGATCGTCCGGCACCAGGGCAACTGCAAGATCTGCCGTGGCGGCAAGCGGTGCCGGATGCCGATGGTTCTGGCCCAACGCGAGGCAGGCCGATCGGGGTTGGCGGCGCTGGAGCAGGCACTACGTGCGGTCGCCCGTCACCGAGTCGACTGCGCCGACTGCCAGCGGGGCCAGTACTGCCCCATGGGCTATGAGTTGGCCGAGCGAAGGGCCTGGACGGCACGAACCCGCGAGGACGTGGCCCGGCAGCAGATCCGCGAACAGCGGGAGGATGAGAACTGGGCGCGCGGCCGCGACCAAAGCAATGCCCGCAGGCGGGCATCGGACTGGCGGCGCCTGGAGCCCACCGTCCGGCGCACCGACCGCGAACGCGAGGTACAAGGGCTGCGCGGCCCGCTTTTGAACCACGCCCTCTACGCCTGCACGGACTGCCGCCCAGGACACCTGTGCGGGACCGGCCGTGCGATCCAGGACCGCTTGGCTTCGGAATCTGGCCCGGGCCTCGCATCCGCAAGGGTTCGCCCTCCTACCCACCACCGCGCACGCCGCGTCAAGCCCAGCATCGGCAGGTAGGAGAGAACAGTACTGCGCAGCGGCTGCGCCGATCCTGGAGCACTTCGCGCAGGCGCAGGACGCCTACCAGCAGCGCGAGAACCTCTACACCTGATCCCCGCGCACCGCGTGACCTGCGTTACCTGTGATCGCCGCCCGTCTGACGAGCGGCGATGGCAGGGGGCAGCAGGATCCTTCAGGTCACAGCAGCCCTGCTGGGTTGGCCTCCGCTAGGGGAGGCCAACCCAGCCCGAGAAAACCGAACAACGACGACGGCCCCGGGATTGCGCCCCGGGGCCGTCGTCGATCGTCCGCCCATCTCAAGTGAGAGGAAGAACAACCTTGCTGAAGAACATCTTGGCATCCCGGGCACCGCTCGGTGCACAGGGGGACGAGCACCCGAGCCAGGAAGACGAGGGCCTGCGCCGGGCCAGGGAGCACGACCAGAGGAGTGGGGCCCGGTGACGGTCGCTGTCTTCGGTACCGGCACTCTGCACGCCGCGGCCGTGGACGAACGACTCATGGTCCCCGACTCGGTGCCGGGTCTGGCGTTGACCGAGCGGCGGCGGGGCTTCTGCGCTGAGATGACGGCCTCCCGGGAGGCCTTCAGCGCCGTTCGCGCGCTGACCCGCGCGGTGGCGACGACGTACAGCGCTGACCCGGGCCTCGCCGATTCCGCCGAACTCGTGGTGTCCGAGCTGATGGGCAACGTGCTGCGGGCCAATTCGGAGAACGAGCCCGTCCTGCTGATCGCCGAGGTGTCCGCGGTCCCGTCCGGCGTCGAGGTAATCGTTCACGACGCCGTGCCGGGCCAGCCGGACCGCCGCGATGGCGCCTTGGACAGCGCCGAGGCGATGTCCGGACGTGGTCTGCACCTGCTCGACCTGCTGACCGATCA
This sequence comes from Streptomyces zaehneri, assembly GCF_032248645.1. Taxonomy (NCBI): domain Bacteria; kingdom Bacillati; phylum Actinomycetota; class Actinomycetes; order Kitasatosporales; family Streptomycetaceae; genus Streptomyces; species Streptomyces zaehneri. The sequence continues at coordinate 106,647 of NZ_JASTTJ010000019.1, forward strand.
CTGGACGGTCGAGCCGTCGCCGCTCGGCAAGCGGATCAGGTGCCGCCTTCGCGCTGAGTAACACCAGCTGTTTTACGGGCGGACGGTCGGAAGGTCAGCTTCTGCCATTGCAGCACCACCGCACCTGGCGGGGCCGCAGATCACCGCGCCCAGCCGCCCCCACTCCCCCCCCGCAGCCCCAGGGACGCCGCATTCCTGGGGCTGCCCCATTTGCGATCTCAACGGAGGACCCCCATGCAGGACATCCAGGACCTCGTCAGCCTCTCGGCTCCCCACTTGCCCGCCTCCGAGGCCGGCGTCGACTGGCGGCATCGCGCCGTTTGCCGGGAGGAAGACCCCGAGTTGTTCTTCCCGATCGGCAACACCGGTGGGGCGCTGCTGCAGATCGAGGAGGCCAAGGCGGTCTGCCGCCGCTGCCAGGTCATCGAGCAGTGCCTGCAGTGGGCGCTGGAGTCCGGGCAGGAGGGCGTCTGGGGCGGACTGTCCGAGGATGAACGGCGCTCGATGAAGCGCCGTGCCGCCCGCAGCCGGCTCCAGGCCAGTAGGGCGGCGACGGCATGACGGACGCCGACCAGAAGCGCCTGGAGGACCCGGTTCGCCGGACCAACGAGCAACACGACTTCGGCCGTCGTGCCCATGGCTGAGTCCCTGTACGACCGCTACATGAAGGCCGCGGCCGCCAACCGCGCACACGGTGAGACCTGCACCGGGTGCTCGCCGGACGCGCGATGCGGCACCGGCCAGCGCCTGTCCGAGTCGCTCGAACGGCTCCAGGACGCCTACCTCGCTCGGCAGAAGAAGACGCGAGGCTGACCCGCACACGGGACGGGAATCCAACTTCGCTCCTACTCCGCACTGTTCGACCAGGCCGGCCGCCCGCACGACGGGCGGCCGGCCTTTCGCACGCCTCCAGCCCGGGAGAGTCTCGGGCCCGCATCCCCGCAGGAGAGCCCATGCGCAGCAACACCCAGCTCGACACCGCGACGACCACCACCGACACCACTCGGCTGCCGGACTCGCTGTGCACGCACACCCCGAAGTGCCCGACGGCCCACAGCTCGGACCGCGAGGCCGCGCACGTCGTTGCCGCTCACCCGGAGCAGGGCTGGAGCCTGCTTTGCAACGGCCTCCTGCTCTTCGAGGACACCGGCGAGCTGCTCCCCGACGGCCGGGTCATCGCCCCGCGCCGGCCTTTCGTGGCCACGGCCTGACGGCTGCCTGATCCGCCCGCACCGACCGCCGAACCCTGGCGGCTGGGTCGGGCCCCCACCGTCTCTGTCCCGGACAATCAAGGAGTTCTTCATGACTGCGCCCAGTCCCCCGGACGCCCCCCACGACCAGGAGCGCGAGCGGCTGCCCGCACCGGCCGACGACGAGGTCGTCCTGGCGGAGGGCGTCGTCGACGCCGACGGCGGCCCCGGCAAGAAGTCCCTGCCGCTCGGCACGGGCGAGAAGTGGCTGATGGGCCTGGGCATTCTGCTCGCCAGCGGCGTCTCCGGCCTCGGCCTGGTCTCCTCCTACAGCGCCGTGGAGGACAAGGCCGCCACCCCGATCACGGAGGGCGGCTGGCAGTTCGAGTTCCCGTGGATGCTGCCCATCGGCATCGACCTATCCATCCTCGGGTTCTCCCTGGCGAACCTGCTGCTGATCCGATTCGACAAGCCGCTCGGCTGGGTCAAGTGGGTGCCGCGCCTGGGCACCGCCGCCACGATCTACCTCAACTGGGAGTCGTCGGTCTCACTGCCCGCCCAGCTGGGTCACGCGGTGCTCGCCTCGCTGTGGGTGGTCTTCTCGGAGATCTTCGCCCACCTGTACGCGGCGCACATCGGTGAGGCCAAGGGTCGCCCGTCGATGGACGGTGTCCGGCTGTCGCGCTGGTTCCTCTCCCCGATCGCGACCGCCCGCATTTCGCGGCAGATGAAGCTGTGGGAGATCACCTCGTACGAGGTCGCCCTCCGACTCGACAAGGAGCGGATGGTCTACCGGCAGATGCTCCGCAAACGCTACGGCAGCAAGTGGCGGCGGACCGCGTCTTCGGATGAGCTTCTGCCGATCAAGCTCGCCGACTTCGGACTTTCGGTTGAAGAGGCCCTCGAAGTCCCCGAGGCCGAGACCGAGAAGGAACGCCTTCGGGCCGAGCGGGCGCGCTTTCGGGAAGCCGAAAGCGAGCTTCGCCAGGTCGAAACGGAGGCCCGGATCCGCGCCGCGAAGCTGGACGCGGAGGCCGAGGCGATCCGCGCCGAAGGCCGTCTGGAGATCGCCCGGACCGAGGCCCAGAACGCCGCCACGATCGAGCTTCGCAAGGCCGAAGAAGAGCTTCGGCTGCGCTCCGCACGCGCCGAGGCGGAGGTCATCAAGCTCAAGGCGGACACCGACGCGGAGATTCACCGCACCCGCCGCGAGCAGGAAGAAGCCCAGCTCAACTGGGACGCCGAGCGGCGCCGGCAGGAACTGGCGGCGCAGGCCGAGGAGTCCGCGGAGATCGCGGAGGCCCGCGCCCGCCAGGCGCAGGCCGACCAGCTGGCCCAGGAGGCCGAAGCCGCCGCCGAGAAGGCCGCTGCCGAGGCCGCCGAAAGCAGGCGCGCGGCTGCCGAAAGCAACCGGCTGCGCCTCGAAGAAGAGGCGAAGGCGATGCAAGCGGAAGCTGACAAGACCGCCGCCGGACGCCGGATCGCACAGGACCGGGAGGCGACCGCTCAGGCCGAGGCGAAAGCCGCGGAGCTCGAAGCCGAAGCCCGAATGACGCCGGTCGAAAGGGACGCCCGCAAGGTCGCGGACCTGATCCGCGAGCACGGCGACGACAACCTGACGCTGGAACAGATCAGCGAGTACCTCGGGGTGTCGGTGACCACCGCCCACGACCGCCGCAAGCGCGCCCGCCGGATCCTCGGCATCGCCGACGCGGCCTGACCAGCACCTTCAACCGATCGAGAGGAGCCGACGGTGAACACCGTCCTGTACGTGTTCAGCACGCTGGCCGTGGCCGCAGGCCTCCTGGGCATCCCGGCCACCTTCACGTTCCTCGCCCACGCCCGTACCGAGCACGGCCACGGGCCGGGCTGCTGGTGGTGCCACCCGCACTTCCCGCACCGGCGGAAAGCCCGCTGACCTGCGAAAACGATCCGCTTCGACGGTTCCACCGGCCCCCGAGCTGCTGATGACAACTCGGGGACGCGGTGAAGGCGCCGAAGCGCCGATACCAACCCTGCCACGAACCCGCCCCGGAAGGAGACAAAACCGCAGGTGAGCGACACGCAGACCGCGCCGTGGAACAACCCGCCGCAGCGCAAGAAACCGCTCAGGCGCAAGCGGGCCGAGAAGCAGGCCCGGCAGGCAGAGCACTGGGGCCGGCGCCTGGAGGACGCCCGCAAGGAGGGCCCGGACGCGGTCGCCGAGGTCACCTTCGACCGTCTCCGCAGCGTCCTCGAGAAGCTCCCCCAGGAGGCCCGGGACCGCGCCTACGAGGCCGTCGCGGCCGCCCTCGAGAACATCCGCGAGACGCACGCACAGTGACCGCCCGGCTGTTACGCGAGCTGTTACGAGCCCTGTGACAAGCCGCTGTAACAGAGGAAACAGACCCCACCCGTGCGGCCGCGCACACCCGTGCGCACAGGCGCGCCCGTGCGCGCGCGAGATTACGACGTTCCGTGATTAACCGTCAAATCCCCAACCCAGTACCGGAAGGACGACTTTTCCATGATCGACGCCACTGTGAGCGCCGCGGCCGGCGGGGCCTGCGCAGGGTCCGCCGCTCTCCTGTACTACGCGGAGAAGCTGCCCGGCCTGAACAAGATCACCAACAAGCTGCACACCGACCGCGCCCAGGCCCTCCTGATCGCGACCGCCTCGGCCGCCATGGTCGCCACCCCGGCCGGCCGCTGGTGGAACGAGACCGTCAACACCATCAACACCTGGGCGACCAGCTCGATCGGCGAGTGGACCGGCCTGATCGTCACCGGCTTCCCCGCCCTGGCCGTGACCTTCGTGTTCGTCAACGACCTGGTCACCCGCAAGGTCGAGATGCGCACCCGGATCCTGGGCGCCATCCTGCCGGTGCTCGCCTCCACCATCCCCGGCCCCATCGGCGATTTCATCCAGTCCTCCCTGGCCTGGGTCGTCACGACCGTCGGCCGCCTGGTCGCCGGCGCCTTCGGCCTGGCCTGAACAGGGAGGTAGCTGAGTCGTGTTCGAACTGCTGCTGCTGGTCGCCATCGCCTACGCCGGAGCACGCGGCGTGGAGAAGGTGGCCGGCGTCAACAACCGCCGCTACGACACCCCCGAGTCCCGCGAGGTCGTCGAGAAGGTCGCCGCCAGCGGCTCGACAGACGACAAGACCACCACGGTGGTCAAGTCGCCCAGCCCGACTGAGCCGGGCGGCACCTTCAGCTCCCGGGCGCCACGCAGCGCCAAGGTTGGCGGCAAGGCGGCCTACCCGCTCGCGGTCATCACCGAGACCGGCTCCACCATGTGGAAGGCCGTCGGCGAGGGCTACCGCGAGCGGTGGCCGGAGATCCGCGAAGAGCACCGCCGCAAGATGGAGGTGAAGGCGGAGGAACGCCGGCGGAAGAAGGAAGAGCTCGAGGCGAAAAGGAGGGCGGAAGCGGCGCAGGCGAAAGCCGGACCCCGCCCGCCGTACCCGCCGTACCCGCCGAAGCCGACCGAGCCGCCGAAGACCGTCGACCTCGACGCGAAGGCCGACGATCCGGACGCGAATGAAAAGCCGGAGGAGGCGAAAGCCGCCCCGGCAACCCCCGAAGACGGCACCGGCATCCCGTTCCTGACCGGCGGCCCCTACATAGACCTCAACGCCGCCCTCGATCAGGCGATCAAGGAGGCGGAGGCGAAGGCCGAAAGGGCGAAGAAGGAAGCCGAGGAAGCCCGCTCCCAGGCCGCCAGGGACAAGGTCCTTGCCGCGCAGAAGGAAGCCCGCGAGGCGAAGGAACGTGAGGCCGCGGCCGAGGAGCGGGCCCGCGCGGCCGAAGCCAAGGCCTCCGAGCCGAAGCCCGCCGGTACCGAACCCGAAGCACCCGCACAGCGCCGCCACTTGAGCGTGGTGCCCGACCCCGCACAGAACGGAGATTTCATGTCCTCACCTGCCTCGGTCATCCCGGAGATCCGCACCCTGGACGGGCTGATGAACGCGCTCACGCTCACGAAGGCGATGTGCGAGATGCGTTCGGAGGAGGCCATCGCGATCGCCGCCGATGACAAGGCCTTGTCCGACCGGCTGGACCAGATCGAGGCGGAGCTGGCCGACCTGGAGGTCGACGACAAGACCCGCGCCGAGATCGACGAGCTGCGCGACTCCATCCGCACCCAGTCCCAGGCCGCAGCCGCATACGGGGCGGCCGCCAAGGACGCCGGCGACTTCGCCGTGGCCGCCGCGGCCGCCGCCTACAAGTCCCACGGCGGCATCGCCGAGGCTGTCCAGTCGTCCCCGGTCGAGCGGGCCGCCCAGGCCGGCTACTACGACCGGTGAGCGAGCCCCGGCGGGTCGAACCGTACGTGTGGGAGTACAAGGACGTGCACGGCATCCGCCGGCAGGTCAACGTCCACTACACGCGGATCGGCACCACCGTCATCTACGACCCCCGCCACCCCGGCGACGAACTGCCTTGGTTCGACGCCGACTACGAGCGCGACAGCGACCGGGGCCGCTGGGAAGACAGCGACATCGTCACTCTCGGCTCCCCCGACGACCCCGGATACGGGCTGATCGCCCCGGACGCCGACATCGACGCCCCCGAGGACTTCAGCGGCGTCATCGAGGACGTCGCCTCCGAACCCGGCCCCGAACAGGAAGGAACCCGCCCCATGGCGATCACGAAAATCGGTGACGTCGTCAACCACCGCGCCCTGCTCAACGCCCTGAACACCATCCGCGCGGAAGTCGAGTCGCGGCAGGAGGACGTCAACAACCTCGCCGCCTGGTCCGCCGAGATGGCCGAGCGGATGAACGGCATCGCGGAGGAGCTGAAGGCACTCAAGGTCGACACGTACACCGTCGGCAACGTCAACATGCTCGGCGACCTGATCAACGGGCAGAAGACGGCCGCCGACGCGTACAAGAACGCCACCGACATCTCCGTCAACCAGGCCGAGACCGCCGCGCGTACCGCGCACCGCAACCACGGCCGCATCCAGGACGCCGTCGACGACGCCGACGTCCCGATGGCGCAGAACACCTTCTACGACGCCGAATAGCGCCGACCAGCCGCAGCAGACCAGGCTTCCGGGCCCGCCGATCTGGCGGGCCCGGTCCCTGTGTTGCCCAGACGCCCCCGACCCGCGCCCCAGCCGGCGCGGTTCGGAGGCGGTGGGGAGCACCGGGCCCCCGACCCCGTCCTCCAACGCCCCGAGCATGAAGGGAATACCGCCGTGCGTGCCCCGAAGGAACACAGCCCCCAGTACCTGAAAGGCGTGGTCGACTTCGCCTCCTTTGTCGCTGCGCAGAACAACGAGACCCTGGCCAAGGCGGCAACCGGCAAGAAGCAGTCCCGCACCCTCCAGCAGTGGGCGCTCGACAACCGCGGCCGCCTCACCCTCGCCTCCCTGGCCGCCAACATGGGCCCGGCCGGTGAAGTGCTGTCCGCCACCCCTGACGGCTGGAAGACCGCCCTCACCCTCGGCTTCGCCGGGGCCGCGGGCGCCGGCGCCTGGGGCTGGGTGCCCGGCCTCATCAAGTGGAAGGGCGAGTGGCGGCCCGCCCGCACCCTGCCCTCCGACACCGACCGCTACATCGGCCTGTCCATGCCGGTCACCGGCTCCACCCTGCTCACCATCATGGCGAGCGTCGGCGGACCCGAGTGGGGAGAAAACCCCTGGTGGGGCGCCTCCCTGGCCTGGTCGCTCGGCTACGGCGCCTGGACCTGGCGCCGCTGGGGACGACGCCCGACGGCCAAAGCCCCCGAGCTCACCCGGCAGATGCTGGACTGGGTGGAGTACGCCGCCGTGACGGACGGCCCGTACCCCAAGAGCAAGCTCGTCTCGCCGCTCGCCCTGCCCAAGGGCGGCTGGTCGTCGGAGATCCTCCTGCCGCGGAACAAGACGTTCGAGATCCGGCTGGTGGAGACCGCGTCCGCGCTCGACATCGACGACCTCGACCTGATCGCAATGGAGCGGCTCGGTCCCCGCCGCGGCCGCATCAGCGTGTTCACCGAGAACCCGCTGAAGAAGGGCACCCTCTTCGGCCCCCAGCACGTCCTGGACCCGGCGACCGGACTTGCCCCGATCGGCATCTACTACGACGGCGAAGAGGCGCACTACCGGTTCTTCCTGCCGGGCTCTGGCGCCGTGCACTCCTTCGTGACCGGCACCACCGGCTCCGGCAAGTCCCGCCTGCTGGACGGGCTGCTCGGCATCGAACGGCGCAGCCCGCTGGTGTGCTCGATCGTCATCGACCCGCAGGCCGGCCTGTCGCTGCCGGACTGGCCCGACGGCGTGGCCGTGTTCGCCCCCGGCAACGCGTTCGGCATCGTCGTCCTGCGCGCCGTCCACGCCCTGATGAAGGAGCGCAGCCAGCGCTACAACCGCATGAAGTGGGTCGACGAGAAGGGCCGCACCCGCGTCGGCCGCGCCTTCTTCGTGCCCGGCGATCCCGACCCGCTGATCTCCATCACCCTCGACGAGGCGCACGACCTGCTCAACGACCCCGAGTACGGCGAGGAAGCCGTAAGGATCATCGGGGACCTCGCGAAGGAAGCCCGGAAGGTCGGCATCAAGTTCCGCCTCGCCAACCAGTCGCCCAACGCGAGCGAGTTGGGCGGCGAGACCCTGATCCGCGACCTGCTACAGGGCGGCAACAACGCCGTCCTGCGCTCCGGTTCGTCCGCGACCGGCAAGCGGGCCGCCGGCACCGCGCTGGCCGGCGTCGACCCGGGCGCCATCCCGAAGGAGTTCAACGACGGCACCGGCACCGGCGGCCTCGGCTACCTCGCCGGACCCGACAACCGTGCCGCGATGTGGCGCGCCCCGTACGTCGAGGACCCCTTCGGCCTGGCCCACGAGGGCGAGACCACCGGCATCGAGCAGGCCAGCATCGACGCCCTGCCGATCATCCGGCACATCCTCGAAGAGCACGCCCTGATGCTCGCCCTGCGAAACGCCGGCCAGCAGTACACCTACGACCCCGAGCGGTTCACCGGCACGGCTCCGTCCCCGGCGAAGAACCCCGCCAGGCCGCCGGTGCCCGGCGTGGCCATGGAGAAGGTGCCGGACGCCGTGGAGCCCGACGGCCCGACGATGTCCGACACAACCCGGCAGATCGTCGCGTTCCTCCTCAAGCACGGCAAGCCCGCAGCCCCGGCGATCATCTCCAGGTCGCTGGGCGTGCCCGGCCCCCGGGTGCGCACCGCGCTGAACCGCATGAAGGACGACCCGAAGGTGCCCGTCACCAACCTCGGTCACGGCGCCTGGGTCCACACCGACCACGCCGACTACATGGCCGCCGCCTGATCCCCCTCGCGAAGGAGATAGCCCATGTCCAGCACCGACCTCAGTGCGCTCCCGCTCCTGAACGCGGCCACCGACCTGGTCCGCCAACGGGCCGCCCACCGCGGTAGCGAGTCCGCCCCCGCCGGGCCGGTCACCGTCGTCCTGGACGAGGCCACCGACCTCCTCACCGACCCGGCCGCCCGCGACCTGCTGACCGAACTCGCGGCCAGCGGCCGCGCCGTCGGTATCCGCGTACAGCTCCGCTCCCGGCTGTACCCCCAGTACGCCACGCTCGCTGAGCTCAACGACGCCGCAGACCGCGGCGAGCGGTAGACGCCCCTGTCACCGCGGCCGGCCCCTTCTCCCCTGACGGGCACGGCTGCGGCCGTGCCCGTCACACAGCACCTCATGAACACCGGACAGCACCTGGTCGACACCTGATCCGCGAAGGAGACAGCCCGTGAAGAACAGGACCATCCTGCACATCGCCACCGAACTGGTCACCGAGGGCCCTCGGCACGGCTCGCCATCAATGATCAAACGGCGGCTCCACCAGGACCACCACATCGACGTCAGCTTCGAAGTCGCACGCGCGATCCTCGCCCAGCTCTACGGAGCAGGCATCGTCGGGAAGGTCGACCTGACCACCCACGCGCACCCGGTCCTGATGGACCGCGACGAAGCCATGAGCGCCATCACCAAGTTCCAGACCATTGGCGCCACCGACTGGAGCGGCCTCTACGAATGCCCCCAGTGCTGCCGCGTGGCGTCCTGGACCGACGGCCGCATGCGCTCGTGCGGTGATCCGCAAGACGAGTTCTGGTGCCAGACCTGCGGCGCCGAGAAGCCGCTCAGCGCCTGCGCCCGCACAGAACTCCTCCTCGTCTGAACATCCTCCGACCCTCCACCCCCGTGTCACCGAGGCCGGCCCCTTCTCCCCAGTGGCCGGCCTCGGCCGTGCCCGACTCCCCTGGAGCGCCCGATGAACACCGAGCAGCACCTGGTCGACCAGGAAGTCGGCCACCACTCCCCTACCGTGCCCACCGCCATCTGGCAGCCCGCGCCTCAGCAGTACCCGCTTGTCCAGCAGGCGGCCGCCCCCTCTCTGACCCTCTACCAGGTGCCCGTACCCGGCGCCGTCCAGGTGCAGCTCCCCGACGGCCGCATAGCGTGGGGCCGCCCCGTGGAACACTGCCTGGACCCCCTCCCCGCAGGACCGCCGCACGATCCGATGCCGGGCTGGGCCAAGGCGATCGGCATGGTCGCCGGAAGCCTCACCGCTCTTGCCCTTGGAGGCGCGCTGGCCCTCCGCATCGCCGCGCCGGCCCTGGGAGGGCTCGTGGACGTGCTCGACATGCTGTGGAAGGTGGCCCTCGTCCTCGCCGTCATCCTCTTCGGCGCCGCAGTCGTCGTCCGTTGCCTGTTCGCCAAGACCGCCGCCTACGCCGGCGGCGACACCGGCTCCGGTACGGACAGCGGACAGACGGTCATCTTCGCCCCGCAGATCGACACCGGCGGCAATCGGGTCATCGGCCGTGGCGGTGACGTGAACATCCAGTGGGGCGACGGCAACCGCAACAAGCAGTAGCCGTCGCCGAGTTCGTCCTGCCGACCTGCCTGGTCCTCGGTCCGCCCCAACGGGCGTCCCCGAGGTCCGGCCAGGCCGCCCGGCCCCACCCCCTCAACCCGCCCGCAAGGAGCCCCCGTTGACCACCACCCCCACCCCTCCTACCGAGATCCAGTACTGCCAGCACGCCGCCAGAGTCGTCCGCGTCGAAGCCCCTGTCGTCACCGAGATGGTCGCCGCCCTCGCCCACCTGGACCAGGCACGCGAGGCCGACCCGCACGTCAGCGCCGCCTACTACGCGCCCGGTGGCCAGCAGCACCTGGTCCTCGCCTGGATTCGTACCAACGCCGACAAGATCCGCTCCAGCCTGGACGCCCTCGTCAACCGGTACACCGACCCCGGCCAGGGGCTCATCAACCAGGTATCGCAGCAGCTCACCACATGGACCGACCCGGCCACCGGCCGTACCTACGACCTGGCCGCCGACTACGTGCCCGCCGACGACGCCCGCCGCCGCCCCGGCATCGTGTGGCGTTACCGCGGCATGCACGCCGCCAGCGGCGCTCCTATCCTCCACCCCCACCGGCTGCTCGACCGGACGCCGTGCGCCGGGCCCTGCTGGCCGGTAGACAAGGTCACCACCCTGACCGCCGGGAGCAGCGCATGACCGCTCCCGCCATCATCACCTTTGCGGAAACCGCGGCCCTGTACGCCGTCCTCACCGAGGACCTTGCCGCCGCCCGGCGCATTGTCGACGGCATGCTGCCGAGCGAACGCGCGCAAACTCGCCCAGCAAGTGAATCAGTTGCGCGAGCTGCTCGGCCCACGCTGCGACGCCCTCACCCCGATCGGCACGAACGTTCTCACTGACCCGCTGAGCCCCCAGCGGCAGTACCTGTGCCGCGACTGCGCAGCCACTCAAGCTCCAGCTACCTGACCCGCCGACCCGCCCGGTCCCCGCCGCCCCGCACCTTCGCGGTGGCTCCGGGGACCGGCCAGGCCGACCGGCCCTGCCAGCACTCACCGAAGCGATCCCGCCGACCCGAGAGGCGACACGACATGAGCGTCACCCCGTTCCCCGACACCCACGCCGAGCGCGAGCAGGAGCCCTCCGCCCACGCCCCGGCCTACACCTGGTGGAGGCAGTTCAGCGGCACACACGGCTGGCTCGGCCTGCGCCTGAACGAACTGCGGATGGCCCCCACCTACGGCTGGAAGCTCATGGCCGGATGGATCAAAACCGGCATCATCATGGCTGCCGTCCTCGCCGCACTCTTCTCGATGTACGGCATCGGCACCACCGTGATCGACATGGCGCGTGCCCTGCCGTGGTCCACCCCGACCAGCGACGACCACACCGGCCTGCTCGCCACCATCGACCAGCCGGTCCGCTCCTACCTCTCCACCCACACCCAGACGCTGCCGATCACCGCCACCACCGCGTACGGCACCTGGCAGGCCGTCGGCGTCGTCGCCTTCCTCCTTGGCTACCTCCGCAACACCCCGGCCCGCCTCACCTGGACCGCATGGGGAGCGGCCACCGTGACCATGGTGTGGATCGCGACCCCCGAGCCGGGCCGCCAGGTCGCCGCCGGCATCGCCGTCCTCACCTGGACTGCCCTGTCCCTTCTCGCCCTGCGCGGCATCAGCTTCACCCGGCCCGTGATCGTCGACGTCCACGTCGACGTAGAGGCCCCCGCGGTGCGCGCCGAGATCCACGTGCCACCCCAAATCACCCCGTACAAGCCGTACGACCCCACCCAGCAGCCGCCGTCGCTGAACTGAACCTGACCGCTGCCCGTCCGGCCCGCCCCCGCCGCGCGGACCGGGCGGAGAACGGCCAGACCCCGCAAAGGACACTGCAGTTGACCAGCACGCCGACGAACAGCCCCCGGCCGCCGCTGGCCTGCTACTGGGCCCAGGAACCCGACGGAACCCGCTGGCTGGTGCCCGGATGCGTGGCCCGATGCACGACGCGGACATACCAGCCCGACTACAGCGATCTCGGCACCACGCTGTCGGCGGGCTGGACCGAGCAGTACACGCTGGAGACCGGCGACGGCACCACCGTCCCGACCGGACCGGCACACCTCCTGCAGCTGCTCGACTCCCGCCACGCCATGCCCTTCCCGGCCGACGAGCGCGCCGACCAGCTCGCCCGCATCGTCGACCGGGCTCTCGCCGAGCAGCCCGACGACGACCTGACGTGCGCGAGCATCACCAGCGACGTCATCCAGCGGCGGGCGGCTGCTGAAGGCACGTCGACGTCACGCACACCGAGGCCGTCGACGTCATCAACGAGCGCCTCTACCAGCGCAGGCTCCGTCTCGCGCCCGCCGCCCCCGAAGACCAGGAGACAAGCGGGGACGCGTCGCCGACAGACGCCCGCCCGGGCCCCGCCACGACGGCGGCCTGAAACCACGACCTCCCCACCGCGTGGTCGGCCCGACCACAGCATCGGACCGAGCACTCCAGCGCCCGGGTCCGTCATCGTCGGCCCGACCATCACCCCGACCACGGCAGCCCAGAACACGTTGCCTGATCGTGACCGGTGGTCGGGGCTGATGGTCGCCGCCCTGGTCGGGGCTCCACGGTGAGGTGCCCCCATGGACCTCACGCCCGTGCCCGCCCCGGACGGCAACGCAGCAGAGAACCCCATCGAACCTCAGGACGAGCACGGGACCGTCGCCGGTCAACGCGACGCGCACCACCAGCTGCTCGGCCCTTTCGCACAGGCCGCCTGATCCCGGATCAGGCGGCCTCCCCGCGTTTCCACCCTGCTCCCGGACTCCCCAAGGAGGAGAAGCCCATGGGCAAGACCATGCGCACCACCGCCGCCATCGCCTTGGCAGGCTTCGAAAACGTCGTCATGCTGGCCGCCGCCGGAACCGGCGGCGTACTGGGCTACAACGCGCCCGCCCTGCTGATCGACGCCGGGGTCGACGGCTGGCCCGCCAGCACCACGTCGACCTGGGCCGCCTTCTCCGCAGGCCTCATCGCAATCGCCTTCGCCTTCGGGGTCAGCGAGCTCCTCGACTCGTTCATGTCGCCGCTGCGCGCCCTCACCCGCACCTCGACCTCCCCGGCCTACGGGCTGGGCGCGCAGGAGACGGACGAGGACTTGCCCACCGACGCCGAGGACCTCATCGACCGCCTGACCGAGGCCGCCCGGGCCGGCGGCGCCCACGAGGCCGCGATGTATTCCGGGAGGGTCGACCCCGCCGGGAACCTCCTGCACAAGACCAAGCTGTGGGTGGGCATCGACGCCACCAGCGCCCTGTTCCCCCTCACCGACGGCGCCTACGTGCACTACCGCAAGAACGAGAACGGCAGGTTCGCGACCCACGAATACGCCTTCGTCGCCCCGGAGACCGAGGACGAGCCCGTCCCCGTCACGTCCATGGACCAGGTGCGCGACCTCCTGGAGCAGCACCTCAACCACGAGGTGGAGGACCAGCCGGTCAGCGCCTGACCTGCCGGACCCCTGTGCCGCCCCGACCCCTCGCGGGCCGGGGCAGTGCAGAGGCCCGGCAGACGGGCTCCGACCGACACGGAGGGCCAGCGCCCCATGACGACCATGGACATCACCCACAGCCGCACGGAGGCACCCGAGTCCGCCGAGGCCGTGGGCCCCAGCACCCGAGCCACGGAAACACCGATGATCAGCGAGCTGGTCGTGGCGACGCTCCATCTGGAGCACCTGGCCGAGACGGCCCGCCCGCCCGAGGACGAGACCGCCGCTCACCTGAACGGCATCACGCCCGAGCAGCAGCGCTCCTTCGTCCTGGGCAACGCCGACCGCATCCGCGCCGCCCTCGACAAGATCACCGCCCCGTACGAGACGCCCGCAACGCTGGTGCCCCCCCGACGCCGACCCGGCCGAAGACGACGGCCTCGACCTCCAGCCGCCGACCTGCTGCCCCCCGACCGACGCGCCATTGCCACGATCCCGGAGACGGCAGCCGTGCATGCCGTACTCGACGGTGACCGGAACGACGCTCAGCGGATCGTCGCCGCCATGCTCCCCGACGAGCGCGCCGCGTTCGCGAGCCAGCTCGACGAACTCCGCAAGCTCCTCGGCCTGGTCTGCGACAACTGCGGTTGCCTGGCCGAGCTCGGGACCGGCACGACCGACCCCTTCGCCGCGGTGTGCCGCTTCCTGTGCGATGCCTGCTCGGCCGGCCTCCGGCGCGTCCACCGCACACCCCGCTGACGGACCACTGCGACGACCCGCACACACCACAGCGTCGACGCAGCCCGCGCCCCCGACACCTGACAGACGACTGACGTAGCCCGTCACCACTGAGGCCATCCCATGGCCTTACAGCCACCCACCACAGAGACCAGGAGCACCTCCCACGTGACCGACCCCTCACTCCGGTCGAACTCCCCGGCGGCCGATCACGATCCATCGGGAGTTCTGACCAGCCGCGCCACGCGTGACTGACGCTCCGTGCCGCCCCGGCCCCCGTTCGACGGAGGTCGGGGCGGTCGCGGTAGTGCCTCATCACCGAGCACTAGCTGTAGCTCTGCCCGGGACAGCCGCTCTGCTTGGCGGCTTCGTCGGCTGCCCCGGGCCCATCCATCCCGTACGAGACGAGACGGAGAACCCAAGTATGTCTTCCCTCCTGCGCGTTCAGGGCCGGATCGGCCAGCGCACCCTCTTACTGACGACCGCCGCCCTGCCGCTGACCGGCTGGGCGGTCCACGCTGTCGCCCTGCACCGGCAGCTTGCGGCCACCCGCCGCGACCCGCTGACTGGCCTGCTGCGCCGCGACTCATACACTGTCCGCGCCCGCCGGCTCCTGTCCCGCCACGGCGACGACACGGCCGTGGTCCTTATCGACCAGGACCACTTCAAGGCCGTGAACGACGACTTCGGCCACGCGGCCGGAGACGCCGTCTTGGCCGCCACCGCCGCCCGGCTCACCGCCTGGGCGGGCCCGCGCGGCGCTGTCGGCCGCCTCGGTGGTGACGAGTTCGCCGTCGTCCTGGAGCTGCCCGCCGGCCGCCTGGAGCAGCGCCTTGCGCAGCTGGTCCGCATGCTCCACACGCCCGTCGTCCTGGACGACGGCCGCACCGTCGACGTCGCTGCCTCGGTGGGTGCCGCGATCCCGGCCGCGGTCGATTCCCGCGACCTGAGCCTATTGCAGCGGGCCGCCGACGCCGCGCTGTACGACGGCAAGCACACCGGCCGCGCCGCCATCGTCGCACCCGAGCACGCCATGGTGCCGACCATCAACGGCCGCCGCGTCGGGCGTCCGGGCACGGCGGTGTGGGGGCGGGCCGCATGAGCGCCGCGACCCTGCCCGAGGGCGACTGGATCCGCGGAATCAGCATCCGGCAGCCGTACGCGGCCTGCATCCTCGCCGGGGCCAAGACCGTGGAGAACCGCCCCGGCCAGTGGCGGACCGGCTGGGTGCTGCTGCACACGAGCAAGACCATCGACCAGCCCGCCCTGCGTACCCCGCTGATCGGCCGCACGATCCGCGGCCGTCAGCTGGTCACGGGCGCGGTCATCGGCGTTGCCCGGATCACCGACTGCCACCAGGACCCCGAGGGAGCGCCGCTCTGCTCGGAGTGGGCCCACCCGGCCGCCTGGCACCTGGTCCTCGACGACGTCCAGGAGCTCGCCCTGCCCATCCCCGCACGTGGGCAGGTCGTGCCCTGGAAGCCGTCGCCGGACCTGGTGGCGCAAGTGTTCCAGCAGCTGCCCGGCTTCAGGCCGTGAAGGGCTGTCCCAGCAAGAAGGAGTCGCCGTTCGAGCCGGGCCTGATCCCGGCTCCCGGCGGCCTCCTGGAATGGCGCGACGCTCGGCACTTCGACCGCTGGAGGGACCTGCCGTGCGTGTTGTGCGGGAGGCCCACACCGATGCGCTCGCACTCCGAAGAGCCCGTGCACAAGGTGTGCGCCGAAAGCTGGCTAGCCGCCAACCCCGTCGAGGCCCGCCTCGGGCGGTTCGCCTCGGACACCAAGCCGAAGCCCAAGTCCCAGGGCCAAGGCGACGACCATGCCTGACTCCTCCGCCTGGAGGCTCCCATGAGTGACACCCACCGCGGCGTCGACCACGCCCTCGCCTACCCGGAGCCGCCCGCATCCTCGCTCTGGCACCGGCACGGCGCGAAGGCTCGGCCGCTCACCGACGCGCAGCGGAATCGCAATCGCGAGCTCTTGGATCTCGCGCAGCGCAAGCCCCGCACCACCGCCGCGTAGGAGGGCCAGCCATGTTCACCGACATGAAAGAGGCCCTCGAAGCCGAGGCCCTTGAACTCACCCCGCTGGGCAGTGACCAGAGCAGCGCCGCCTCCGTGGTGGTCGCCCACCACGCCCGTGACAAAGACGACCTCGCGGACCTGCTGGGCGCCCTCGGACTGCCCTGCGCCCAAGACGACCTCGTGCGACTGCTCCCGCACCTCACCACCACCGATGACACCGCCACCGGAGATCCGATGACCGCCAACGCCTTCACCGCCACGGCCGCCTCCATGCTCAAGAACGGCGACAGCCCCGAGCACGTCCGCAGCACGCTCGGACTGTCAGAGAGCGAACTCGCCGAAGCCGTGAAGCACGCCGACCTGCCCACCCCCACCGCCGTCCCCGTCCCGAACACGGACGACAGCACCAACGCCCCGGAGGCGGTGGTCCCGGCGTTCGACGGCACGCCGGACACCGACGGGATCGAGGCCCTGCTGTCCTGGGCGGAGAGCCACCCCGCCGCCAGCATCCGCAACCGGGCTGCCCGCGTCCGCAGCAACCTCACTGAGCTGACCGAGCGCCGCGCCACCGACGCCGCCCAGCGGGAGGCAGAGGAACGAGTCGCCAAGGCCAAGGCCGAACTCGAGGCCGCGCACGAGCAGCTGCGCGCGGTGAAGGCCGGCGGCCGCGCCGCCACGGCGGTCCAGGACGCCACACCCCCGACCCCCGCAACGGCCCCGGCCGCGACCGGCAAGCGCAGCAAGGAAGAGCTGGCCGCGATCCGGACGTGGGCGCGGGCCAACGGATACCGGGTCGCCGACACGGGCAACCCGGCCACGGCCGTCCTGGACGCCTACGACGCCGCCCACCGCACCACCGCCCTGGTGGAGGCGATCTGATGGATACCAAGAACCTCACCGTCAACGGCTTCCTCGACACCGTCCCCACACCCGGCGCCACGCTGTACACCGCCCAGTTCCAGCTGGTCGTCTCGCCCACCGACAACGTCGTGGACGACGTGATCTGGTCTTGCACCACCAGCAAACCCGAAATCGTGCACGCACTGCTCACCGAAATCCAGCCCGGGGACCTGCTGCACGTCTCCGGCGTCCTCACCCAGCCCGACAACCCGGCGAAGCCCGCCCGGCTCACCGTCGATGCCCTGGAGGTCCTGGCCACCGCACCGGCCCGCGCACTCCAGGAGATGGTTCTCGACAGGTACGGCGACTACGTCGTGGTGTTCGACGCCGACACCGACGCCGTGCCCGTGTTCACCGCCCTCGGGCAGTGGGTCGGCGAGGCGGAGAGCCCCGACACCATCGGCACGCTGATCGAGATCCACGAGCGCGTGAACGGCGGCGACGCCTGATGGCCACCACCACCGCGCAGGCCACCCGGACCGTCCTGGAGCGGTTCCCCGCCGGAGATCCCCGCGGCTCGTGGCCGGCGGAAGAGTTCGCCGCCGCCCGGCGCGACCAGGGCATCGGCGCCCGCGTCGTGATGAACCTGCCGACGGACCAGTTCCTCGTTGTCGTCGACACCCCCTGACCACCTCAACCCGAGCGCCGTGCCCCGTCCCCGTCGACAGGGCACGGCGCTCCCTGCGTCCCCACATGAGAGCCATGGCCAGCGTCACCATCCACGTGGAACCCCGACACGCCGACAACGCCACCTGCGACCACAAGGTGAAGCCCTCGGGCAAGCCGCGCGACCCCGCCTCCGGCTGCACCGGCCGCACCGCCTACGCCGTCGTCTGCTCCGAGCACGGCGACGTCGGCACGCCCCACCACGTCAAGCAGCTCGCCGAGCCCGCGGCCACCGAGCACCGCCAGGAGCACCGCGCCGCCCTCGCCACGCGCTGAACCCATGCCCGGCCCGACCGGGATGCCTCATGCCTGCGGGGCGGCCGTCGACGCAGATTCCGGCCGCCCGCCGGCACCCACCGCACGAAGGAGCACTCCTCTTCATGACCGGCACCCCTCACCTCACCCGCCTGCGCACCCGGATGCTCGCCACCGCCTACACTGACGCGGACTTCTGGGCTCGCCGCTGGGCCTTCCTCACCGACCGGGCCGTGGGCGCGCTCGCCCGCCGCGACCCCGCCGCAGCCGAGACCCTCGCCGCGTCGCTCTTAGCACCGGAGTTCCTCCACGACACCCAGATCCTGGGCGCGGCCGTGGAGGCCGGCATCGACACCAACCACTGGGAAGAGCGCCGCGAGAAGGCACGCTCCTACGCCCGTGAGGCCCATGAGCTGCCCCCACGGTTCGACCCGGACACCGAAGCCCGCAGGGTCTGGGCGTCGCTGTTCGAGCACTACCGGCCGATCGCGGCCGCCCTGGCCGGCT
Organism: Streptomyces zaehneri; assembly: GCF_032248645.1. Classification (NCBI taxonomy): domain Bacteria; kingdom Bacillati; phylum Actinomycetota; class Actinomycetes; order Kitasatosporales; family Streptomycetaceae; genus Streptomyces; species Streptomyces zaehneri. The sequence goes on from NZ_JASTTJ010000019.1 coordinate 125,190, forward strand.
ACCTCCGTGAACTGCCGCCCACCTGGCAGGAGGACCTGTTCACCCCCAGCCCCGACTCCCCCGCAGGCCACCGGCCGGACCCGGAGCGGCCGGGACCGGAGACCGCACCGTACGACGTGTCCTGGGAGGACTGCCCGGCCTGCTTCGAAGCCTAGGACCAGTGCCGCTACCACGCAGGCGTCGTCGCCGGCATGGAATACCAGCGGGACCTGATCACCACGGCCCTGACCGACCACACGGCCATGGACCAGCTCCAGCATCGCCACGCCGAACTCGACGCCCAACGCGCCCGGCAGGCGACCTCCGCCGCCACCAGCACCCCGCCGGCCGACCCCACCACCCCGGCGGCCACTGCCTGACGACGGCCGCCGCGAACCACGGCAACGAGAGGAACCATGACCGCCCCTCCCACCCCCAGCACTAGGGCTTCCGACGCGGCCGCCGCCCTACTGGCCGCCCACCCCGACCTCTCCGCGAAGTCAGTGGACGCCGCCGACGTGAAAGGCCTCGGACCGGCCGCGCTGATCCAGGTCGAAGACAGGACAGCCTTACAGACCTGGGCACAGGCACTGAACACGACCGCCCACCGGACCGGCGCCAGCGCCTACGGCACCACCGAGCCCCACCAGGACGGCATGCCCGACTGGCTCTGGTGGCGGATGACATTCATCGACACCACCGTCGACCAGACCCCCATCCGACTGTGGACGCTGGAAGCCTCCGACCAGCCCCGCGCCCTGGCCGCCCTCCTCGCAGCCACCGCACACGCCGCCAACTGACCGCGCGGGGCGGCTCGCTCTCCGTTTCCGGCCGCTCGCTGATCCCCCACCTCTTCGAAGGGACCCTCCATCCACATGTCTGAGCGCAGCATCAAGCTCACGTCGTTCGGATACCTCCACCTCGACCAGGACGCGAAAGGTCGCCCGGTCCCGCCACAGGCCGACCGCATCGAGGACGTCCGCGACCGCCTCCGCGACCCTGCCGCCGCCCGCGACATCCTGGACCTCGACGGCCTCAACCCCCGCGTGCAGGACGTCGTCCTGGCCACCCCCGGCGCCCGCGAGCTCCTCGACAACCTCACCGCCTACGCCCAGCTGCCCGCCGGGCCCCGACACATCGCCATCGGATGCGCCGGCGGCCGCCACCGGGCCAGCGGCCTCACCGAACTCCTCGCGCGAAACCTGCGCAAACAAGGCCTGGAGGTTGAGGTCGAACACCTCCACGTCCACCTGCCTCGCGTTCTCAACACGCCGACCGGCTGACCTGAACCACAGGTCAGCTCCAGGACTAGACGTCGAACCGCTCCGCCCGCGTTGGACACCGGCCGGCCCAAGACCAGATTCACTCCGACCACGAAACGGATCACCGATGGCGAAACCCTTACCCGTCAAACCCCGTGAGGTGCGGCGCTCCGCCGTCCTGTCCGACTGCGGCCAGTACCGCTACCTGCTTGCACGCGAGTGGGCAGACGCAGGCAAAAGCGCCGTCTTCGTCCTCCTGAACCCGTCCACCGCCGACGCGACCACGGACGACGCCACCACCGCGCGCTGCATCAAGTACGCCCAGAGCTGGGGCTGCGGAGCCCTCCTCATCGTCAACCTGTACGCGTGGCGGGCCACCAAGCCCCGCGACCTGGCAACGGTGGACGACCCCGTCGGGCCGGAGAGCGCTGCCTATCTCCGAGTCGCGGCCGCCGTCGCCGAACACACCGGCGGCCCCCTCGTCGCGGGGTGGGGAACGCACGCCCATCCCCAACGCGTCACCGACGTCCTCGCTCTTCCCGGCATGCACCGGCTGAGCACGCTCGCCATCACGCAAGGCGGCCACCCCCACCACCCGCTTCGGCTTCGCGAAGATCTCACCCCGCAACCCTGGGAAGCCCGACCCTCCCGTCTCCTGACGTCCGAAACAGAAGTGCAGTACGCCGTCGTCCTCGCCAGGCCGGGCCTGCCCGACATACGCCTCGGCCCCTACGACTACCTCCACCAGGCCGTGTCCATCGCCACCGGCCTCCGTCTGCAACGGACCAGCACCCAGCACGTCCCTGGCACGACCGTGACCGTGCATCCCCATCTCCCTTGGCTCGACTACCTCGACCCACACGTTCCGAGGGACCCGGACCAACTCGCCATGCTGATGGACAGCGACCCAGACGGGGACGGCTCCGGCCGCAACTTCCCTGATCTCTGGGCACGCCTGCACGCACAGGAGGGATACGAAGAAGCCGCCCGTATCTGGAAGAGTGCCTGCTTCGCGTACGGCGCGCTCCTCGGCTCCGTGGAAGCCGGATAACCACGGCCACCCACTGGCGGCCGTCCAGCCAACAGACCGTGACCATGAGGCACCGCACCCCGGACACAGATCCGGGGTGCGGGGCCTTTCGTGTTTGTGAGTCTCTCCGTGCTGTAGCCGGACCTTGGCTCGGCCGTCCCTGACACCCAGCGTGGTACGCGGCGCAGGGAGAGGTCATCCGATCGAGTATTCCGACGGAATATCGGTCCCCCAGGCCGATGCACGGCTGCATGCTGGATGGGCGGACACAACGGGACGAGAGCTATCAAGAGTGGGTGTAATGATCGCCTCGCAGTCTCGGATATTCCGACGGAATACCGCCCCGTTGGCGAGGACCGGGCTACCAGCCCGCTAGGGTCACCTGCAGTTAGCACCCTTTCGTCTCAGGAGTACCCCTCATGGCCGCTGGCGCCTCCGGGCCCACGATGACTTTCGGCAAGAAGAAGAAGTCCCGAAGCATCTGGGACGACCCTGATGCCGTTGAGGTCGTCGAAATCCCCCTTGAGCAACTCCACCCCAACCCATTCAACCCCCGTCTCGTCTACCGGGACGAGGACATCGACGATCTCACCGAGTCGATCAAGGCAGAAGGCGGAGTCCTGCAGGACCTGTCCGTCGCTGAAGTTGAAGGCTTCCTCGAGTACTGGCGCGCCCGCCTCGCTGAGACCCAGCCGGAGAAGCTTGACGAGCTGGAGGAAAGGCTGGGATCGGTCCCGGCAGGGGACTACGTCACCCTGATCGGGCACAACAGGGCTATCTCGCTGGCACGGGCTGGCCACGACACTGCTCCCTGCAAAGTCACGAACTCGAAGATCCCCAGGGCGCGACTCCTCGGCCTGCCGGAGAACATGCGGCGGATCCCGCTCAACCCGATCGAAGAGGCCTTGGGCTTTCAAGGAGCGCTCGACGACGGGCTGCTTCAAGCGGAGGTCGCCGCACAGACCGGTTGCAGGCAGCCTCACATCTCGCGCCGGATCAAGCTCCTGAAGCTGCCCACCGAAGTTCAAAAGGCCGTTATGGACGGACTCGCTGTCAGCGAGGCAGAGATCCTGCTCGACAGGCTGCCTACGCCGGAGCACCACCTGCAGGCCTGGCTGGTCATGAAGGAGGAGGGAATCAAGGCCGCCTTCGCCGCGGCCAAGGTTCTGGCACCGCCGACACCCACAACCTCCAAGGCCGAGCCGGCTCCTCCCGTCCCGCAGCAGCAGAAGCATTCCCCCGACGAGTCACGACCCGAGGTAGCTCCGAAAACGGTCGCCGCCTCTGAAAAGACCAAGCCAGGCGGCTCCGGCCTCGACTCCTCCGTCCAACAAACCGGGCGGACGACCCTCGAGACCCAGAATGAACCGAAACCCGATCCAAGCGCTGAAGCGGCACAAATGCGAGTGCAGGCCTGCCGCACAATCTTGGAACTGGGGGTCCCATCGAACCCGCGGGAGACCTTGCGTCTTCTCGCCCCCGCCCTTCTCGCTGCCCCGAGCAAGACCGCGCGGGAGACGGCCCACGAGTGGCTCCAGTCAGCCGCCAAGCCCATCGGGCCTAACGTAAGCAAGCCGGACAAGTACTTCGCGGAGGTGTCCGCATCCGGCGACGCAAGGCTGACCGCCCACGTCGCCGTGGCTGTCGCCCTGGCAGTTGCCGAGCAGCGCGCGGCCAATGACAGCCGGCCCTGGGACGTCCAGGACCGCGACTATCTCGCCCACCTCAAGTCCGCCGTCAACTATCAGCCCACCAACTGGGAGCTGGACCGCCTCGGCGGCAAGTGAGGCAGGATCGTGTTCAGTCGGAATACGGCGATCGCTGAGTCAGCGGTATTCCGACGGAATACGAGGGCGCCCCAGCACGACCCTCAGGAGAACCATTGCCAACCTCGAAGACCACGAACGCGTCCGATGCGCCGCGCATCTTCGCCTGCTCCGTCATCGCCGGTGGCGCCGGCAAGACTCAGGACGTCATCAACCTCGCCGTTGAAGCAGCCGGACGAGGGTATTCCGTCGCTGTCGCCGACTTCGACCCCCAGCGCACCGCATCCCACATCCTCGGCTACCAGGACCCACCTGAGGGTCAGCCCACCATCTTCCATGTTCTGCAAGGGAAGAACGGTCTTGAGGAAGCAGTCGTACCGGCCCGCTACCGCGTCGGTGAAGGCGAAGACGACAGCGCGTTCCGCCATATCCCCAACCTCGACCTCATCCTCGGCACGCCGGAGATGGCGGATGCGGAAGTCAACCTCGGTCTCGACCCCGCCGGTGTGCTGTGGCTGCAGAACGTGCTGGACGAGCAGTTGCCCGCAGGGCGCTGGGACATCATGTTCTTCGACTGCGGACCGACACTCGGGATTCTCCTGCTGTCGATCGCCATGGTCGGCCCTGAGGTCATCGGATGCGTCGCCGACGAGTTCAAGTACATCATCGGCTTGCAGGACCTCGAAGACACCCTGGACAAGGGTGCGCGTAAGTTCCGCCGCTTCGGCTTCAAGACCGAGGTCCAGCACATCCTTGCCACAAACATCCCTCTCGACGCCCAGGGCAACATCCGGCGGAGCGGGGGAGCTGTCGCAGACGATGCCATCAAGGCCATCCGCAGCAACCCCGACTGGCACGACAAGCTGCTGCCCATCATCCGACGCAAGCAGCGCTTCAAGGACACCATCGTGACCCAGCGCCCACTGCGGTTCCTTGACCCCCGCAACGAGGCACTTGAGGACATTGCTGCTGTTGCGGACGCCCTCGGCATCCAACGCCTCAACTCCACGCGGAAGCGATGACGCGTATTCCGACGGAATACCCTGCACGCGGCGCCTGACCCCGCAGCCCGGGGCGGGCGCCGCACTGCTGCCGTAAGCAAGACAACACTGACCCGGAGGGCCAACTGCCCACTGCCGCAGATGGTCCTCATTGATCACTTTTCGCGGACGATCCGCCCAGAGCCCATCCCGAAGGGCCACAACCCGACGCACATCGTGGGAGTGTGAGAACAGCTCAGTTGTGAGGCGAGACAGGGGAGTGGGACGTGAGCACGGGGAGCGGCGAGATGCGCCGACCGGGCAGGGGGAACCGGATCCTGCTGACTCGGGCACAACGGATCCTCATCGGCGTGGTCGTCACCGGCGCAGTCATCATCGCCGGAATCGGCTTCGCAGGCTCCTACACGGCAGTCCGTGACCTCGCTGCCCAAAAGGGCTTCGGGAACTTCGCCTACGTCTTCCCTGTCGGCATCGATGCCGGCATCTGTGTGCTGCTCGCGCTGGATCTGTTGCTGACTTGGATCCGCATCCCCTTCCCGCTGCTGCGTCAGACGGCGTGGCTGCTGACGGCGGCGACGATCGCGTTCAACGGCGCGGCAGCCTGGCCCGACCCGCTCGGCGTCGGCATGCACGCGGTGATCCCGATCTTGTTCATCGTTGCCGTTGAGGCGGCCCGTCACGCGATCGGCCGGATAGCCGACATCACCGCGGACAAGCACATGGAGGGCGTCCGTCTCACTCGCTGGATCCTGTCTCCGGTCCCCACATTCCTGCTCTGGCGCCGGATGAAGCTGTGGGAGCTGCGTTCTTACGAGCAGGTCATCAAGCTGGAGCAGGAGCGGCTTGTCTACCAGGCCAGTCTCCGCTCCCGCTTCGGTCGCGCATGGCGGCGCAAGGCCCCTGTGGAGGCGTTGCTGCCCCTGCGGCTTGCCCGGTTCGGCGTCCCGCTCAGGGAGACTGCGCCTGCTGGCCTCGCTGCTGCCGGCATCGAAGGACCACCGATTTTCTTCACTGTCGAGCGCGTCTCCTCCCCCGACCAGCCTGAAAGCTCGGCGCTCGAGGCCACGCCACACGAGCAGCCAGATCCGGCGGTGCAGAGCCTCGAGGTGCGACCGGCGCAGTCTCCGGCCGAAGTACCCGAGCGGTCTCGTGATCTGCCGGAATCCGCTGAGAAGGACGCCGAGCGGTTTGCTGAGGCGTACCAGGCGTTCATCACGCAGTTCCAAGCCGAGCCGACTGCCACGCAGTGGGCCCTCTGGCTCCGCGACGTGTACGGCATCTCCACCGGGGCCGGCGAACCGCTCTCTGAAGGGCAACTGCAGCCCCTGCTCCGAGTTCTGCAGAACCGCTATGCGCTTTCCACCGTGGGAACCGCCGACCTGGAAGAGCCGCAGTCGACCGACCAGTCCTGGTACGACTACTTCTACAGCGCCTGGCGCAGCTACGCGGATGAGCGCGGCATCCATCCCGACGCTGCTGCCCTCGCGGCATACGTGTACGAGCGGGACACCATTACGGGCGACGGCGGCAACCCCATCACGGGCGAGGACCTGGCGGACTTCGTCGCGACCTTCCAGGAGCGAGAGTTCGGTGAGCCCGAGCCCCCATCCGAGGACGCCGCCGATCCGGTCGAGCAGGAAGCCGAAGAACCCCTCCCGGAGACGAGTGTCACGCAGTCGGCACCTGTCGGCGCTGGAGCACAGGCGGCGAAGGAGCCGCGCGGTCCCAGAGTGGATGCTCCGGTTGACGAGCCGCCGCAGGCCTCGAACGGAGGCGGCCTCACCACTCCCGACCGGTACTACCTCGCATGGATGGAGTACCAAGAGGAGAAGGGGAGCGAGCCCAGCGACAAGGAGCTGTCGGCCTACTGCGCAGCCAAGGGACTGCTCGGCCGCGGCAACAAACCCATCAGCCCGGCCAACTTGCGGCGTCATTTCCTGCGATGGCGCGTCTACAAAGTCTGGGCTGAGCAGCGGGCGCATGCCGAAGGCCCTGCGCACTCGGACCTTGCGCAAGCCTGCGCAGACCGGGGGATCACCGGCCAGCACAACAAGCCCATCACCCCCGACTTCATCGCCGAAGAGGCCGTGGACTTCGAGCGCCGGTGGCAAGCGCTCATCCGCCACCACGCCAGTACGTAGTTGTAGACGCCTCCGACACAACGTGCGTATCAGCAGTGCCTTCAACTTGCGCAATCAGCGAAACCCCTGATCAGAGTACGAATGCGCAGCCAAAGCGATCATTGCGCAGCCCTGCGCGCACTCGATTGCGCAGCCACCGCCCCTACGGGGAGGAGCCCCATGCGAGCCCTGCGCATCGACTTGGACGCCAACGTCACGGACCTCAACCTCACGCAGACCGATGCGCATCCGGAGATCCGGGAGCTCCTCGGAGCCCCTGACGCCGTCGATCAGGGGGCGCACCACCCGCGGGCCGTGATGCACATCCACGGCAGCGGCCGGCAGGCCGGGCTCCCGCAAACACTGGCCGCATGGGCGCCGGCCAGCGCCTGGCGCGGTATAAGCCTGTGCCCGCTAACCGGGGCCATCGTCGTCACGGGCCGCACAGAGACCGGGGACGTGACAGCACTTGACGATGATGAGGAATCGGCCAGGGCCGCTCGTCGCCCCACTTGCTCCGTCGTTCAAGCGAGTGAGGAGTTTCAGCGAGCGCCTCGCAGGTTGTCGACTGGGGCCGCCCGCTCGTGGAGTGTGCGGCCCGTGCCAGCCGGTCGAGGGCGCCTGCGGCAGCGCTCGCCCGCCCTCAGGCGGGGTGTGACCCAGATACGCCGAAAACCCGCTACGGGATGATCTTGACCCGACGGTTACTGGTCGCTGCCTCCAAGCGCAAGAGGAACGGAGGGTCAGTCCACCTCTTGTATGACGGAGCAGGATTGGTCCGCTGCCTGGAATACGCTGGCCATCGCCTCGGCCCACGCTGCCGCCGGCTCAAGGTCGAAGCACGGAGCGCTGATTCGTGCTCCGGGCTGGCTCTCTGAGGCACGCCCTGCACGCAGGAGCCACTGGACAAACTCGGTATCAGCGTCGGGGAAACAGACCCACGCGAACCCCACCAGCCCCTCAGCGATGACCTCGACTCCTTCCGGGCCTTCCAGCGCGATGGGCGTAGATCGGCATTCCTGCCTGGCCCGGTCCGCGACCTTCAGCGCGATCTTGTAAAGGCCGGCCCAGTCGCCAGGAATTATCGCTGGCGAGTCAACGGCGCCAGGGATCTTCTTCCCGGGGGTCAGCGTGACAAGTTGGGCGGGAGCACCATCCTCGATCTTCCACGCAGCCGTGACCGGCTTGGTCTGGCCGTTTAGACCGACAACCGGAGCACTGATCTCGAACCGGAGATGCTGCGTGTCTCCATGCGCTGGCTCGTCTCTGAATTTCTGCGGCTCGGCACCATGCAGGGCTGAGAGCAGCTGGATCGCGAGGAGTCTCCAGTCGCTCTGCTCGATTCCCAGCTCTTGTTGGAAGAACCTCGCCTTCGGTCCGCCATCGGGATGGTCAAGCTTCAGAGCGTAGTCGTGCAACTTGCTCCGCAGGTCGTCCATCAGGGGCTGCTGACGGCCTACCTCGAATGACAAGCGACGTTCGGCCTCCTGGTACTGATGAACGAGGGCCGCGACCGACTCCTGGTAGGTCCTGCCACTGGAGAACGCGAGGGCGCCTAGCGTTACCGGAGCCTCGGACGGAACCGGGGCGGGGTTCCACGGGATCTGACAGAGGCGTTCGGCGATCGGATGATCTTCCAGGCCAATGCCAGCCACCGCCATACCCGCGAAGAGTTCCTCCGTCGAGATGCCCTCTTCGCCCGGGTGATCCATCCACCCCCGCGAATACCGCCACCCGGGAAGCAGGGAGAACACCTCTTGGTGGAGGGGGTCGTTCGGGTCGACTTCGATCGCACCGAGGTACCAGCTAAACGCCCGAAGCCGGTCGTCCAGCGATGCACGCAGCTCGCTCGGCAGCTGCGAAATCACACCGACGTAGACATTTGATGTCCCGAGAACCCACGGCGCGTGGGCACCCAGCGTGCTCCAGCGGCCTTCCCTGCCTCGGCACAGCGTGGAGGCTGAAGACCACAAGAGAAACGGATCGTGCGCCAACGTCAACTTGCCGTCGGAGGAGGAACTCTCCCAGCGGCGAGTCGGCAACATGAGTGAGCCCCAGTACGTCTGGAACTGGCACCGTCGGGGTTCATCAACGGTGAGGATGGCAGAGAGGATCGCCCGTTTGATCCTTGGACCGTACTCAAACTCGCGCGACAGAACAGGATCATCCGCGCTGACAAAGACGGCGATGGGCGCCTGGTGAGAGATCGCCGCGCCGAAGGCTTCAGTCATGCCCGCCAGTATTCGCGACGGTCGGACCGCCGAACACACCTGTGACATAGAACCAGGTACAGATCGAGCAGGCCGCCAGCCGATCAGCACGGTCAGACAGAGCCCGCCCAGGGACGAACACGACGCGACGGCTGAGATGGACCACTTCCGCTCGTTCCTCGCCGCGGCCAGACGAAGACGTCGCGGCGGGGGCCAATACAGGCGGCCCCTTCCTCGTGGTGCACGTCCGCAGGTCAGGTGCCTGATGGGTGGGGAGAGCCACTGAGCAGGTTTGGGTTTACCCAGAGCAGGGGGTGGCTGCTTTCAATCAAAGAGCGCCATCAACGACGACCTGGTCCAGCACGCGACCGCAGTTGCGCAGACCGTTCGGGAGACGCTGGCGCAGTGGCGCGACCTCCCGCTCCAACGAGGCCTCCATCAGCGAACTGCTTGCGTACGCAGCACGCGACGTCGCCCCCAGCTGATAGCGGCGCGCTGCGCATCTGCGTATCCACCGCTACAGAACCTTGCGCGCTGGCGAGCCCGAGCCGTTGAGGAGCTCGTTGATGAGCTGCTCGGTCTCCATCTCCAGAGAGCAGTCCAACGCCCGGTTGACCAGCTGGACGCGGGTGATGGCGGTGTGCAGCCCCTGCCGGTTCCCGGCCGCATACTCGATTCTGAGCCAGTCCCGATACAACAGCTCTGCTGTGTCGTCGACGTCGAGGCCGGTTGCGACGGCCTGACGGGCTGCGCTGAGATCGTGGTGTGGTCCCGCGGGGGTGCGGTAGGTGGCCACGGTGTGCGCCACGTCGATGATCCGCGTGATCATCTCCTGCTGATAGGGCTCGGCCCAGGGCAGCGGTGTGCCCCCGAACGGCCTGCCGCGGACCAGGATGAGCGCCTTCTCCAGATCGGTCAGGCCGGCCGGGCCCAGCGGCAGGGCGCGTTCGACGAGCTGTAGGAAGCGGGTCCAGTCGGACCGCACGCCGGGGGCGAGTCGGTAGGGGTCCTCGCCGGACTTGCGGCGCGGCACGTAGGGGTTGCCGGCGGGATCGTTGCCCAGGGAGCGGCGCAGGCCCTGCATCCGGGCGTTGAGGGTGCTCAGTCCCCACGGGCTGACGGGATCCATGTCGGAGCACACAACTTCCGCGCTCCGCCTGGGCCGGAAGAACAGGAGCGCAGCGAGCTGTGCCATCCGTGGGCCGTGGCCGGTGCTGTCCACTCCCGTCACCTCGACCGGGCCCAGAACCCGGATCTCCGGCGCGTGCAGGTCATGAGCCGCCCCCTCAACGGCGCCCGCTTCCCCCTCCGGCGCCGAGGCCTCCTCAGCGGCGTGCTCGGCGTCAGTCTCCTTGGGCTCTGGACCCTCTGCGGCCGGGGCTACCGGAGTCTCGGTCACCGGCGCGGGGTTCTCCTTGGCCTGAGGTGCCGGTGCGGCGGTAGGCAGGAGACGAAGTCCGGTCGGGTCGGTGGTGGCGGTGAACAGGGCCGGGAAGACGTCGCTGCTCACGTCTGCTGCCGACGTCACCGAGGACCTCGTGCCCGCGTGGGTCGCGGGTGCGGTCGGCTCGTGGGGATGGGGGTGCTCGGGCTGGTGCACGCTGTCGGGCTCTTCCGGGACGTCCTGCCACGGGCCCTCAGCCGGGTGCGCCGGCTGCGCGGACACTTTCAACGCGGTGGTGATCTGGAGGTAGGAGGCGTGCTCGAGGCGCTGAACCGTGATCTCGGCGCCCACAGAGTCGAGTTGCTGCGGTGTGCTGAGTGAGGCGTTGAGGATCTCCGCCTCGGGGAAGTGCGCAGCAGCCGTGCTGGCTGGGGCGATGAGGGTGACGGGAACTGTCCCGGCCTTGTCGATGGCGTCGGCGAACTCCCACGCTGTGTCCGGGTCCAGAGGCGATGCGCATAGCAGCACGTAGGGCTGGTGACTGGTCTCGGGCATCTGGTGGGCCTCAAGCAGGCGTTCGCTGAGGTCGCGCAGCGCATGCGTCGCCTGCCGCATGTGGGCGATCCGCGCGGTGGGCAGTAGCTGCGGCAGGTCCTCGCCGAACCCCACCGTCACGATCTCGACTTCGCTCGCCCACGGGCTCACCCCGAGCTCCAGGGCGAGCGAGGTGCACACCTCGGTGATGTGCACCGGATTGCCGTCCAGCAGAACGGCCGGCACCCGGGCGAGGTTGAGCAGCAGAAGGTCCCCCGCTGCGGTACTGCCGATCGTGACGAGCCCCGGATACGGCGCCGGCACCTCGCGGGCGGCCTCCTCGTCCAGGACGACGGCATCGGAGTCCAGGACCCACCAACCGCCCTTCCCGGAGACGAACGGCGCCTGCGGCTCCTGGACCAGGTCCTCGGGCAGCACCTCTACCGTGCGGGTGTCGATCCGAGCAGCCCGCAGCGGTGGCGGGACTGCAGCGTCCTCCTGCTGGGCCGCCTGGTGGGCCATGGTCCTCAGCACCGTGTCCAGGCGGGCGGCGCCGCCGGGTTCGGCGGCCGCCGCCAGCTTCGCCTCGGCCGGGGACGTCTCTGACGCCATGGCGATCTTCTCGCCCGGCTTGCGGCGGCGACGCTGCAGCGCCCGCCGTAGGGCGAGAGCGCCGGTGATGGCTGCGGCCAGCAGCGCACCGGCGCCCAGCACAGTGCGCAGTACCAACGGACCGTCGGCCGGAGCCGCAGCCGGAGTCTGGGACGCCGTGGCGGCGGGGGAGACCCGGGCACCGGACTGCCCACCGGACTGCCCATCCGACGCTGACGGCGGGGCGGCAGAGGGGGAGGCGCTGGTGGTGGGCTGCGGTGTTGCTGAAGCAGCTGTGGAAGGAGAGTGCTCCTGGCCGGGCTGCTCGGCGGGATGGCTGCTCGGTGTACTGGGAGCCGACGACTTCGGCGCGGGCGCCGTGGGCTGGCCCGGAGCGGGCGCCTGCCCTTCGCCCGTGTCATCGCCCGGCTTCTGCTCGCCGTCTGGCGCCTGGGTAGCCGGGGGAGTGCTCTCCTGACTGCCCGTCTCATCGCTGTTACCGGTGTCTCGCGGCGGTGCCTGCTGGGCAGGCTGAGCGCCGGGCACCGTGATCTGCTGCCCTGCGTAGATCACATCCGGATCCGTGATCTCAGGCAGGTCGTGCGGCTGCGGCTTGCCCTCGCTGGCCTTGAACAGCTCGGGCCACATGTCGCCGTCGCCGAGTTCCTCCTCTGCGATCTTCGACAGGTAGTCGCCCGAGTGGGCCGTGACGGTGTGTGCGCTCTTCCCGGCAGAAGCCGTGGGGCTGTCCCCCAGCTGCGTACGGACGCCTCCTGCCGGAGCCGTGGTATCGGGCATCTGAAGCTGCCAGCCGGGTTGCAGGAAGCTGTTCGCGCGGAAGGTCTCGCCGTCGGACATGATGCGGCCCTCATTCAGGCTCGCAATTTCCCGCCACCTCTCGCCGTCGCCCAGCTCCCTCTCGGCGATGCCCCACAGGCTCTCCGCCGGCCGTGTCTCGCGCACCGTGTACGACGTGCGCGACGCCGGCGTGCTCGCGATGGACGACGGCGCGGCCTGATCGCCGTCAGCGCCCCGCGAGGCTTGAGCTTGGCCCGGAACAGTGGGCGCCGTCGTCGCTGGTGCGGCCTGGGCATCGGAGGCCAGGGCCGAACTGGTCGGCAGCAGCACCAGGATGCTGCCGACCAGCAGGGCCGCGACGCGCTGTGAGGCACCCATCCCTCGGGGGGCGTACCAGCTTCGGCCCCGTACCTGCGCAATCAGCTCGCGTACCGCACAGAAACTGAACTGCGCCCACCCGATCCAGCCCACCGCGACGAGCAGCAGCAAAAACGCCGCGCCCGTGTCCTGCCGGTCCAGCAGGTGCGTGAGGTCGTCGTGGGTGGAAGCCCAGATGACCGGAGTGACCCAGACCAGCAGCAACGGCAGCCCCGCGACCGCGGCGGCCAGGACGAACAGGCTCAGCACGGCCTTGACGACACGGGCCAGGGTTCGGCCCACTGTCGCGGCGGGGGAGTGGGGGGTGCGCATCAGTTTCCTTCGGGAGCGGTGACGCCATGCAGGAGGGTGGCCTTGCCCTGGCCGGACACCGACAACGAGCCGATCCCGACCACCGACAAGAACTTCGTGTCGTACGTGCCGGTGACACGGACGTGGAGGGTCTTGCCGTCGCCGGACACGCTGACCGTGCCGGTGGCGCCGGCCGAGCGCAGGTACGCCTGGGCTGCGGCCTGGGCGTTCTGCGGATCCACGACGATCGGGTCGCCGTTGATGGCCTCGGCGGGATGGATGGCCTGGCCGCCCGCCCGGGCGGCCTCGCCGGCGATGTAGTCGGCTCGTTCCACTGCGCGCATTTTGCTGCCGCCGTCGACGGCGACGCCGATGATGCCGATCAGCGCCACGACACACACCGCGACGAACACGGTGACGCCTCCCCGGTCGTCCAGCCGTCCTTGGCGCAGGCACATCTGTCGGAAGGTCATCAGTCACCCCGCTGCCTGTACTGATCCACTACCGAGGTAGCCGTCGAGGTGAGCGTCCTTGCACCCGGCACGCCCGGCAGAAGGAGGTCCGACAGATTGACCGTGCAGGTCACGGTCACGGTGACCGTCCCCACCTGGCCCACCGGCACACTGAGGCCGCCCGTGTTGATGCTGACGCTGGTCGACGCGCATTCGATGCCCTGGTCGTTGAGGGATTCAGCGGCCGCCGACTGCGCGGCGCCCTGCGCGGCAGCTGCCGTGCGGTGAATGGACGCTTCCCGGGCCGCGTCCTCCGCCGCAGAGTCGATCTTCGCGCCGGACGTGACGATCCGGCCGCCGGCGATCGCCAGACACAGGAACATGATCAGCGAAGGGAGGATGATGGCCGCCTCGATCGCAGCACTGCCCTCATCGCTGCGGAGCATGCGAACCCAGCGGGGCGTGTATCGCACCTCGTTCACCCTCCCGGGACCGTCCACCGTTCCACGGCCCCGGACGCGGACTGGGTGACCTGCAGGCCGGAAACCCCCGGGATCATGGACATGGCTGTTCCCGACACCTGTACCCGTACACGCTGACCATTGCTGCTGGCGGAAACGCTGTAGTCGCCGAGGCTGTCTCCCGCGGTGCGCTCCAGCACGCTGCGTGCCTGGGCGGCACCGTCGGCCGGGCTCGACTGGTAGGAGCGGGCCGCAGTGGCTCCTTCCCGGGCGGCGGTCAGGGCGATCTGCCGGGCGTAGTACCACATGGAGGCCTGGATGACTGCGACCGTGGCGAGCAGCACGAACGGGAAGATGATCGCCATCTGAATGCTGGTGTCGCCGCGGTCGTCGCGCCATCTTCGCCCCCGCCACCAGTCCGTCAGCCGATCGGGACGAATCATCACGGGTCACAGCCCGCTGAGCTTGCCGTTGTACTTGGTGATCACGAGGGCGATGGTCCCGGCGATCAGTACGGCACCGGTGACGGCAGCGACCCAGATGATGACGGTCGTCGTGCTGATGTCGCCGCGGTCCGGTCGCTCCTTGGCCTCCTCCAGGCTCTCCTGCAGGCGTGTGGTCAGCCAGTGCACCGCACGGTAGGTGCGGGCTGCGGTGTCCTTCATGATCGGTGCTCCTTGCTCCTTCAGCGGTCCAGCAGTTCGAGGGGGTCTAGACAGTGAGCATGCGGATGACCGCGGGGAACGCCATCAGCAGCATGACCAGGACCGCGAGCAGGGCTCCCGGAGCGGTCATCTTCTCGCTGGCGGCGTTCGCCTCCGCAGCCTGATCGGCCAGCAGTTCGGCGTTGAGGGCGGCAGTGCGGGCCCGCAGCGCCTTGTAGACGGCAGCGCCGTCGGTGGCGCTGCCGCGCATGATGTCGGCGACGTCGTCGAGGACGGGCAGGTCGTACTGGGCGGACAACTCTGTGAGTGCCTGATACGGCGGGATCTTCTCCAAACGGGCGCGGCGCAGGGCGCCCTGCAGATACAGGAAGGGCCAGCCCTCGCCGACCTCGGCAGCCTTCTCCAACGCTTCGGCGGGGCCGGCGTCGGCTGCCCGCTTGAGCGCCACCAGGTCCAGGTAGGCGGACAGGGCGTGCGCGAACTCCTCCCGCGCCCGCTTGGCCTGGTCCCGCACCGCGAGATCCGGCGTGATGAACAGCAGCCCCGCGATGACCATTCCGACACCGGCAGGCACATAGAACGGCAGGGAGACGCCCGCGATGATCCACGGAATCGTCGCGATCACCGGGCAGAGCAGCCCGAGCGCGGCGAGCGCGGTCTTCTTGAGCATGAACTGGCCCGGCCCCTGACCGAGCAGGGCCAGGTTCGTCGTGGGGACGCGAACTCCCGGCAGCCGCTCGAGGCGAGCCAGCAGCCACCGGCCCCACACCTCCTCGCGGTCCAGCTCCGGCTCGGGCATCGTCAAAGTGGCCGGTGCGCTGCGCGCGAGGGCCGGCCCCAATGCGGGCTGAGGGCGCAGCAGTTCCCGCACCAGCAAGGACAGACCGGCACCGACCGTGCCGCCGGTGAGAACGACGGGAAGCAGATTCACGACGCGACTCCTTCCGGCTCGCGGCCGGCGACCGGGGCGTCCGGCTCCGTTGCGGGTGCGGGCAGGCGGACGGTGCTGGACGGGTCGGTGACCAAAAAGCGCGGGATGCGGCGGAAGTTGCCCAGCTGCCGCATCAGGGCGAGCACCCCGATGAACCCGGCCGTCAGGAAGGCCAGCACCAGCTGTCCCAGCAGCGTGGAGTACGGCTTGGTGTAGCCGGGCACGAAGAACCCCGCCACCACGACGCCCACGGTGATGATGGTCATCCACCGCACCGTGGTCCGCGGTTTCGCCCGGTCCGCCTCGATGGCACGCTTCTTCGCGACCTCGTCGCGGACCGTGCCCGCCAGGTCCTCCAGTGCCTGGGCCAGCCCCGGGCCGCGGTCGTTGACCGACAGGATGAGCGAGGCGACCACCTTGTCTGCCGTCACATCGTTCAGCTCGTCGGCGAACGCGCGGAGCGCTCCTTCCGGCCGCCACCCCAGGCGCAGCCGGTCGGACAGGGTGACGATCTGCGGGGCGAGTTCGTCCGGTGCGCCCTTGCGGCTGGTCATCATCGCCTGCTCCAGGCCCATGCCGAGGCGCAGCAGGCCGGCCAGGCGCTGGGTCCACTCGCTCAAGGCCTCCAGCTGGCCGATGCGGTCCTTGGCCATCTGCGCCGGGGTGATCAGCCAGGGCACGCCGATGACGCCGGCGCCGAGCAGCGCGCCGCCGACGAAGTTCCCCGAGACCAGCCATACGGTCACGAAGACCATGACGGCCGCGACCATGAGCGTCCGCCGCCGCATCCAGGTGTCTTCGCTCTGGTTCCTCCCGCTGCGCAGGGCGGCCTTCCAGCGCAGGTGCAGCGGGGCCCGGCGTGGCGCCGTGGTGCCCACGACACCCGCCACAAGGCCGATCACTCCGCCGATGACGGCCATGCCACTGAGCAGCCCCCACAACAACGTCATCGGCGCGCCTCCACCAGCAAGGGCAGCGGTGCCTGCCAGGCCCCGTAGGACTGCTGGAGCAGGGAGGAGTCGAAGCCGACGCGGCGCAGGTCGTCGACGCAGCCCGGGTCCATCCGGGGAACGGCCCGCAGGTCCCCCCACTCCCTTCCGGGGGAGAAGACCGTGTTCGTGGCGGGCCGGCCGTTCTCGCCGATCCCGGTCAGCTCCAGCACGTGGGAGACGTAGCGGTGGCGGCGGCCGCCGATCTGCGTCTCGTCCGTCATGTCGACGTAGACGATGAAGTCCAGGCCGTTGGCGGTCTGCCGGTAGGCCAGCGCTTCGGACAGATTGCCCTGAGCGAGTGCGTACAGCTCGGCGATCCGGTCGAAGATGATGTCCGGGCGACGCGCGTGGATCGTGCACAGGTTGCCGCCCGAGCCGTTCGTCAGCGCCTGCATCATGGCCACGACCTCGGGGCCGCGGACCTCGCCGACCACGATCCGCTCCAGCGACATCCGCAGCGCCGGGTGCATCAAGTCCAGCAGCGTGACCTCGCCGGCGCTGCGGCCGGTGACGTCCTTCTCCCCGTTGGACTCGCGCCCGACCAGGGAGACGACCTGCTTGTGGTAGCCGTTGGCGTGGGCGAACAGCTCGTCCTCGGTCTGGATGGTGGCAAAGCGTGTCTCGGGGTCGAACTCCTTGAGCATCGCCCGCAGGAGAGTGGTCTTCCCGGCCTTCTGCTTCCCCGCGATCATGATGTTCTTCTCCGCGCGCACGCACGCGCCGAGGAACTCCCGCAGGATCGGGTCGATGGTGCCCAGCCGTACGAGGTCGTCCAGGTCGGCGTGGGAGACCCGGTGCCGGCGGATGACGGCATAGGTCATCGGGCCGAGTCCGGTGATGGCCTGGAGACGGGAGCCGTCCTGCAGGGACAGAGCGAGGGTGGGGTTTGCGGTGGAGATGGTGCGCTCGTTGTGCCCGGATCCGCGGGCCAACTCCCGCAGCAGCTCCAGCAGTTCATCCTCGGAGTCCGCGATCGGGCCCACCCGGCGGCGCTCGCCGTCGCCGTAGTCGAGCCACACCTCGCCCGGGCCCTGGATGATGATGTCCTCGACCCGGTCGTCGTCCAGGTACGGCTGGAGCCGGCCAGCACGGAAGAGCAGGTCGTAGACGGCACGCCGCAGAGCCTCGTCTTCCTGAGGCGCCATCGCCTGGGCATCCGACCACAAGGCGACTGCCTCATTGATCCAGTCCAGGCAGCGCTGCTCCTCGCTCGCCCGGTCCATGTCCGGTGTCGTCTTCAGCAGCTCCTCGCGCTGCTTGGCGACCTGCGCCGCGATATGCCGAGCGACCTTGTAATCGACCGTGACCTGAGGTGCCGTGGCACCGAGCAGATGCGTACTCGAGGCAGCGCCAGCAGGGGCGACGTCTACCTGGTGCTTCCACGCCTGTTGGGGCCGGCCAGGCGGCGGAGCCACGGTGGGATCGGTGTGCAGGGGCTTACCACGCACGGGTCGCCTCGCCGTCCCCGGCGCGCACGCCGGCCGGATCGAGGCGGGCCCGCCGCAGCGCAGCCCGCTGAACCACCAGCGCGCTGCCCGTACGGGCGGCCTTCATCAGCGGTGACTTGGTGAAGTGACGCGGCTGCTCCGCGCCGTCGGACAGCACCTTGGCGTCCTTGGGTGCATACGGCAGGGTCGCGACCACCGGCACCTGGAGCACGCGCTGCACCTCGCCCGCGGGATACGGACCCTCGTTGATCATCAGCACGCTGACGTCACCGACCCGTTCCTCCAGCGCGCGCACCCGCCCCTCTGCTGCTTGGAGACAGCGCAGGGTGTTGCGCACGACGACGAACACGGCGTCGGCCTGCTCGGCCAGGACACCGGACGGTCCGAAGGCCCCTCGGCGGCCGAGGTCGATCAGAACGTCGTGACCGTGATCGGCCGCGATGCCGCGGAAGATGACTCCCAGGGCCTTCCACACCGAGCCCAGACTCGCCGCCTGCGCGGGATCAGTGATGCCAGGCAGCAGCAACCGGTCGTGGGGCGTGTCCTTCGTGCCGTCCTCGCTGCCCAGATCGATCAGCTGGCGCCAGAACGCGTCGCCGAGGTCGCCCTGCCGGGCGGCGACGGAGAGGTTCCGCAGCCCGTAGCGGTCCCCGAGCGTGCCCTGCAGCAGCCCGTGCAACACAGCACTGCCATCCGGGTCACACTCGGCAAGGATCATCCGCCGGCCCGGTGCCAGAGGCCAGGACAACAGCAACGCCAACGCGGTGGTGGTCACGCCAGGCGCACCACTGCATCCGGCCAGCGCGATGACGGCCATCAGCTACCGTCCGGGGCGGCGAGTACCAGGCGCAGCGCCCCGGTAGCTACCCATGCGGCAGCCTTGGGCCCGTCCGCGGCAGATGTGGCGACGTCGACCACCACAATCCCGGTGCCGGGGGCGGCGCCGGAAGCCTTCACGACCCGGCCGTCGATGGTCTGCGGCGCGGCATCGGACGTCTCGCCGGTGTCCGCCGTCCCCTGGGCCGGGACATGCACCAGTTGGACCCTCTGGCCCGGCACCAGCGCCGTGGCGGGGATCTGCTTGGGCTCGAGGCCGATCGGCACCAATTGCTCGCCAGCCTTCACCAGCGAATCCTTCGTCACCTGCGATGGGGCGAGGAGAGAGCCGGGCTTGAGTTCCACAGCGGCCCGCTTGCCGACCACCGACTTCAGGTCGTCGGAGCGCACCGCCTTGACGGCTGGGTCCAGGGCGATGGACGCCTTGCCCAGGTCGTTCTCAGTGAGAATCTGGCCGACCTGGACATCGCGGACCACGGTCACCACGCCGGTGCGGTTGCCGACCTGGAGCAGGAGGACCGAAACCCCGGCGCCTCCAGCGGCGATCAGCGCCAGCGACAGGGCGATGACACCTGGTCGTCGCCTTCGGGCCGACACTCGGGGCGGTGCCACGGGCCTGGCTGTACGTCCCTGCTGGGGGACGCCGTTCGGAGCTGTGTCTAATTGGGTCTTGCTCACGGTTTTGTCCTTCCGGCGGCTTTACCTGACGACCTGGATTTCGCCGACCGCCACCTGCACGTTCGTCTGCCGGACCTCGGTTAGCTGGCCGGCTTGTCCGCCGCCTTGCCAGTCGATCGTCCATGTTGAGGTCGCGGTCACTGGGAACTTGCTGTTACTGGCACCGGCCGAGGTCTTGGCGTACACGTGTCCGCAGGTCGGTGACTGGGCCATGCCCTCGGACGATGTGTAGGGGGTCCCGGGGCCGGTGCAGGCCACGGAGTCGCCGTCGCCCATCGTCCAGACGATCTTCGACACCTGGGCGGTCGCGCTGACGGTGATCCCGCCTGCTGTGGCCGACGCGGTGTTCGGTCCGTAGGTTGTGGCGCTCTGGTTGACCCACAACCACATCGGGACACCGACGGTGTACTTGCCGGCCGCGCGCGGGCTGGCGATGTCCGGGCCAAGCAGCGTCATCGAGTCGACTGCCCGCTGCGCCAAGACAGCCGGATCGACCGACTCTTGGGCGGGCGGTTCAGCCATCCACACCAGCCGGGTGATGGTGTTCGTGAAGTCAACCCAACCGCATGTCTGTTCGTAGACTGCACCGTCGCCCGGTTCGTGGCCTTCCCAATCCAAGCTGCCGGCGCGTGGTTGCGGGTCGGCGAGTTTGTATTTGCAGACCTTCTTGTTGGTGGGGTCGGATGCGCCGCCTCCGCCGGTTCCCCCTGTGTTGTCGCTGCCGCCTGCTTGGCCTCCGGCCTGCCCGGGGGCGTCCACGTTGACCTCGCAGTTGAACAGGCCGCAGTGGATGCCGCCGCTGCCTTTGGGGTCATCTTCCGCGTAGCTGGTGACGGGGATGGAGAGCGCGGCCAGGACGGATGCTGCGGTGATGGCGATGCGGCGTGTCAGCATGGCTTCCCCTGGGGCTCATCGCTGGTGACACGCCAACCTTCCGCAAACTTCTCGACTGTGCTGACGATCAGGTACTTGGTCAGCCGGTTCGACGGGAGAGGCACCGGCTTCTTCGTTTCGGCATCGACGGTCCGCCAGTTGGAGATGTCAAGGCAGCTGGAGATGGTCGCGTTGGGGACCCTGCCCGTTGGGATGACCTTGGTGACTGTCTGGTCGGTGAGGGCGATGCTGCCGGTGTAGATGCTGCCGAGGTCATGGGCGCGCTTAGCGTCTGTTTCGGCGTTCTTCAAAGCGGCGGCTGAGGCGTACTGATCGAGATGCGCGCTCTTGCCGGTGCGGTCGGCGTATAGCCTCTCCATCTCCCGCCAGTAGGCCCTATATGCGGCGATCGCTTCCTTCTTCGCCGTGTCCTCAGCGTCGGCGGTGGCAGACGGTGGGGGGGACTGTGTGACGCTTGGGGTCTCGTCCTGCGCCTCGTCCTTCCCATCGGATGAGCCGCACGCGGTTAGAGCGAGTGCAGTGCCCAGCGCGATGGTGGCGGCGCCGACCCTTCGTAAGTGAACAGTGGACTGAGGATTGTGTGCGCGACGTTTCACGATGCCTCCCCGTACGGCGCGGTGTGACATGACCGCTTCCTGGGCCGCCGACGGGCGGCAGTCAGGGGCAGCGGCCTGGTCCATCTGCGGTGATCCGTTTGCGTAGCGGCAAGATTACGCATATGCCAGTCAACTTCCCAGCTCGATAGTCGAGTTCACTCGTACAACTCGGGACGTATCTGGTCGCTTTCGGAACTGAAAGTCGATTTGCAGGTCTGTGTCTTCTCTCGTTCCTCCCGTGCGTCTTGAGGCGTGTTCGCAGCTTCGAGCGCACCTTGTGAATCCGCTGTGCGTGAGAACGGGATCTCGCTCCGCCGGTTCTAGCTGCGGTCGGCCTCGGCGAAGGGGGTTCCCCAGGCTCCCTGCTGCTGTCGACCTGAGGCCACACAGTGATCACGTCACCGTCGAGGGTGACGCGCCGGTCGGGGAAGCGGGAGCGCACTGTGTTCAGGTCCGGGAGATCGAAGTCACCGATCCCCTGGATGGCGTAGGCGTCCCCGAAGCGCGCAGGGTCGCCCAACATCCTTGTTTCGTCGAGCGTTTCTCGTTGCAGCCGGGCTATGCAGGTGTAAACTATATGTTCGCTTGAGTAAATCGCAAGGCTTATGGGATCGGCAGGGCGGGGAGTGAACCCGCCGGCTTCCGGTCCTTCGGCTGCGGTGCTCAGTGCCATTCGTTTTCCTCTTTTGACAGGGGGACAGCGGCGGCGCTGGCAGGAGCGCACGCGGCGAGGAAGGCGGCGACCCGGCCGAGCTGCTTCGCGGCGCGGTCGGTGAGCTGGTCCAGAGGGAGCGCCTGGGCGTTCGCCTGCGCGGCCCGCTCTAGCGCGGGGACTTGATTCGGTCGAGCCTGGGCGGCGAAGACATCGTCGAGATGAGGGCCGCGCAATTGGACAGGCCCGACGCGGCGGCCGCGCACGTTCAGGGAGACGTAGTGCTCGAAGCGCTCCATGGTGGCGACACGGTCCGGGCTCGGGATGTCGCCCCACTCGGCGGTGACCGGCGCGATCGCGGACTTCGACCCGGCGGTCGTGGCCAGCGTGGACGCGTTCTGCACCAAGGACAGCCGCACCGGGGTGGGCAGGCGGGAGAGCAGCTGGGTCATGCCGTGGACGTGGCACCGGTACTTGCGGAGATCCTCGAACATCGCGGCGATGGTCTCCGGGGCCGCGCCGGTCAGGGTGATCAGCTCGTCGAAATACGGGCGGAACGGCACCCGCTTCTCCTCGGGCATGTCACGCCTGGAGCGCGCGGCCCGCAACAGATCGCGGGCGAGCAGCGCGGTCAGCAACCGGTCGGTGGGCCCGTTGCCGCCCGGGCATACCCACACGATCATCTTCGAGTCCATCGCCGCCCGGATGTTGTAGACGCCGGCCGGCTGGCCGAGGAAGGCGCGGGTGACCGGGTTGGCGGCGAGACGGGCGATCGGGTTGAGGACCACGGCGAACGCGTCGGGCGGCAGGGCCGGAAACACCACGTTCCACCACGAGCGGGTCTCCTCATTCAGCCGGCCCGCCACCGCGGCGAGCGCGGCCGTGCGGAACCCCGCGTCGGTAAGCAGGGCCCGTACATGGAAGATCGTGGCCTGGTCCTCCGGCCGGCTGGCCTGGCAGGCCGCCTCATTCACCGCGACCAGGACAGCGAGCGCGGAGGTGAGGATGGTGAGCGCGCGTGGAGCGGTCGCGTCGTCCCAGCCCAGAGCGGAGGCATAGGCGTCGGCGATTGCCTCGACGACCTCGTACGCCGTCTGTCCGTGGTGCATGCCGAGCGGATTCCACGAACTCACGCGCGGGTTGGGGCCGAGACCGTTGAGGTCGACCAGTGCGATCCGCGGCATCAGGTGACCGTGAGCGAGGAACGTGGTGGCCCGCGGCCACGAGTCACGGTGAGGGTCGACGAAGACCAGCCCTCCGCCCGCGTGCGCCCAGCCGATCGCCTGCGCCAGGGCCCGCTCGGTCTTGCCACCACCCGCCTTGCCCACCCCGACCTCGAACAAAGTCTCCTCTGCGTATGTCGCGACCAACCGTTCCCGGCCGTCCGGCCCCCGGTAGATGCCCTGTAGCAGCAACTCGGGCTTGCCGAAGGCGAAGGTCGGCAGGTCCCCGGCGAGTACCGGCAGGCGGCAGTTGACGGTCGGCGGCTTGAGCAGGCCGCACAACTCCTCCAGACGGACCCAGTTCGCTCGCGGAGGCTGGCAGTGCCCCAGATTCCAGCGGCGCTCGAAACCACCCCTGGTGGGCCAATGGTCCGCACCGACCCGCCACGGTCCCAGCCTCCAGCCGCGCATGGCCCACCGGGAGCGGCCGCCGAACACATCGAACGCGGCCTGGAGCTGGGCGAGCCTTGCCTGCGCGCGACCCTCTGTGTTCGAGGCGCACATCACGAGCAGTTGGACCCTCACCAGGTGGTCATCGTCGGCGAGCTTGCCCAGCGCCTCGGCCGGATCCACTCTGCGGGGCACCGGCGGCATCACCAGCCGCCGCCCGGAACCTGAGCCGGGTTTGTCACCGAGGAGTTGCTGCAACTGCCCGGCCCAGGAGTCCTCGATGCCGCTGGCGTCCTGCCGCAGCCAGCGCGCGGCCCGCTGTGCCTCCCGGCGCTCGGACCGGCGCGCGGCGCTCATCAGCTGCAGGCGGCGCGCCCTCAGGGCCCACTTCGGAGCGCGCTGGATGTCGAGCCGTATCTCGGCGAGATCGCCGAGCTCCGCCCGAAGGTCGGACACAGCATCGACGAGTGGCTGGAGCGGGTCGGGGTTGAGCGGCACCTCCCGCAGCGGAGCGATGAGCTTGCCGCGCAGGATGAACTCGGCCCGCACGGTGTGCGTCCGTGGCTTGTCGACGATCGGCCGGGTCCGCTTGACGGTGATGTCCGGTCCGAACGGAGTGATCGAAAGCAGCCGTTCACCGCCCGCCGGGCCCTCGACGCGGTAGCGCAGCGGTGCACTGCCGTCCGCGCGCAGTCGGATCTGCACGGTCTTCGCCCGGCGCGGCGCCCACCAGGGCATGGCCGTGGATGCCCGGGCCAGCTGGACACCGCGCCGGAAAATTTCCTCCAGGCTCGGGTCGAAATGCCGGTTCGGGACGAGCTCCAAGGCCATCCGCTCAGCCGATGCCCGCGCCGCGAGCCGACGCACGAGCGTCCCGCCCACGCTCCAGCACACGGCGATAGCCAAGGCGAGCAGATACCAGTGGTCGTAGATCCAGCCGACGGCGTCGATGAGGGCGCTGAGCAGCCCGACTGCCTGACCGGCAGCTGTCTCGTTGGCCCGGCCTGTCAGGTACGGGGCTGCGGAGTCCACGTCGCTGTTCCCTTCTTGCTCGTGCGGGTGAAGAACCAGTCGGTGATGCGGAGGTCGGTGAAGGTGCCGCCGCGGTCCATGCCGGCCCACACCAGATGGACCACTGCCTTGTCCGGGCTGCCGTCGCGGCGGGCGATCGCGGCTTGGATGCGGAAACGGGCGGTGGCGAACGCCGGGGCCACCGCCTGGCCCGAGTCGGGAAAGGCAGTGGGCCACTTCGCGCGGCCGACTCCGGTGGCGTCTGCGCGCAGGAGCGCGCGGCCGGCGGTGAGCAACTCCCGCTCGTCATCGGCGGGAAGGTCAGCGGGCCAGGCGTCTTCCAGGTTCTGCTGGACAGCCCGGTCGCCGGCGACGCCCTCGCCGTGCGGCGGCAGAGCGGACTCGAGGACCGGTGGTGTCGATGCGGTGTGCGTCATGGAGGGAGCCGTGCTGGTGGCCGGCTTGCTGGCAGGAGGCACAGCGGCCGCAGACGACGGGTCCGTAGTCGCGTGCGAGGCCGTTGCCACGGCAGGGGGCTCCTGGCCGTTCGGCACGCCCAGCAAGGTGATGCCGGCGACGGCGAGCATGACGGTGCTCAGCATCAGCAGACGCGGTGAGCGCGGGGTGGTGGTCACAGCAGCCGTGCTCCCCCCGCGTAGCCGGACATCGTGTTGACGGCGTCCAGGCGCACCACGGCGCCCGGGCGGGGGGCGTTGATCATCTGTCCGCTGCCCAGGTAGATCCCGACGTGGTAGATGGTGGAATCGCGGCCGGGCGCAGTGGCGAAGAAAACCAGGTCACCGGGCTTGAGCGCGAGTGTGCCGAGGCTGGCCGGGATCCGCTTGCCGGCACCGGCCTGGGAGGCCGCGACGCGCGGCAGGCTGATCCCGGCCCTCGCGTAGGCGTACTGGGTCAGCCCGGAGCAGTCGAAACCCTTGATCGCCGCGCCGCTCTTGCCGCTCGGTGAGCAGCAGATGCCGTACGACTTGCCGCTCTCGTTGCCGCCGCCCCAGGAGTACGGGACACCGCGCTGGGAGAGCGCGGCCCCGATGACGGTGCGGACCTTGCCCGTGACGTTCTTCAGGTCCGGGTCCGTGGCGGCCGCCGTGTACTGGTCGATCCACCCGAGCACGTTGGTCACGTATGCGTCCGAGTGGTTGTACTGCAGGATCGCGGCCCGGAGCTGGCCGCGCTTGGCCAGGTCACGCCCATTGCCGCACAGGTATACGGCGGCGCTGAGGGCGGCGTCGTCGGCGTTGTGGGGATCTGCAGTCTTGTCCCCGTTGCCGTCCTCACCGATCGACTCCCAGGTGGAGGGCAGGAACTGAAACGGCCCGACCGCACGCTCCCCGGTCGCGGTGCCGTCCCAGCGCCCGTTGTCGGTGTCAGGGAAGACTGTGGTGTTCCCGCCGGTGCCGGAGCCGTTGAGGAGGACCCCGTAGATCTTCGGACGGATGTCGCCACTGGCGGCGACGTTGCGGCTGATTGCGTGGTTCGACTCGACCTTGGCGATCCCGGCCAGGATCGGCCAGCGCATGCCCTGGCACTTGGGCGCGTAGGCCCCGACCTGCTGGACGGCCTTCTTGTAGGCGGTCAGCATCCGGGGAGGGATGTCCGCGGCGCTGCCGCCGTCGGCGATCCCGCCGTCGTCCTGGGCCCCTGTCTTCAGCGCGACGTACGCGCTGATCGCGCTTCCGACCGGTGCGGCACAGCACACGGCGGCGAACATCAGCAACGCCACCAGGCAGCCCCACCGCCGGATGCGGCGTCCAGGCCGGGTCATTCGTCTTCACCGTTCTCGTTCCGCCGCTGGGCCCGCTCCTGGCGCACGCGTTCGGCCTCGGGGGCGGTCCGCCGCATGAGTTCCTGCATCCGCTCCTGTGCCTCCTCGCGCGCCCGGCTGCGTGCTCTCCCCACCCCGGGAAGAACCGGCCCGCCAAGATCGGGGCGAGGCCGCGGCGCAGGGTCGTCCCGCTGCGGGCGCGGGTCCGGGGGCGGAGCTGACGTGGGACCGTCCGTAGACGGCGTGCGCCGCCGTACAGGGGCGGGGGCCGGAGGGGCCGCAGCAGGCCGCGGTCGGGGGGTGGCGGCCGGTGTGGCTACGGTCGGCAGGCGGCGGCCGGTGAAGGGACCCGGTCCGTCGGCGTCGCTGTTCTCCCGCAGGACCTGGCCCACCTGACGCCCGGTCTCTGCCCAGACCCGGCCGTCCTCGCGGACGGTGTTGCCCCACACCCGCACCTGCTGGCGGGCGTCCTGTGAGTAGCGCGAGCCACCCGACCGCGTCCGGTGGACGCCTGCCGGCAAGCCGACAGTCGCCCCGTACGCCGCCCGGCCTCCGCGGTTGAGGATGCGGTATCCGCGAAAGCGGACCAGCCGGTTGTGGGCCCGCGTCGACAGCAGTGTCCGGTCGCTGTTCTGGTCGTGCAGCACCTGGCCCGTGTTGCGGTCGACGACCTGCCCATGCTCGTTGCGGTACCGGTCGGGCGGGCCGGAAGGCCGACGCGGTCGTATGCCGCCTGGGCCACCGTCCCCGCCGTCCAACGGCCCGTCCGCGCCCGGGTCGCCGTCGGCGGTGGGCTTGCGCCACTTGGCCAACTGCTCTCTGTCCGGGCTGCGGCCGATGAGTAGCCAGTGTGCGCCCTTTGCGCCGAGTCGTGCGCCCAGCCCGCCCACGGCCGAGGCTGCGGTCAGTGGGGCCAGCCCCCGCCTGGCTTCGGCCGTTGCCTCGGCGAGGATTCCGCCGGTGTCTGCTGGCATGCCTGTGCCGTCGAGCAACGAGGTGAGCGCGCCCGTGAGCCGTTGGCGGGTGCCGAGCATTCCGTACCGGCCGCCCACGCCGCCGGCAAACATGCGTAGTCCGCTGCCGTATCCGCCCGTTGCGGCGGGGGAGTGCATGGCGAGGGCGGCGCCGAGCTCGGAGGTGTCGCCGGGCAGGTGGGTGCCGCCGACCTTGGCGTAGCGCATACGCAGGGCCATGCGCCGGCCGAAGGAGGTGATGCCGCTCAGCAGGCGGCGGTGCCCGGCCGCGCCGGCGATGGCGAGGACGTCGATGAGCAGGATCCGCTCCACCATCAGGTCCGGCCCATCGGTGATGGTCGCGTCGATGGCGATGCCGAAGAAGGGGATGAACGCGCAGATCCCGACCACGGCCAGGACTGCGATGCCCCACAGGGACAGCCACTTCCACACCGACTGGCGGGCAGGCCCGGGAAGCATGCCGGCGATGAAGGTGACGCCGCCGACGGCCGCCGCGGCCGCGCAGATTCCCTGGGTGCCGAGCAGCACGATCGCTGAGGAGAGCAGCATGCCGCAGATGAACAGTGCGGCGATCAGCAGCAGCCCAGCGCCGCCGACCCGCCACCAGGTGGGCTTCTCGGCGTAGGCGGCGCAGGACTTGCCGACCTCGCCGGCCCGTTTCATGTCCGCGAGGAAGGCGTCGAATTCGCGGTCTTCGTCGGTGACGAGCGCGTTGGTGGTGTCCAGCAGCTCACCGCCGGGAGTCAGCGCCGGAAGCCCGTCGCCACTGCTGTCAGCGTTCGTGACGCCCTCGATGTAGCCCCGCTCGCAGTACTGCTTGGCCGGGCCGTGAATCTTGCTGCACGCCTTCTTGCCCTTGTCGGTGACCTTGGCGCTGCCTACCTTGTATCCGCCGGTGATCCATTTCAGGTGGACGGCGTAGGCCTTGCGGTCGGCGGGCTTGGCCGGGTCGAGGATGCGTCCGTACTGCAGGAGCATGTACGGCTTGACGATCAAGGCGTTGGTGACGCTGTCCTGGATAGGACGGGCCACTTCGGTTGAGGAGACCGGTCCTTCGCCTTCCCGTTCCTCGCACTTGATCTCGGCGTTGCCGGCCATGCCCGCGCAGGGGTCGTAGCTGGCGAGTTTCCCGCCCCAGTCGTAGGAGTTGACGGATCGCTGGGCGACCTCGGCGGCCACCTGCTGGGACTGTCCCAGCGGTCCGTGCTGCGAGAGCAGGGTGTCGGGGCGGATGAGAGCCGAGGCGGCGAACGCCCCGATGAGCAGGGTGAGGAAAATTTCGCCCAGACCACGCCCGACCCGCCCGCGCACAATCATGAACCCGGCGAAGACGAACGCCCACGCGAGCAGCAGACCCTTCAGCCCGAGGGCGTCGACGACCACGTTGTCGTAGGTGTCGGCGACCTTCTGCGCCGGGCGGGTGAGGATCTTCAGCAGCGGGAAACGAAAGGCGACCTCGATCGCCCACCCCGCCAGACCGACCAGCAGCCGGATCAGGGTGAACAGCCCGGACAGAGCGAAGGCCAGGGCCTGCGTCCTAAAGGCGACGATGGAACCGCCTGAAGCGTTCAGGTCGTACCCGTCGATCGGCACACCCTCGGACGAGTAGATGTTCAAAGGGGCGAGCAGGTCACCGGTCTCACTGCTGGCGGCCGCGTACACGACCTGGCTGTTCACCATGACGAACACACCAGTGAGCAGCACGACGCAGCCGGCGGAACGCACGGTCGCGCGATCTGGACGGAACACGTCAGCGCCACCTTTGCCCAGCGGTGTGCCGCAGCCGCCACACCACCAGGGCAGCCACACCCGCACCGGCGGGCACCAGCCGCCACGCGGCAGCGGCCATGTCCTGCTGGTCGGCGGCGGTGGTGGTGGCGCCGCGCTCGCAGTACCGCTTGGCCGGGCCCACGATCGAGGCACAGTGATCGTGGTGCGCGGGGCTGGTGTCGGAGGCGAACGCCTGCCCGGTGTGCGGCCACCACCCCTGCGGCACGCCCACCCCGAGGACGAGCACCAGTGCGGCGACGACGACGGCGATCACGGTGAAGACGCTCACGGTGGCGGCGACGCGCCGCGAGCGGTCCCACGACAAAGTGGTCATCAGACGCTTTCCTTCGGACGAGTCTGTGCGGTCTCCCCGGCAAGCGGTTCCGGCACGGAGAGGGAGACACCGCTCGTGCGGCGTCCCGGCGTGGTGGTGATGGACGTGGTGATGCGCTGGATGCGGGGGATGGAGACCTTGATGCGGCCGGTGTTCTGCCGCGGGCAGGTCAGCAGAAACTCGCCCTCCCGGCCCTTCTGACCGACGGGGGACAGACCGGTGGTCACCAGCCGCAACAGTTCGCCGTCGTTCGGGTCGAGGCCGACGAACTCCAGGCCGCGACGTGCGCGTTCACGGTCGGCGGTGCGGGCGAGTGCGCGGTAGGCCATCAGCCCGCGGTCGGGGCCGAGTTCCTCGGCGTCGTGCGAGCCCGCCAATAGACCGGCGCCGTGCTTACGGCCGTCGTGGAGGATCTCGTGGACGAGGGCGGTGCCCTCGGCGGACGAGGTGAGCCAATACAGCTCGTCCAGCACAACCGCGGTGAACCTCTCGGGATCCTCGAAAGCCGTCTGCCGGGCGATCGCGGCAATCAGGTAGAGCACCGCCCGGCCGATCAGCGCCTCCAGCGGCTGCTGGTGCAGGATCTCGGGGTTGGCGAATGCGGCCTTCGGGGGCAGCTTCAGACCCGTGGTGGTGATCACGATCATGTCGGAGGCGCTTGAGGCGTCCAGCCGCACCGGCGGCAGCGTCGGGTCGAACACCATGCGGGCCAGGGAGTTGGTGGCGACGACCCGGATGAGGCCGGCGAGGGTGGCAGCAGCGTCCTGCCGCTTGCCCGCCTCGCGTGTGGCCATCTCCTCGAGGACCTCAAGGACGCGGTGCATGGACGGGGCGTCGCTGAGGGCGGCCTGCTCGACAGCGTGGTGGAGGACCTCGCCGTTGGTACTCATCGGGCCGATGCCGAGCTGCAGGGTGAGGTAGGACAGGGCGTAGTGGCGGCCCTCCGGCCCGTCGAACATGCGCAGCGGGTCGATGGACACCTCGGCCTGGGCGGCGTCGATGATCTGTACACGTCCCTTGGCGGCGGTGCGGGCGAAGGTCGCCCACTCGCGGACAGGGGTGCGGTCGATGCAGATCGCGCACCCGCCGCGCGCCCACACCGCCTCAGCGATCAGCTTCTGCAGGACGCTCTTGCCCGCGCCCAGATCCCCGACGATGCCCATGGAGGCGGAGGCGTCGACCTTGGGCGCATCCGCCACGTTGATCATGACGGGTCGGGTGGTACCGCAGTCCAGATCGATGCCGAGGAACATGCCGTTGGGGTCGCCGACCTCCGCAGCAGTGAAGGCCCCGCCCAGCGCCCAGTCTTCGGAGACTTGGTGCTGGGTGAACTCCCGCACCACACCAGGCCGCACGGTGCCGGGCAGCCCTAGAGTGAACAGGGCCTCCTGCAGGCCAGCCGGGCGCACAGCCCGGTAGTCGGCGCCCCCCAGCAGCGCGACCAGGGCACGCGCCCGGGCGTCACACACGGCGCCAGTCGGCCCCCACACCGTCAGCACCGTGACGGACTGCACCTCGACCTCCACGCTGGTGCGGGAGAGACGGGCATCCAGCTCGCCCAAGTCGCGGGCGGCCTCGCTCAGGGACGCGGGCATCCCGGTCGGGCGGGCGTCGTACTGGTCGGCCTGGTCGATGAGCTCGTTCTTCTTGCGCCGCACCTGGTCGCGCGCCTTCTCCGCAGGCACGAGCGTCAGGTCGACGGTGTAGTCGACGGGAAAGTCGAGCATCTCAAGCTGGGCGAACAGGTCGGCGGCATCCTGGCTGACCGCGGGCGGGCACTCGGCCAGCGCCAACTGCGCCTGGTAGCCGACTCCGTTGTCGGATTCGACTTGCAGCCAGCGCCGCCCGAGCGGCGAGCCGGTGTTCACTCGCCACCAGGCCTTGCGGCCCGACCGGGTGATCCGGCCCACGCTCTTGAGCTCGTCGACGCCGTCGAGTTCCGGGTCGATGCCTCCTTCCTGCAAGCGGACCTGGCCGAGGTCGGCGTAGCTGGGGGAGCGCAGCACCCCGTCTCTGAGCTGCCCGCCGTACATCTCGCTGGTCTCGGCTTCCGCCAGCAGCGGCTCGGCAAGGCCGCGGTGCAGGGTGTGTTGGATCATCCACACGATCTCCGCTGGGCGGGCCGGGCGGAAGGCGATGCCGCCGGCGAGCGCGGCCTCCACCCGTGAGGCCTGCTCGCGATACGCGCTCACCTCGCGCCGGGCCACCGGCGCCGGCCGTATGCCCAGCATCGGGGCGACCTCGGCCCACGCCGCGCCCAGGGACGTCGACACCTGCAGTCCGCCGGTCTCGGTCTGCAGGGGCACGGCCAGCCACAGGGTGCGGTGGTGCATCTCCTGGTCGTCGAGCAGGTCGAGGGCGGCCTCGACGTTCTCTACCCACGGGTGCCGGCCTGCACCGGGTGCCGGCTCGGCCGGTTCGATGCCCTCGATCATGCGCAGGGCGATCTCGCCCGGGTCGACCTGGGCGCACATGCCGTACAGGCGCGGGGCCCCGGACAGCGAGCGCACCAAGTGGGTGATCTTTGCGAGTTGTTCGTCGCGGACGGGGGCGGGCACGTAGGTGCCCTGGACGGTCTCCTCGCGCTGGCCGTGAGCGTCCGGGCCGGGGTGCAGGCGGTAGACGGCCCACACGCTGCCCTGCATCGACCACACCAGGTGCCCAGCGATGTGACGGATCGGAACCCTCACCGCGCACCCTCTTGCTGGGCGAGCGCCAGCAGCTGCTGTACGCCCGACACCGGCCCCGCTGCCGGTGCGGAAGCAGCCGACTGTGTGCGGCAGGGTGAGGACGCGCGGCCTGCGGCCGGGCTCGAGTACGGCGCCCGGGCTTGACGCCGCTGCACCGCACGAGCAGGTGCGGCCTGCGCAGCGGGGCCGGGCGAGGGCGCGCCCTCGATGGTGAAGCCGCCGAGCAGTGGGCGGGCAGTGCGGTCGCGGGCGGCCCGCCCGCCGATCCGCCCACCGTGGGGCTGCCAGCCGAGCAGCAGCCAGCCCAACGCGGCCTGCATCGGGGCCCGGCCCCGGACCTTCGGCCGGCGCACCATCCAGATGACCAGGAACCACCCGACGATGGGGACCGGCCCCATCCACGACCACCAGCTGATCGTCTTGACCAGAAGGAAGCCGCCGCCGACGGCGACCGAGATCTGCGCGGGCGTGTAGGGGCCGAGCGGGATCTTCCAGTCCGCGACCTTGCCCAGTACCCAGGGGTGGCGGCGGGCTGAGGTGTAGAAGCGGCCCACCCGTGCCGCGGCGGCCGCGCTCACAGCCAGCCTCCGACGCCCGGCGAGTGGTCACGAGAGGCCGGGAGTTCGGACCGGACGACCCCAGGAACGATGGGCGCACCCTTGGACGGGTTCTTCACCTCGTCGGTGAACATGTTCGCCAGGTCGTTGCGCGAGTTGTACAGACCGAGCGCGATCACCATCAGGAGCAGGGCGCCGATCCCCGCCTTCAGAGAAAACTTTTGGATCATGATGACGACGACCAGGCAGATCAGACCGGCCTGCAGACCCTTCGTCGCCCACTCCTCGAACATGGTGATCCACGAGTTGCCAAGGTCGTCCAGCTGCCCGGCGAGCATCAGGCTGTGCACGGCGTTCATCGGGCACCTCCGGCCTGGGCAGACCCGGACCGAAGCGCGGCGACTTCCCACCGGCCAGAGCGGGCCTTAAGCGTGAGCTCGTACGCCAGCGGCCACCGGCCGGTCGCGTCACGAGCTTCCACCGAGGCGAGCACCCGAACCGTCATGCCGTCCGCCGGCACCGGCTCGGCGGCCGCGGCCTCCTCGACGGAAGACACCTCCCGGACGGCGACCGCCGAGTACGGGGCGGGGGAGACGGCGGTGAGGTGCACGCCGGGCGCGAGGTAGCGGTCGACCTCACCAGCTCCCGTCAGGTAGGCGGCGAGGAACTGCCCGACGGTGGACGACAGATCACCCTCCGGGACGCTCGCGCCGTACGACGACTTCGGCGCCTCGACCCGGGCCGGGCCGGCCACCACGCCGGGCGCACCGGTCACCGTGAATGAGGAGCCCGTGCTGTCGGAGGCCACCGGCACGGCGTAGTACCGCACCGACCCGTTGGCGTATTGCGCAGCCACCGTCACCGACCACGCGCTGGCGCCGCGCTGCGCACTGCGCACCGCAGTCACGGAGCCCGGCGCCGACTGCGCATCGGCGGCCGGGTCGGGCAGCTCGACGTCCGGCGCCATCGAGTGCGCAAGCTGCGCCTGCGCACTCGTCTCGTCGTTCGCGCTGCTGCGCAGCCAGGCGCCGACAAACACCTGCGCATAGCCGCCCGGGTCGGCGACGGATGTTGCGGTGCGCACGGCGGTGGGCTTGGCCGCGGGGCCGGCCGCGACCGTGGTCGAGGCGGAGGCGACGGCGACGCACAGTGCGATGGGGCCGGCCGCGATGACGGTCCACACCGCCACGCGTGAGAGGCGTACACGGCGGCGCATCGCCTCCAGCCGGGTGCCAGCCGCCATCGGAGCAGCGGCCTCACTCTGTGAGGCCTGCTTGCCAGGGGACATGGTCAAACTCCCAGGTCAGAAAGGATGTTGCTGACCTTGAGAAAACCCGTCGACCCCGACCCGACCACCGACCATGAACCCCCGACCATGGTCACGATGGGGACACGAAGTCCATGGTCGGGGTCATGGTCGGCCCGACCATGACCCCGACCATGGGTCTGCCCGCGATCTGGCGGCAGGCCACCGCGTCCGGCGCACATTGCCCGGACCGGCGACCGCCGCGCGATCACATGCCACCCATCCACAGGGGTGAAATCCGATGCGCAGACGGAAGCCGGCCGAGCCGTGACCGCCGCCTGCGCAGTGGGTGAGACGGAGCTGCGCAAAGAGATCAGGAAGTCCGGGCGGACTGCGCAGCCGCTGCAGCACAACTCGACTGCGCAGGATCCCCGGCCGGTTGCGCAGCCCGATTGCGCAACGCCGCTCCGGGGCTGCGCAGTCGGCTGCGCAATCACTGAGCGCCCGGGCTGAAGGCGCATGGTCGGTCCGACCATGAGCCCGACCATGGCAGCTAGACGGCTCCGTTGCCGGATCGTGACCGATGGTCGGGGTTCGTGGCCGTCAGCATGGTCGGGGCCGGCCGGTGAGCTGACGACATGGAACACACGCACGCCTCCACGCCCAGGACCCCCGGCCGGCCCCACCGCGTCGAGCCCGGTGTGGAGCCGTGGGCACCGCCCGCGGCATGCGCCGGGGACACGGCGGTGAGCCGCTTCGGGGCGGGGATCCGCCGGGGTGTCATGGCGGGCGATCAGTTCACCCAGATCGCCAACGCGCTGTTCCGTGACTCCGGGCTGTCGTTCAAAGCCAAGGGGATCTTCGGGTACGTCAGTACGCACAGGAACGGCTGGCAGGTGACGGTCACCGACCTCGTCCGCCTGGGACCGGACGGACGAGAAGCGGTACGCACCGGCCTGCGGGAGCTCGAGGCGCACGGCTACCTGATCCGTGAACGCCTGCGCCGCCCGGACGGCACCCTCGGCGAGATCGTTTACTGCATTACGGACCGACCGGCCACCTTGGACATCGCGCTGATCGAAGCTGACGTGATGGTCACGTCCCTCGATACCGAGCCGCCTGGCGGCCTCCAGGCGGGGATTCGCCGGGGTGTGATGGCGGGCGATCAGTTCACCCAGATCGCCAATGGGCTCTTCCGCGACTCCCAGTTGTCATTCAAGGCCAAGGGCCTGTTCGGCCTGCTCTCCACGCATCGGGACGGCTGGCGGATGACGGTTGCTGACATCGCCCGCCGTGGCCGCGACGGTGACTCAGCCGTCAAGAGCGGGCTGCAGGAGCTGGGGAAGCATGGCTTCCTGGTGCGGGAACGCGAGCGCGGCCCAGACGGCACCCTCGGTGCGGCGGCCTATTGCCTCACCGACCTGCCCGCTCTGCAAAGAAGCAGGTCACAGCCAGAGTCGGGTTTTCCACCAGTGGATGACCCTACGTTGGCTGATCGGTCCACTAAGAACACCAACAGAAAGAAGACCACCAAGCAGAACACCAGACCCCTCCGTCCGTGCCGCGCCGAAGCTACGCGAACACCGGGATGGACCAACCACCCGGCCACACTGACGTCCTCGCCGGCCGGGCCTGCGGCGGATGAGATGCACCCCGGGATCCAGCTGCTGCTCGAACTCGCGGCGGCTCGGCCCGAGCTGCTGCTGACCGGGCAGGCGCTGACCGATCAAGGCCGCGTCGTGACGGTGATGCTGGAGTCCGGCTGGAGCCGCGAGCAACTGCTTCACGTCATCGCCGCCCGGCCCCTGCCCCATCCGGTGCGGACCACGGTCGGCGCGATCATCGCCGCCCGCCTTCGAGCCGCCCAGGCCTACCCCCCGCCCGCCATCGCGGCCGACCACCACGACGAGCCCGCGTGGGACGACCCGCAGCCACGTCCGACCAGCCCCGCCGCGGCCGCACGCACGGTGAGCGAGGCCCTCACCTACCGCGCCCTCGTCGAATGCGCCGGCTGCGGCCATCCCGGCACAGCCCCCGGCGAGGACCTCTGCCCGGCCTGCCTCGGCTGGCCACCGTGCCGCACCTGCCCGGGGCCCACGCCCCGGCGCGCCCACCCCGACAGCGACGGCCGCTGCACGACGTGCACCTCCGCCGTGACCGACCCGATGGAAGGAAGCACCCCGTGACAGCCACCCTCAATACCCCGTCGCCGACCGCAGCCACGCGTCACAAGCGCCCCTTCGCCCGCGACCCGGAACGGTGGAACGCTCCCGCGCCCTGCTCACCGGCCACATCCGCGACCACACCTGCGCAGCCACCTGCGAACTCGTGCTCGTCCACATCGTGGAAGGCGACGGTCCGTGCGGATACCGCAGCGACTCGCCGCCCTGCAGGCCTCGCTCGTCCAGGCCGCCGTCACCAGCGATTGCCACGAACTGCGCCGCTCGGCCGAACTCGGCCACAACCTGCTCTGGGATGCCGCTGGCCTCCTCCAGGCCCAGGACACCCGCTCCGCCTCATCGCCTACGAGCGGCTGATGCTGCATTTAGACCACCGGTTGGCCCAGATGCGCCCCGCCTCCAAGCACGGAGCGGCCCACACCGACCAGACCCGTGAGCCCGGACCGCAGCAAGGCCCGTATCCGCCGGGCGCTCGGCCGACGACACCGCCGGCACCTCACCGCACCCCTGGCACACCACCCATGGAAGGAACCCTCCTCATGCCCAAGCCCGAACCCAGCCCGGCCCGCAACCAGAACGTGTACCTGCTCTTCGCGCACGCGCCGTACTACCCCGGCCCCGGAACCGAGGAGATCAACACCACCGTCGTTGCCGCTGGCTCTCTGCTCCACCCGCAGGTGTGCCAGCCCGACGGCATGAGGATCCACGACCTCCTCACCCAAGGACGGCAACCGGGCGAGATCGTTCCCCTGTCGACCCTCACCTACGATCTGGGCGGCGGCGCCGACTGGCCGGCCGTCGGCGACTGGGAGCGCGTCACCACCGACCTGGTACAGCTCGTCCACTCCGGCTACTGCGATGCCCTCAGCCTCGGTCTGCCCGAGATCGCGCGCGCCCTCGTCTGCACCACTCCGGACAGCCACCTTCGCGCCTTCGATGCCGCGGCTGAGGAGTTCATCGACTACGGCTCCGAAGCACGAGCTGCCGCGCTGGCCGAAGTCGGCGCGTTCCTCGCCAGCCTCGTGGCCGAACAGGACCTGTGGCCCGGCGACGGCCTGCTCACCCCGCTCGCCCGACGTTCGTGAGCCGGCCACGGACACAGATACGGACGAGGTGGGAGAGACGGATACGGCGGCCGGGCTGTTCAGCGGGCCGCCGGTGAAGGCATAGAACTCACCACATACCTGGCACATAGCTCGGCTCCCCAGGTCATCGACTGGGGAGCCGAGCTATGTGCCGACTGCGGCGCACAGAACATGCGCACGCGAACGGTAGTCGCCCCGCGCGCGAACTAGCGTTCGCGTATCAGGCTCAGGGTGAGGTCCAGCCGAAAGGTCACGTGGCTGCACACCGGGGCGCGGTCGGAGCCCTCACAAGGCAGTCCACGGGCGCGGCTCGCCCCCAGCCAGCGGTACCCACACTGACCCACTGGGACCGTGGTGCTCGATGTCATCGAGGACCGCGGCTCCCAGCTGAACCTCGCGGGCGAGTGCTGCGACGAGCGGGTGCTGGGCGACCATCGCCTGGAGGTCTCTGGTCCTGTCTCCCAGCCTGGCACGGGAGGCGCCGGTGAGCACGAAGAGTACGCGGGGGAAGACCGGATACCAGCGGAGCCAGGCCGGGCCCATGGAGGCTTGCCTGCGGCGGCCGACGGGCTGGGCCTCGTACTGGAACAGTCTGGCGTACTCGATCAGCTTCACGGCGAGTCGCTCGCTGCTCATGGTGGTGCGATCGACTTCCACGAACGCGCGCAGCTTCCGTCGGTGCTCGCCGTCGATGACGGTGTAGTGCATGACCGCGTCGGCCACGAGTCGCTCGCCCTCACCGATGGGGTGAGCCACCTCAGGAGTCCAGTCCCACGGGCCGTGCTCGTGCCCGAGCCGGCGAGCGTCTGCCGCGAACGGCAGGTGGGACCGTACGACGGTCAGCGTGTGCGGCGTCTTGAGCGACGCTGCGGTTGTCGAGGTGATGGGGTAGGGCGGTCGCCCTCGAAGGACGGGGAGATCGCGGGTCAGACGCGCCCCCTCAGGGGTGAGGTACCAGACGTGCGTACGCGACCGGTCCGAGTCCGGCAGCGGAGTGAGGTCGACGAAGCCTGTGGAGCGCAACTTGTTCAGTACTCGAGAGACCAGTTGGCGTGAGCCGTTCGGCCGCAGCATTTGGAGCAGCTGGCCGGTCGTGGCCATCCGGTGCAGGGCGAGCGCGGTGAGGACCTGCAAGCGCAACGGTTCAGAAGGGCTGGGGGCCAGTTCGACGGTCGGAACGCCTGATGTGGGTCGGGTCATGGAAGGGAGACAACCCTCATGCCCCGACCCAGCCTGCGACCACGAGACCCCGACCACGGTCACGGTCCAAGAACGAATTCGTGGTCGGGGCTGTGGTCGGGGTCACGGGACCCGACCACGCGACTGGCCGTAAGGGGCTTTGGAGCCGTCCGCGCGAGCGGTCGGAAGACAGGCGATGGCCGGTCCGCAGCAGCATCTGCTGCTGCGGGGCGTGGTGGCGAACCACGCCATGCCGGCCATCGTGCGACCCCCGGTCCGCAAGGGACCAACTCCCAAAACCGGGAGCCGCGTTCATGGGGGGGTGTGCGGAGGTCCGCTCACCGCCGGGTACTACCTCTTGGACCGTTTGGCGGCCTGTTCCAGGATGCGCCGGCGCGTCCACCGGCGGCGCCCGTTCTGGCGGCCGGCATTCTCGGCGACCCCGTCCGTGGTCTTCATCAGCGGAAGGTTGCCTTGGGACAGGGCGCTGGAGAAGGAGCCGACGCTCTTGTACCCGAGCAGGGCGGCTGCCTGGCTTGCCCCCAGCAGTTCGTCGGGATCACCGTCGGCGGAGACCTTGGGCAGGGGCGGCGCCTGCTTGGCTCCGGCTCGTCTTCCGCGGCCGGGCCGGCTGGCCATCCACTCCTGCAGGGTCGCGACCTTCCAGAGCTGCCGGCGGTAGGGGTTCTCGGCTGTGCCCTTCTCTTCGACGACGTCCGGTTCGGGGAAGTAACCGGGGTGGTCGCGCACGAAGGTGTTGACCTGGTTGGTGTTCTTGTAGCCGAGGTACCTCGAGGCGTCCGAGGCGTTCAGCAGCGTCTGCGGGTCGATGGAGGGCGGCCTGTGTTCCGTGAGCCGCGGCGACGAGCGATGGGAAAACCACTCGGTGACTTCCGCGTGGTCCCACAGGCGGGCGCGGCCGCGTTTGTCGACAGGCTCGGGGAACTTCTTGCCAGCGGTGTTCTCCGTGTGCTCGGTGTAGAGCTGGCTGATCCGCGCGGGAGTCAGACCCTGTTCAGCCGCGATCTCGGCAGCGTCGGCCAGGCGAGGCTCACGGCGCGAGGTCATGGCAGAACCGTCCGTTCTGTCAGCGTGCGCCGGCCAGCCCGGCTCACAAACCAAATAATGGCAGAAGGTGTGGAGGGAGGTCCAGTCCGCGGCTCGTAGTTTTCCGTCGGCGGCCGCGCTGGCTTCCGGCCTACTCCTCGGGGATCAGGCAGACCCCGCGACGCGCGGCGGCCTCAGCCATTTCCATGAACGCCATGGCGGCCGGAGTCATCTCCCACTCGACCAGGGCCAGCAGCAGGATCACCTCGTCTCGGTCCTGCGAGGGATCACAGGGCATACCGGCGGTGTCCGCGGCGAACATCAGGTCCGCGGTGGCTAGCCCGTCGAGACGCGCTGCCACTTCCCGGTGCAGAGCCTGCAGGCCCTGCTGGTACAGCTCGTTTGCCTCGCCCAGGAGCAGCACCAGGTCCTCGCCGTGGCTGGCCGGCGCCGCTGCAGCGAGATCGAGGATGCGCTGGGTGGTCGTCGTCATCATGAGGAGTATCCCTCCATAGGGACGGTGGGCGGTGTGGTGGTCAGTGGCAGCTGTCGCACCCGGCGGCGCTGTGCAGGAGCTCGCCCGGCCCGGTGCGGGCCTTGGAGTCCCATGTAGGCGGCTTGCGCAGGGCGGCATGGACGTCGCGTTCCATCCGCTCGAAGTCCGCGTTCTCCTCAACCTCGATGCCGGGGTCCGGGGCATCGCGCCGGCGGGACAGGGCGATGAGCTCCGCCATGGTGATGTTCGGGTTGAACGGCACCTGGCGGACGCGTTCGACCAGCGCGCACAGCTCGGCGAGCCGCGGCCGGCGCCCGGCCATCAGCAGCAGATCGCGGTGGTTGGCCAGGGTGCAGGCCGAGCACGAACAACGACTGGAGCCACGCCGGTCCCCGGCACCGGGATGCGAGTCGTAGCACCAGTGGTAGGGCAGCCCCGCACTGATCGTGCGCTCCCAGACCTCCTCGGTGCTCACCTGGTGGGCGGGCAGCCACTCGTCGACGACCCGGGCTGAGTTGTCGGTCGTACGGCGCCACACCTCCCGGTTGCGCCGGTCCGCGCTCTCCTCGGCCCGCATCCCAAGCACGTTGGCGAACATCAGCGGTCCGTCCGTCTCCTTCCTGAGCGCGCGGACCTGGGGGGTGAACGCCTGGTACACCATCTTCGTCTTCCACGGACCCGTGCAGGTGCGGGCCCGGCCGAGCCAGGGCCAGTCGCCTCGTTCCGCGATGAACGTCAGCAGATCGAACGGCACCCGTTCACCGTCGACTTCACGGCTGCGGCGGATCTCGACATGCCGCTCAGGCGGCACCCCGAGGGCCGCGCTGTGCTGGGCAGCGAGTTCGCTGGCACTCGGCCAGCGAACTCCGTCCACGGTGACGGCGGGCCACTCCATCGGTCCCAGACTCGCGTGGGCGGTCCAGACGCGGTCGGCGACACCTGCCTGGCGGGCGGCGTCCATCGCGATCAAGCCGGCCACAAGTCCGTCCTTCCCGCCGGACAGGTTGATGACGATGCGGTGCCGGGTCGCGGCGAAGGCAACCGGGTCGGCATACAGGGGGGTGGGGTGCGACATGGTTCCTCTTTCCTGGTGGGCGGGTTAGCGGGCATCCCCGACGGGGCCGGTCTGATGGGGCTGGGAATCGGTGAAGTGGGTGCACTGGGCCTCCGGCGGACGGGCTTTGCAGTGCCAGCAGGGCCGTGCCTCGGGGTAGGCACGCACGTGGTGGTGGCACTGGTGTCCGGCGTACGAGCCGCTGGTGCGCAGATGGGTGAGGAGGATGAGGCCGAAACACGTGAGGGGAGCCCAGCCGGTGACGCCTCGTTGGGGGTGCGGGTACTCGGTGCCTCCGCCGAGGACGACGCTGCTGACCGACACGAGCAACTTGTTCTGGGCGGTGTCGACGGCGTGGATGCTGTACCGGGTTCGGTTCCCGGGCCGCGTCGACCAGGGGGCGGTGTCCTTGGGGCCGTGCGCGTGGCCGATCACGGGAAAGC
Organism: Streptomyces zaehneri; assembly: GCF_032248645.1. Classification (NCBI taxonomy): domain Bacteria; kingdom Bacillati; phylum Actinomycetota; class Actinomycetes; order Kitasatosporales; family Streptomycetaceae; genus Streptomyces; species Streptomyces zaehneri. Next base: position 166,602 of record NZ_JASTTJ010000019.1, read on the forward strand.
CTTCGAGCTGGTGCACTGAGAGGGTCGGCGGCGGTTTCCAGAGGGCGGGCATGGGTGTCCTCCTGAGGGAGCACGAGGCAACGGGCGGTGAGAGGGGCGACTGCGGCGGGCGGTACGGACTGCGCGGCTGAACAGCCCTCAGACCGCGATCGCTTCGGGGTCGGGCTGCTTGGGATAGGGCCGTTGGGCGGGGAGGCCGAGCTTGATCTGCTCGCGCTCGCGCCGGCTTCGGCCCAGCCGCCATACGTAGCGGTGCGCGCCGCGGTGCCGTACGTTGCGGGCGCCGACCGCGACCAGGGCCTCCCGGAGCCAGACGGCCGGATTGCACCCCGCCCGCGGCACCGGAGCCCCGAGCGCGATGAGCTGGGCTTCGGCGTACTGGTGGCCCTGCTCCTGGCGGCGGATCTTCTGCGCCGTGCGCTCGTGGAAGACCGTGCCGTCCGGCAGGAGCTTCACGGTCCGGGCCGTGGCCCGGCTGGCGTAGAGCGCGTTCGTGGCGGCGTAGATCGTGCCGACGTGCCCAGGCATGACCAGAACTCCCGAAGCGGTCCGGCGCGGGACAGGATCCGCGAACGAGACGACTCCGTGTACACCACTGGCGAGCAGGCGTTTTAGGCAGTTCGCGAGGAACCACGACTCCGAATTCGCCGGGCACTCATCCAGCAGGACGAACCGCGAGCACACCAGCGACTCGGTGTACGGCCGGAGCTCGGGCAGTGGCTTGGTGAGGACGGCGGTGCTGACCGGCACCCCGAACACAGCCACCCCGCACAGCCGCCGCTCGCCGTCGACGACGTCGTACAGGCCGAACTGCACCGTCACCGCCGGGTACGAGCCGGAGTAATGGTGTGCGAGCACGAACCCCTTGGCTGGCTCCTCGTCGGGGATGACGTCCACGGTGTATCGGCGGGCGTCGAAGCCTCCGTCGCGAACATGCGCCCAGGAATGCTTCCGGTCGCGCCACCGCTGGCACCAGGGCGACGCGGTTGGTACCTCCGGCAGGTCCTCGAACGGCAGGGCCTCCTGGACCGGGAACCTCACGGTGCCTCCCCGTCCCCGCGCTCCTGCGTGCCGCTCGCGAAGAGGGGGAGCTGTCCCTCCGGGGCGGCTGCAGGCCGCTGCGCGGGGACTGCGTGCTGGGGTGCCGGGGGTATCTCGGGTTCGCCCGCGTCGGCGGTCTCTTCGACGGCCGCCGGGTGAGGGCAGGGGCAGAGCCACCGACAGGGCCGCTGGCCCGGTCCGTACCGGATCACGGCGACGACGAACCCGTAGGCGTCGGTGATGGTGTCGGCGTGCTCGTCGACGCGGGGGCCGCCGGCACTGACGCACCGGTCGTGGTGCCCGGAGGCACAGCCGGTGCAGATGCCGCGCTCGCAGGAGCACCAGCGGTGGAAGCCGCGGGGGTAGGCGTTCTCGATCTTGCGCAGTCCCTTGGTCCAGGCGTGCGCGCGGACCCAGGCGCCTTCCTCCTCGCTCATCGGCGAGGGCACGGTGGAGGGAATGGGGTCGAGGATGCCCATGATCGCGGCGCCGATATGGCGCAGGCGGGTCGTCATGCTTCGTCTCCAAACAGAGTGGGGGCGGCGTGGAGTTCGTTCATCCAGGCCAGGAGGCGGGGAAGGTTGGTGTCGGGCCCGAAGGCGAGGTAGGTGCCATCGCAGCTGGTGCAGCCGAAGGCCTGCGCGATGCGCAGCCGCCGGCGGGAGTTGACGCGGCCCATGTGCACGGCCAGGCCGCGCTCCCGGGCCTCAACGGCCAGCCGGTGGGCGGCCGATGAGGTCTTCCACTCGGTGCTGCCGGCGAGGAACAGCACGTCGATCGAGTCCCAGGGGATGAGCCCGTGCTCGCTCCCGTCCTGGGCGGCGAACGCGGCCGGGATCCCCAGGGCGCGGATGGGCTCCAGCCAGGGCAGCGACTCGGCGAGGGTGGCCGCGGCGTCCATCGGGACGTCGGGGGCGACGGCCCACAGACAGAGCTCGGGGCCGTAGCGGTCGACCGTCGCCGTCAGCCACGAGAACCAGGCCTGCTCGCCGGGCCATCCCTTGCCGAACTTGCCGTTGTCGCACGCGTACAGGGCGCCGGGCGGGATCACGTTGCCCTGGGCCGGGGTCGTCATGCAGGCCAGGAGTCCGGCCTGCATGGCGGCCCGTACGTCAGCTCCGGAGGGCGTGGCCAGGTACAGCACGGCGAAGCAGCGGGGGAGGAGCAGGGGCTGAGGGCATGGGTGCGCGCACGGGACGTCCTTCCGGAGGTGGCGGTGAGGGGCGGTTCAGGCGAGGGGGAGTTGGGCGGCGGAGCCCGAGACGAGGGCGTCCCAGTGCCGCTCGAAGTTCTGGTCCTGCTTGTCGATCACGCGGGCGGGGGCGGTGGCGAAGAGTTCCTCCGCCATCGGCCAGCCCTTGGCCCGGGGGCGGACCCAGGCCCGGGCGCGCCCGTAGACCGGGTCGTGCTCGACGTCGATGCCGTGCCGCTCGGAGACGGACATCAGCCGCCGGGCGAGCTGATGCGGGCGGCCGAGGTCGACGCGCTCGGTGGAGCGCTTCACCGGCCGGCGCCTGCCGTCCTCCGTCACCAGGAACAGGCGGCGCACGTGGTAGAGCGCCCACGGCATGTCGAGCTCGCGCTCGAACGCCTCCAGGCAGGCCCGGTCCCGCGGCTGGGTCGGGTCGAACATCTCCAGGAGGGTCTTGCGGCCGTAGAGCTTCGCGTTCGGGTTGAGGCTCATCGCCGTGTACTCCAGGCGCAGCACCTCGCCGGCGATGTCCGGGTGGGAGCGCATGCGCTCCATGTGGGCGGGCAGCGATCCCATGGAGGCGGAGAAGCAGCAGAACGTGCAGTACGACTTCGGCCAGTGCACGCCGAACCGCTCCAGCAGGTAGGCCTCGCACCGCTGCCGGTTCCAGCCCCAGTCGATGAGCGGGAACTCCCCGGTGCGCCCGGGCATCTTCGAGGTGACCTGGTCGCCGAGGCGGCGGCCTTCCTCGTCGGCGTTGAAGCCCATGATTTGCCTGAACGGCCGGCCGCCGAAGACCTGCTTGAGCCACCAGTCGCCGACGTCTCCCTTCGCCCACAGGGAGCATTTGCGGGTGCCGGCCACCTGGGGCACCGTGCCGACGGACTCCTGGTCGTCCCACAGCGTCCACGGCCCGCGCGCGATGAGCTGCTCGGGGTGACGGGAGTCGTCGAGGATCGTGAACCCGTCGGACTGGAGGTGCCCGTTGCGCGCCAGCTGGACGAAGCGCACGCCGTTCTCGCGCAGCAGCGGGATCATGAACTCGTCGGCCAGTAGCCGGGTTTCGGGCCACTCGCTGCCGGTGGCCATGTAGAGGACGGCGGTGCGGTCGAGGTCGATGCCGTGCGCGTCCGGGGCGGTGAGCATCTTGGCGATGTAGGCCGAGGAGTCAGCGCCGGCGCCCCAGTTGATGATGGTGTCCAGGTCGTCGTCGGCGGCGCTGAGGCCGGGCAGTGACGGCGTGTACGTCGTACGGGACATGGCGGCTCTCACTCCTCGAGGTGCCGGTCGGTCAGCCGCTGGGCGGAGACGATGAGCAGGAGGTCGTCGGCGGGCCACGGGTCGCAGGACTCCCAGGGATCGCCTTGGGACAGCACCACCACCTCGCCGGGCTTCGTGACGAGGCAGCACACGCCGCATTTGCACGACGGGTCGAAGGGCTCGGGGTGGGCGATGTAGGGGGTGTTGAAGTAGTCGGCGCCGTCCTTCCCGACCGCGGCCAGGAGCAGGTCGCCGTCCGCGACGTCTCCGGCGCGGGACACGCGCGCGTGCGGCAGGGCGAGCGCGAGACGGGGGCCGGGACTGTTCACGGCGAGCTGCTTGTCGATGAGGCGGGCGTTGCCGCTGGAGCGGACGTCGCCAGTGGCGGGCGCGGCGAGCAAGGGCCGGTGTAGGCCGACCGCGGTCTCGGCCGCGTGCATCGCCACGACGTGGTCCAGGGCCTCGACGAGGATCACTGCCCGGGCGAGCGCGGCCAGCAGGGCGGCGCTGGCCTTCAGCGTCGCGCCGCTGGCTTCGGTGCCGGGCCGGTAGAGGCTGACTGCCGCACCGCCGCTGTCGAGGATGGAGCGCAGCAGCGGGGCGTGCGCGTGGGGGTGGGCACCGTCCAGGCCGCGGGGCAGGACGGCGAGGGTCGCCCGGCCTGTCTCGGCGGCGGCCTGGTGGGCGGTGGCGTCGACGCCGTAGGCGAGCGTGGCGGTGACCGTGTGATCGGCCTCGGCGAGGGCGGTGGCGAAGTCGTGCGCGCGGGCGACGGCCTGTTCGGTGGGGACCCGGTTGCCGGTCACGGCGACGGCGCTGCCGGTCAGCCGCGGCAGTCGCTCGCGGCCGCGGACCCACAGACCCAGCGGGCAGGCCGGCCCCAGGTCGGCGAGAGCGGTGGGCCACTCCTCGTCCGAGGGGATGACAAACGGGCAGGTCAGCTCTGCTTGGGCGAGTTCCTCGTCGGGCCGGTAGTGGGCCAGGCGCCCGCTGCCGTCGCTGCGGACGCGCCGGCCCCACACCTCGGCCGGGGTGTACTCGTCGAGTTCGGCGGCGAGTTGGCCTGGAGTGAAGTGGGCGGCGAGCGTGGCGCGTGCGGCTCGTTCGGGCAGGGCGTGTGCGGGCATGGGCGGCTGGCCTTTCGGGCAGGGCGCGGCACCGGCAGGCGAACCGGTGCCGCGCCGGGGCGGGCGAAGGGGGAAGTGATCAGCTGCCGACGGGAAGGGGAGTGCCGTCGGCGGCTGCGGTGGAGTGGCCGGGCTAGGACCAGTTGGCGGACCGCTTCTGCTCCCACCAGGCGGGTGGGCTGCCCGGTCGCCCGGTGTCCGGTCGGGACGCGGTGGCGGGCTGAGGCGCCGGGGGAGCGGTGACCGGGCGGGCGGCGATCGGGCTGGGCAGGCTGGTCTCGGTGTAGGCGATGCGCCTGCGCAGGCTGATGCCGAGGTCGTCGATGCTCAGGTAGATGGAGTCGTCCTTGACCCCGGTGATGCGTCCCTTGACCAGGACGCTGACCCCGTCGACGAGCGATTCGGCGGCGTTGCTGGCCAGGTCCCGCCAGGCGGTGCAGATGTAGGGGATCGGCTCCAGGTCACGCCACTTCTGCGCGGTGGCATCCCACTGCGTGGGGGTCTCGGTGAGGCGGAACCGGCAGACAGCGATGCCGTCTTGGGTGAAGCGGACTTCCACGCCACCGGCGACGGTGCCGATCACGTGCGTGACGGACGGGGCCATGCGAACACCTCCTATTTAAAATAATAGTGTCTTTCGGGGGATGGTCAACCCCCCTGTCGGCACTTCCCGCCGCCGGAGAGTGCGGTACGGCGGGTGAGACGCCGGAAGCGTGCCTTCCACCCGGTCGGCTGCGCCGGGGCCGGCGGCGGGGTGAGGTTGTCGAACACCGTGGCGTCCCCGATCTCCACCAGCAGCGGCACCGTGCTGTCGGCCCGGACCAACTGCTCGTCGGTGGTGTCCAGATGAACGGAGACCCGTACGGCCCCGCGGTCGGCGTCGAGGTAGGCGAACACGAGGATGCCCGCGATCTCCATGCAGGGCAGGCCCTCATCGTCAGGCCCCCGCATCGCGTGGAACACTGCCGCACTGTTCGCCTCCGCGCACTCCTCGGCGTCCGAGAGGCTGGGATTACGGGGCGCGAGCACGCAGCGGGAGATATCCGCGTCGTACAGCGTGTAGCCCTCGATGTCCTCCCGCGACCCGTAGAAGAGGTCCACGGCCCTGCGGTCGTCGGCGGGCGGACGGAACGGGACGCCGTCCTCGCCCGCCACGTCGTCCCAGGCGCTCCGCACTTGCTGCGCCAGCGAGGCAAGGGCGGAGGCCTCGTCGGACCAGAGCGTGACATCGTTGCTGTGCCGGTCCCACTGGCGCAGCACCCACGCGCGGCCTGTCACCTGCGGGGTGAGGTTCTCCTCGACCGCGAAGCTGAAGCGGCTCAGCCACCCTTCGAGGATGCTGACGGTGTCCGCCCCCGGCCATTCGCCGGTGCGCTCCTGGAGGCCGTCCATCAGGTCGGCCAGATCGATGATGGCCCCGCCTGTGGGCGTGGCCGGGTCCGGTGTGATCGGCATGGCGGTTTCCTTCCGTGCGGAACGGGGCGGTCAGGCCCCGCCCATCAGGGCGTTCCAGAGGTCCATCAGGTGTTGCGCATCCGGGCTGAGGGTCGCGGTGCGCAGTACGCGTTTGCGCAGGACGGGGGCGACGAGGCTGATGCCGGAGGGCACATCGGGCCGGTCGGGCAGCGAGACCAGCTGGTAGTTCCGGGTGTGGATCATCCAGGCCTCGTACCGGTCGGCGGGGCTGCCGCTGCGGGCGTCGTGCCCCTCGTCCGTCGTGCGGGACAGGCAGAGGCAGGACGGATCGGTGCAGGGCCGTCCGGCCGGGTGGCTGACCAGGACCGGGCTGCGGCGGTAGTGCGTGCGGCTGCCGTTCAGCATCGGGCAGTGGTCGGCGGTGTACGGCAGGCACTCGGGGTGCAGCGCCGGTTCCGGGGAGCAGCCCTTGACGACGTCGGCGGGGCGGACGAGCAGGAAGCAGCGTTCGTCCAGCGGGTGTTCGCAGATCTGGCACAGGCGCCGCCGGAAGGCGTTGATGGTCTTGTCGGCGTCGAGGACGCCGAAGGCCGCGTGTCCGTCGTGGATCAGGGTCACGTACGGCACCACCAGCCCGCCCGCCAGCGGCCGGTGGGCACAGCGTTGGGGTATCGCGTGCATGGGGGGAGTTCCTTCGGATCTCGGGGGCGTGCCACGGGGGGCTCGTCTGCCGGTCAGCTGCTGGCCGGTGGGGGAGGGTCGGCAGGGCCGCCGGCCAGGAGCGCTTCCCAGTGGGCGTAGCGGCAGCCGGTCGCGTCGTGCAGGCGCAGGTGCAGCCAGTTGAGGTTGTCTCCGGCCCGGATGACAGCCTCCGCGCCGATGGCGGCGGCCCGGGGGTAGATGGTGCCGTCGTCGGGGTCGACCAGGACGACGATCAGTCCCCGGCGGTGCGGCACGTGGCGGAGCGTGAAGTCGGTGTAGCTGCGGTCGTCCAGGAGCACGAGCGGAGCGCGCTGGTACTCCTCGGCGCTGAACAACGGCGATGGCAGGTGCAGGCGGGGGACCGGGCTCGTCCGCAGGCCGACCGGATCGTCGTCGGTGCTGTCGCTGATCACCAGCACCGGGGCCTGCGGTCCTTCCCGGGGGGCTTGTGGTGGGGCGGACATGGCGGTGACACGTCGCTTTCGTGAGGACCGTGGCCAGGAAGAGGCCTCGGGAAAGGGGGAGTTGACGGCCCGCGGGCGGGGCGGCCGACGGGGCCGCCCCGCCCGCAGGCGTTCGCTCAGCCGAGCGGGTAGAGCACCAGCGCGGGGAGGGCGGTGTCGGGGATGCGGTCCCCGTACAGCTCGCGCAAGGACTGGTCCGCCTTGAGAGCCTCCGGCAGCGGGAAGATGTCGCCGACGAGCTCGCTGAGGGTCGGCGCGTACCGCGAGTGGCTGTAGGTGGAGAACGGCGAGAAGAGGTTGCCCTCGGCGTCCCGGGACAGCACGACGAGCGTGTCTCCGGGCAAGCCCTTCCAGTCCTCGCGGACCAGATGGCGCAGCACGGCGAGGGTCAGGGGGCGGTCGGGGGCCTCGCCGTCCGGGTCGGGGGACGGGGCCTGCTGCTGGTCGGTCATGACGGCCTTTCACGTGCGGGCCGGGCTGGGAGGGGCCCGGCCGGTTGATCGGCGGGGTGCGGGCGCCGCCCCGTTGCCGGGCGGCGCCGTGCGGGCCCGTCAGTCGTCCTCGATCTCGTCCAGGCAGGCGACGGGGATGCCGCTGCCCGGGATCCGGAAGCGCGTCACGTCCTCGGGGATGCGGTACTTGGGCTTGCCCGGCAGGCCGTTGCGCGGGTCGCGGCGCAGGATGCGGGTGGACTCCTCGTCCAGCAGGAAGCCCGCGCGGCTGCCGGTGCGGTTGCGCTCCTGCACGGTGCCGGTGAGACCGCGCAGCAGGGCCGGGCGCAGCGACTCGTTGATGCGGGCCTTGCGTCCCGCCACGAGTCCGGCGAACGCTTCCTTGTCGATCGCGCGGAGCCGCCGCGCGGACGCCTCCTGGACCTTCGAGACCTGGATCGCATTCGGCAGCTTGCCGATGAAGTCGAGGACTTCGTCCATGGTGACGGTCATGCTGGGTCGCCTCTCTGTGACGCGGGGTGGGGAACCGGCCGGGCACGGGCGTGCCCGGCCGGGGCTTGCGGGGAGGGTCGGTCAGGCGGCGGTGTCCGGCCGGTGGCGGGCGACCGCCTCGTCCTCGACCTCGGACAGCCGGTAGCTGCCGTTGTCGTCCTGACCGAGCGCTTCGAGGAGCAGCAGGTAGCGGGCCTGCCGCACGTTGAGGTTTGACCACGTCTTGGGCTCGCGGATGTCGTGCTCGCAGGCAGCGGCGACGTGCGCGAACAGCGCGTTGACGACGCGTGCCTTGGGCAGCTGCGCTGCTGTCTCCGCCAGGTCCGCGTGCTCGGGCTCCTTGATGCCCAGGAAGCGGGCGACGGTCTCGGACTCGTGCTTGTCGGTCCACGAGCTGTAGAAGTACGGGACGGTGAGCACGACCTCCTGCGCGAAGACGCGGGCCGCATCCGGAAGGGTCTTCTGGCGCACGAGCCGGGCGACAAAGTCCTGACGGGGACCGGCGGCGGCCTTCCACGCCCGGTTGCAGGCGATGACCTTACGGCGCTCCTCCGCCCGCTGCTCGTCCTCCTCCGTCCTGGGCTTCTTCGGCTGCGGGCGGACCTTGTGACCGTGCGCGGCCGGGTCGGAGCAGTGCCACACGGGCTGGTGCTCGTCGTCGAGCCGGGCACTGTGGCCGGGGCAGTTCTTGTGGTTGTCCTCGGTGAGCGGATTGCCCAGCCCGGTGGTCAGCTCGGCCAGCGGCTTGGACGTGTCCTTCTGCCCCCAGCTCGGCTGCCCCAGCAGCGGGATGTCCGCCTTCTTGAGGTCTTCCTCGGCCTTGGTCCGGGCGGCGGCGTCGTCCTGCTCGGCCTTGAGCAGCGCCATCTCCTGGTCCCAGTGGCCGCGCCCGCCGTTGCCCTCCTCGTGGTCGCGCCCCAGCGCTCGCAGCAGACGGCGCTCCGCGCCGGGCACGTGCTCGACCTCGGCGAGCTGGGCGGTCTGCTCCAGGTCCATTCCTCCGGCCGTTGCCCGGCGAAGGGTGGCGTCGTCGAGCTTCTGCGCCGTCTTGGCATGCTTGGCCGCGTTGCGGCTGACGCCGAGAGCCCTGGTGGCCTGGCTTCGTTCGACGTCGCTCATGTCGATCAGGGACAGCTCCTGCGACTTCAGGATGTCGCGCTCGCTCATCCCCTCGCGGTGCTTGTTCTCGACCAGGGACAGGAACCGGGTCCAGCCGTCACGGCCGACCAGGTCTTCCCGCACGTGCGCCTTGATCCTGCGCACCGGGCGGCCGTCCTGTTCGGCGGTGTCGTTGGCGATCTTCTGTGCCTGCGCGCGCCGCCAGCCCTTGAATGCGCCGTACGTGCCGTCGGGCCGGGGCCGGACACTGATGGTCTCCTCGACACCGATCTCCTTGACGGAGGCGATCAGCTCCTCGTCCGGTTCGGTGTCGGTTTCGCGGGCGTTCTGCTCGTCACGCACCACCTGAGCCGGGTCGAGCAGGACGATCTGCGGCGCGTCTTCCTCCTCGTGCGTGACGGGTTCGGTGGGCTGGGTCGAGACGGCGGTGGCCATGGGGCTCTCCTTCTCCTTGCCTGTTCGGCGAATTGGGGCGGTTGGGGCGTCGCTCCCTCGCTTCAAATACAATAATAGTGTGTTTCTGTATGAGGGCTAGATACCCTCTGACCCGCGAAAACGTGGCTTCTTGCGGGTGTCTGAGGTGCTCCGCGCGGCGGTCTCGGCCGACGAGTCCCGGCCTCAGCTCAGGTCGTGCACGACGTGCCAGCACGGACCGGACAAGACCGTGAGCCCCAGGTTCCCCATCTGCTCAAGCAAGGCGTCGTCCCACCCGGCGCTGACCGGGAGAGAGGGAACTGCCCGGTACGTGTTGGGTCCGAGCTGCTCGTAGCCCGCTCCGAGAACGATGTGCTCGTCGTCGCCGACCGTGAACAACTGCACGCGCACGTCGGCAGAGTTCCTGCTGGCGGGGCGGTGTGCCTGGGCTCGCAGCGACTCGTCCAGCGCTTCCTGCTGCCGGGGCGGCGCGACCACGACGCCATAGACGGCGTAGACGGAGTGGGACACGGACATGGTTCAACCTCTCTGGCTCGGGGGCCGGTTCGGCGTGCGGGCGCGGCCGGCCGGAGCGGACGGGCACGGTGGCAGCGCTCGGGGCATCGTGGCGCTCACGTGGCGCGCGGGTGCCGGCTGCGCGTGCGGGCGGCCCGGATCTCCGCGTCGAAGTCCGGGTACTGCCTCGACGTCGACGGCAGCAGCGCGTTGCGGACGTCCATGGCCCGGGTGAGAACCCCCAGTTGCGCAGGAGACAGCACCCAGGGGCCCCGCTCGTCGGCGTCCAGGACGGACAGCAGGTCCTCGGCGGTGCCGACGTCCTCAGCCTGTCGGAACACCGGGTGTGTCCGGTTGACCCGCAGTGCGAGGCTCAGGCTGGCTCCCAGGTGCGGGGCGTAGCAGCGCCGGTCGGGGGTGATCACCTGGTGGCCGTGGGGCACGGTGAGGATCTGGAGTACTCCCGCGAGCACGACGAGCCGTTCGTCGCTCTGGACGGGGAACGTCGACTCCGTCGCCGGGCTGCCGCAGGAGCGGCAGCGGTAGGTGCCAGGACTCTGGGGCTGGTAGCGGCCGATGCGGCAGACGTGGCAGAGGACCGGAACGGGCACAGTGCACCTCCGCGCGGGTCGCCCCGGGGCCGGGGCGACCGCAGGCATGGGCGGTCAGGGCGTCATGCGGGTGACGCGGGAGGTCGGCAGGTGGACGCGCAGGACGTCAGCGTGCGCGGGCGGGTCGAGTGCCGCGAGCCGGTGGAGCGCTTCGGACAGCTTCGGGTCCGCGAAGTCCTCCTCGGCCTCCGCTGCTTCGCCGACCGGCACCATGCGCGCCGTGGTCTCGGTGTGCCTGAGGTCCGGCACATCCTCGGTGGGCGTGAGAGCCGCGATGAACGGGCTCCAGCCCACGGACATCCCGCCGCCCGTGCGCTGCTCCGTCGTCGTGAAGTACGCGGCCACGGCCTGCGGTCCGTCGCCCGGCTGCTCGTCGGCGAAGGCTCGGACGCGGTCGGCGACAACCTGCCGCCATCCCTGCTCCGCCGCCTGGTCGGCGACGGTGGCCAGCGTGTCCAGGGTCTTGGGCGGCAGATCGCGGAGCGCGGCGCGCATCAGGGGCGTGGTCGGCTCGGCCAGCAGCGCGGCCAGTTCCTCGTGTTTCATCGCCGGTGTCCTTCCGTGGCGTGGCGGTGAGGGGGCCCGTACGGCGGGGTGGTGGCCCCGCCGTACGGGGTGTTCCGCAGGACCAACAACATTAATAATAGTGTCTTTTGGGGTGAGGTGAACCCACCCCTGACCTGCGGTTTTACGGCTAGTCGTGCTCTCGGCGGGGCGGTAGCGGGAAGGTGCGCCGGGGGTCCATGCGTACGCAGCGTTCGCAGTAGGCCGTGACGCGATTGGCGGTGCACTCGCCCCACTGGCACTCGAAGCGCTCGCGTGGCCCGCAGATCAGGCACCGCCACAGCGTGATCCCGTGCAGCTCGCACGGCTCGTAGCGCCTGCGCGCGGGCAGCAACTCCAGGGCGGGGCGGGGGCGTTCGAGGCGGGAGGCGTCGGCGGCCGGGAACGACTCGTCGCCGTCGCGTATCCAGCGGGGCGACAGCTGGGTGTACCGCTCGGGCGTGGTGTAGTACGGCTGCCCGGCCGGGCTGAACACCATGGCCAGATGTCCGCCGGAGATCAGGGTCTCCAGCCGGTCATGGCTGAACTCGCCGCGCAGGGACAGCATTTCGTCCTGGCGCAGGCTCCAGGCGTACCCGTACCGGCGCAGGATCCGGCGCTCGGTGGCGGCCGGGCCCGTCTGGGTGGCGTCGAGCTCCTCGACGGCCTCGATCGCGGCCGTCGGGTTGGCGGTCAGCTCGCGTACCGCGTCCTCGGCGGCTGTGGCGGTGGGATGGCTGCCGAGGGTGTACCCGTGGAGCTGGTCCGCGACCTGGTGGCGTCCGTCGTGCTCGGTGGCGGCGTACCGGACGGGCCGTTGCGGCTGGGTGCGGCGTCGGGGCATGGCGGAACTCCATCTGCGCAAGGGGCGGGAGGTGGCGGCGGAGGCCGGCCGGGCGGCGGTCACCTCCTGGGCAGCGGCCTGTATGCGGAGAAGACGTAGTGGCCCAGCTCGCGCAGCATGCCGGCGGTGCCGTCCACGGCCGCGGGGTCGTGGTCGGCCTGGCGGGTGTACGCCTCGATCTCGCTGTTCCAGGCGAACCCCTGGGCGGCAAGGGACTGTTCGGTGACGGGCGTGAGGTCGTCAGAGGACTCGGGGGCGGCGACGAGTCCGTGGGCGGGGTCGGGTACGACGAGAAACACCGGGGCCTCCTTCCATGTGGGCCGCCCGGGCGGGCGGCCCACGGGCGGGGTGGATGGGTGGTCAGCGGGTGACGGTGACGGTGTAGTCGGCGTCCAGGACGGCGAGCGCGGCACGGATGGACGCGCGGGTCTCCGCGCTCGGCACCGAGTAGGGGAAGTCCAGGGCGAGCACCGCGTCGTCCAGGTCGTCGTCGGTCATCGGCAGCGTGTATCCGCTGCGGTAGAGGGCGACGGCGGTCGCCGTGGCGACACGGACGCGGTTGTAGGCGATGGCCTCCCCGGCCGTGACGTCGGTGCCCAGCGCTTCGCGCGCGGTGGGCGGCAGTTCCGCGATTCCGGCGGCGAACCGGCGGCCGGGAATGCGGATACGTGCCGGTCGCAGGGCGCGGCGCAGCGTTCGAAGCATGGCAACTCCTGGGGCTGGAAGGGGGAAGGGGGCCGTCACCTGGTGATTGAGGTGGGGCAGGTGACGGCGGCTCTCGGCTCACTACTAATAATAGTGTGAGTTGGGAGGGTGTGAACCCACCCCTGACCTGCACAAACGGGGAATCGGGCGAGCCCGTGCGCGGTACGTCAGAGCTGCGGGGCGTGCGCGGCCAGGGACTTCGGTGCCGCGCTGGTGTAGATGCCCTCCAGGCCCGACGGGGCGATCAGGCCCCAGGTGAAGGTGTCGGTGTCGGCGTAGAACTGCCCGCGCCGGGGGTGCGGCGGGGCAAAGGCGCGCAGGGCGCCGACGCCGTAGACCTCCAGCGTGCCGTCGAGCAACGCGTCGCGCTGCTCCCCGGATACCTCCGGTCCGTACTTGTCGAACTGCTCGTCGCCGACGACGGCGAAGACGGGGCTGAGGTCATCCTCGATGGGGCCGAACATGCTGCGCCAGTGGGCGAGGTCGGCCATGGCCTCCGCGCGGCTGGTGCGGGTGCTGCGGTAGCTCACACCATCGCGGTGGTCGGCGAACTCGTCCGTGTCGTACAGCCACGCCTCGAACTGGTGCTCCGTGTACATCCCGATGCCGTTGTGGCGGCGGCGCAGGAACCCGAAGGGCTCGCCGTCGACCGTCACGGGGTGGCGTTCCGTGCAGAACTCGCAGGTGACGCCGACGTGGCGCAGGAAGCGTTGCAGGCGGGGGAAGCGGGCGAATCGGGTGGCGCAGTTGCAGCAGGTGTACACCTCCCAGCGGGAGGGGCTGGCGACCGTGTCGTGGTGGCACTGCGGGCACTGGTAGGCCTTGTTGCTGTACCAGTCGATGACCGGCGTCAAGTTCCCTTGCACGGCGAACTCCTGGGGTGGGAATCGGGGGGAGGGGGCGGGCCGTCGCCCCGGAGGGCGTGGTGTCGGCGTGGCGACGGCCCGGGCTCACTATTCATAATAGTGTGAGCTGGGTTGGTGTGAACCCCCGTCTGGCCTGCTGGTTTACGGTGTCGGCCGGGGCTTTCAGCGGTGGGCCGACGGCGGGAGGTCCGGTCCGAGGTCCGGCGGAACGCAGTAGTCGACGTCCGATTCCGGGGAAACGAGATCGCCGGTGTCAGCGTCCGTGCAATACGCGTCGAAGACCTCGCCTGCGGTGAGGGGTTCGAACTCGCCCGTGCGCAGCCGCCAGCCGTAGACCCGGTCCGGGGAGCTCGGGGCGGAACTCCGAATGACCAGCCCGCCGGGACTCCGGGTCGCCAGACCGAGGGCGAGAACGGTGGTGAACTCGAGGGCCTCGGCCTCGTCGAGCTGACACGCGCCGTCCGGGTCCGTATCCGCGTGGAGAACGGCGACCAGGGTTTCCGGTGCAGCCGAGACGCTGCAGACGAGGTGCCGCTTGCCCGGCCGGGCCGCGTCGAGGATGCGAGCCAGCAGGCCCGATGCCCGGGCGAAGGCCGTCCGGCCGATGTCCTCGCCACAACAGGCGCAGGCCCCGAGCCGGGCCAGGAGCGTGGAGGCGTACTCCCAGGTGGCCTGCCGGACGGCTTCGTCGACCAGGGCCGGGATCAGGTCGGCCAGGGGCTGGTCGTCGTACGGGATGGCCGGGCCCGTGGCGGCGAGTTGGGCAGTGAATCGGGCGCGGCTCGACGGACTGTCGGGGTCGAGGCCGGTGTCGGCACAGAAGTCGGCGTACTCCTCCGGGTCGAAGAGGGCAACCGTGGTGGGGGCACCCTGGGAGGCGCGGCTGCTGAGAAGGTCTTCGAACGCTTTCAGGTAGGTCTCGAAGTCGGCGAAGGCGAAGGTGCGGTAGTGCCGCATGGCGCGAAAGTCGTGCTCGTCGGCGAGCAGGCCGATGGTGCCGGCTACTTCGCGGCGCAGCGCGCGCCGCATGGTGTGGTGGTCGGTGTGCGCCGTGTTGCCCGCCGCGTGCGACAGGCGCTCGGGGGACTGGGGTGCGTGGGTCACGTGCGCGCCTTTCTCGTGGGTGGGTTGAAGGGAACCGCTCGTGCCCGGCCGGGCGGCGGGAACTCGCGGCCTGCGCTGGCCGGTCGCCGGGGACGTCATGAGGTGGTGGTCCACAGCGGATAGCCGGACCGGATCTCGACGTGCCAGCCGCGTCCCTGGAATACGGGCGTGTACGGGTCGCCGCAGTGCTCGGTGACCATGGAGCTCACCGCTCGCGTGAACTCGTGGCCCGTGAGCTCGGAGGCGTTCTCGACCGTCACGCACGGCTCGGCGGCCGTGATCGAGGGACCCATGCCGGTGGGCGGGTAGTTGTACCCGAACATCTGGCCGTCGGCGTTGATCGTGTGGAACATCCACTCGCACCGCTTCATGGGGGCCTTCCTGACACAGGGGCGGACTCTCCGCCTTACAACGTCAATAATAGTGTCTTTTGTGTGAGTGGGAACCCTCCCCTGACCTGCGGTTTCGTTGCCCGGTCTGCTCGGATCACCGTCCGTCGTGGGCGTCGGCACGGCTGGGGCTCCAGTGCATTCCGTCGGCGGCGAGTGAGGCATCCATGGGCACGGTCCCCTGAAAGTGACGGTCGTTCGGTTCGTCGTCCTGGGCGTGGGCGTCGGTCCACTCGTCGGCGGCCTGCTCGGCACCGAGGGCGCGGAGCAGGCCGGTCAGGGCGTCGACTTCGGTGCATCCGAGGCTGGCGGCGACGTCGGACGTGATGACGGTGGTGCACCATGCGTCGGTGAACGCGTGGGCGACGTCGGCCGGGATGCTGACGGTGTCGGCCATCGTGTGCTCCCGTGAGCGGTCAGGCGGGTGCGATGTGCGTGCCTGCGAGGGGATTTGAACCCCTGACCACCCACAAGTGGAGCCGCTCTACCGCTGAGCTACGCAGGCTTGGGGCCGCCGGTGCGGCGGCCGGGTGACGGTGGGTCAGCGTCCGGCGATCTCGCGCAGCCGCTTCAAGGCGGTGGGCGCGTCGACGTACCAGAACGTCTCGCTGGGCCTCAGGCCGAGAGCCTTGGCGGCAACGTCACAGATCAGGCGGCGCTCCTCGCCTCGCTCCGCGTAGACGCTGGCGAGCGTCTCGTACTCGTCGCCGTCGTCGTCCGTGCCGGTGACCTCTGTCTGCTCCTCGCTGGGCAGGGATACGAGCGTCCAGCCGGTGAGGTGCGCCGTCCATCCGGCCGCGCACAGTTGGGAACCGCACGCCGGAGCCTCCTCGGGGGGCAGTCGGAGGGCCTCGGGCAGATACGCCCAGTTGTCCATGTTGAAGACGTTGGGCTGCGCCTCGATGGCGCTCAGGACGGCAGACGCCACGGCGGCGGGCGTCTCGGGCTTGGGGGTTACCTCGGTGTCGGTCATCACAACTCCAGTCATGGGGAACGGCGTTGGAGTAGTGCTGGCGGGACTCGAACCCGCAACCTCAGGACTTATAAGATCCGCGCTCTACCAACTGAGCTACAGCACCTCGGTGTTCGGTTATCGGGGGCCGCGCCCCTCGGTCTGGTCGGGCGGGGCGCGGCCCTGCTCTGGGGGCCGGGCTGGGGGAGCCGTCTCGGCTGCCAGGTCTGTCGGGGGAGTGCCTGCGGAGGCCGGGCGGGAACCGGTGGGCGTCAACCGCTCTCGATATCTAATAATAGTGTCTTTACGTTGAGGGGGAACCCGCCCCTGACCTGCGCTTCTTACTCCTGTGACGCCTGGGCGAACGCGGCCAGCATGGCAATCACGGAGCTGGGGCGCCCGGACGCTTCGGCCTGCACCCCCTCGCCGGAGGGGCCGACCAGCACGGTGACGCTGTCGACCTGGACGGGGCCGCGCTCGCCGGGCGGCCTGGTGTCGTGCTGCCAGATGATCCGGGTGCGCCGGTACTGCTCGTCGATCCGGGCCCCGGGGAGTGCGCCGGCCACGGCTTCGGCGACGGCGCGGCGGCTGCTCTCCTCCGCCTCCTGCCGTGCGGCGATTTCGGCGGCCTGCTGCGCGGCCTCGGCGTGCAGGGGATACAGCCGCCGGGTGATCTCACGGGCCACGTGGCGGGCGCTGCGGGCTGTGACCCCGATCGACGGTGCGATCATCTTGGTCTCGTCCGGCAGTGCGGCGTGGATCTTCAAGCGGTCAGGGTGGCGGTCGTCGGGCTGGCACAGGCGCAGGGCGCGGCCGTCTCCGTCGACGATGAGCCGTCCCAAACCGCCCTCGTAGTCGGTGAGTTCGGCCGTACGGCAGTGCGTACCCAGCTCCCGCGCCACTTCGTCGGCGAACGCGTTGAACTGCTCCTGTGTAATCAACTCGCGTGTCATGGCGCTCTGTTCACTCCTTCGGATGGCTGGGGGGTGTGCTCGGGGCGGGGTTCCGCGCGCCCTGGTCGCGGATCTCGGCATCGCGGCGGGCGTCCTCGGCGGTGTATCCGGTGTCGCACCATGCGTGGCACAGCTGGCCTGGGGGTGCGCCGCACGTCTCGCACCGGTCGTCGAAGTCCTCCGGGCGCCATGGGCGCAGCTGGCCGCTCACGCGGGGCTCTCCCGGATGTGGTCGGCCAGAGCGCGGGCGGACATGACGGGGCTCTGGTGGGGCGGGGCGGCGCGGACGGCCCGCCACAGATTCGACGGCTGCCACGGGTCGAAGTCGATTCCGGCGACGGGCCGGATGGACCACTGGCGGCCGCGGGGGCCGGTGACGGTGTACGTCAGACGCCGTGGGGTGGCCCGGCGTCCGTTGTCCTCCCAGGAAAGGCCGGCGGCCGTGAGCGCGCTGCCCAGCTCGTTGCGGCGCGACCGGGTGATGTGCTCGAACTCGGCCGGGATCAGGTGGAAGTCGGCCATGTCGTGGCCCCGCCACTCCTCCTCGTGGCCGTCCTCGCGGGTGACGACATACACGCAGGCCTGCTGCTGGAGGGGGCGGCCTCCCCACGTCCATACGCGCTGGGAACTGGTGACCTCCCACACGCCCTCAGGGCTGCGCAGCTGCTCACCCACCCGGAGCGGACGGGGCGGCTGGGTGTGGAAGCTGCGGGGGCCGGGCGTCAGACCGTTGTCCTTGAGATCGGCGCACTGCGAGCACATCCATGCGGTCTCGCCGTGAAGCCGGTGGATGGCCCAGCAGTCGGTGTAGCAGGTCGAGCACACGAACCGGCAGTCCGCAGAGGCGAGGACCGTTGCCATGTACGTCAAGCGGGGCAAGCGGCTGATGACCATGCCGAAGTGGCGTCCGACGGACACGGTTTCTCCTTCCAGGGGGGTGAGCGACGCGAGCGGCCTGCCGGACGGGTCAGGGTGCGGCGGTCCACAGAGGGAGGCCGGTGGTGGTGCGGGCGCTGATGCCGGGGCGCTCGGGCACCTCGCGGTAGTCGGACACCTTCACGTAGCCGCCCCGTTCGGTGTCGAGGCGGACCGGGGCGCCCTCCCATTCCCACTGCTCGATGAGTTCCGCGGGGAGGTTCTCGACGTTGTCGGCCTCGACCTGTACGGCCCACGCGGTCAGCTCCTCGCCGTACTCCCGCCGCCACTCCCGCAGAACGGTGAAGAGGTGGGCGAAGTCGCCGACCAGGGCCAGGGCGCGCGCCTGGTCGGGGGCGGGGTCCTCGGCGTAGGTCGGCGCATCGGGGCGGGTGCGCTCACCGAGGCTCATCAGCCAACGCATGATCGGGGCTCCTGTCTTCGGTGTCGGATGGTCACGCGGCGGTACGGGCGGGTGCGTTGCCCATGTAGGCGGTGTCGATCTCGTCGGGCCACTCGCAGTCGACGCACGGGAGGCGCTCGCACCACCGCCAGTCGTGGCCGTGGGGGCAGCGGGGCGCCCGGTAGGTGACGTGCACGACGGCCGAGTACGTGAAGTGCGCGTGGTCGACCGGGTCGGCGTACTGGTGGCGGACGGAGTTGGAGTCGTCGAGGTGCTCGGTGACGGTGGAGACGGTGACCTCGTGGCGTGTGTTGTCGAGGTCGGTGGTGATGTAGCGGTCGCCGGTTTCGAGGGTGCGGGCGTACTGCCGGCCGGTACTCAGGGCCATCTCGGGAGCCTTCGTGGTCAAGCGCCCCCGGGATCACGGGCTGAGCGTGTGGGCGAGGGGCGGTGGGTCAGGGGCGGCCGGACGGCTCGGGCTTGCGGTAGCGGTAGAGGAACCGCGCGGCCCACGTGCGGCTGGTGAAGCCGGGGATGCCGCCGCCGCTGCCGGGGCGGTTGCCGGGAAACTCGGCCACCCACGCGCAGACGCCGTTCGGGTCGTGCCAGACGACTCCGTAACAGGTGCTGCGATCTTGACGGTCAAGAACCCGGCGGCCGAACGAGCCGGTGTTGGCGGCGAACGTGAACTGCTCGGTCACGGCGGCTCCTTCAGTCCGGGGCGGGTGCGAGAGGGGGCGGGGCAGGACCAGTGACGCCCCCTCTCGCACTTCCAATAATAGTGTTTCTAGGGTGAGTGTGAACCCGCCCCTGACCTGCGCTTTCCTCCGTCTGTCAGGGGGTGCCGACCAGGGCCGGGCGGCGGCCGCGCGGGCGCCTGCGCTGCTGGGCACGCAGGGAGTCGGCTTCCTCCTGGGCGCGGCGCGCGCGCTCGTGCTCCTCGGCGGCCGCGCTGACGCAGTAGGGGGCCCACCACTGCAACCCCCTGATCTTCTGGGTCAGTGAGTCGGGGCGGTCGGCCAGCATCAGCAGCAGGACCGGGTCCGGGGAGAAAGAGAGCCACCGTGCGGCGGTCCGCCATGCGGCCTCGGCGGCCTTCCGCTCCGGGAGCGCGGTACGGGCCTCGCGCTCCAGGCGGACGGCTTCGGCCTGGTGGTAGGAGGCGGACCAGGTGAGGAAGCGCAGCAGGCCGGGGGTGTCACGCTGCCGTGAGGCCTCCAGGATCGCGGGCAGGTCGGCGCGCTGCGCGACGTGCTCGGCGCAGCCGCGCAGGACGGCGGTGAGTACCGCTTCCGTCTTCTCCGACGGCGGGTGATCAGCGGCGGACGACAGCGGATATACCGAGACCCCGGGGCGGCCGGTGCTGTCGCGGTAGAAGGTCAGGCTGCCGTGGTAGCCGGTGCGGCCGCGGGCGAGCCGCGGGAGGTCCTCGTCGGGAGCGGTGGTCTTGAAGGCGTTCACGGGGCCGAGACAGGCGCGGACGGCGGTGAACTGGTCCCAGCGGTGAGGGTCGGTGGTGCCGGTGACGTGCACGCTGCCGCGCATCGCCCCGCCCAGCTCGAACACGACGGCGTCGTCCTCGCGGGGGCCGGCGGTGGCGCGCACGGGGCCGGCGGGCGTGTCGATGGTCAGGATCGGACTGGTCATGGGCTGCGACTCCTCGGGACTCGACCGGGTGGGCTGAGGGGGCGTGCCGCCCCGCACTCGCCGAAGGGGAGGGTGCGGGCGCGGGGCGGCAGTCGGCCAGTGGCGCGCTGGCCGGGGCGGCCGTCCACGCCCCCGTACCGGGGGAGGGGCGTGGACGGCGTCTGCGGGGGTTACTCCTTCGGCGGCTTGTGTCGGCGGAGGTTGCCCCGGTCGGTCAGGCTGGGGCGGCGGCCACAGGGACAGTCCGCGTAGCGGCGGCCGTGCATCTTGAAGAACTTCTCGCCGAGTGCATGGCCGTTGACCTGCTCGATCGTGCCGGAAACCGGCTTGGTGTTGGTGCAGTAGCCGTCCGGCGTGACGGCGGCTTGTCGCTCATGAGCGCTCCTCGGCGGTCCCGTGGGGGCGGTGCAGGACGGGGGCGTGACAGACCACGTGCGGCGCGGCGTCGTCTGCGGGGAGGGACGTGGCGGCCTTGTGGAGTTCGGCCGTGTCCATGGGGTGCAGCCATCCGGCCCGTACCTCCCACCCGCACGTGCGTATGCCTGCGTCGGCGGTCGTGGCGACCAGGACGGCGTCACGCACGGTGCTGTTCTCCAGCGCGAACGTCAGCAGTACGAAGAACTGCACGTACTCCTCGGCGGAGTGATCCACGTGACACGATCCCGGCTCGACGGTCACGTACAGGTCGGCGCTCACCTCCGTGCCATCCGTGCGCTCGGCGTTGATGTGCAGCTCGTGGCTCCCCTCACCGATGGCCGGGAACAACGCGGTCAGCGCGTGCAGGGCGCGGCCCATGGCGGACGCCGTGGCGGCGTTGTCGGGCCGTGGGAGCTCCGGTTCAGGCATGCGGGGCCTCCTCGTCGGAGTCGGGGAGCTGGATGAGAACGGGGGCGGGGTAGACCTCGCGCTCTACGGCGGCGACGTCGGGGCACGGAATGACGGCGGCCTGGAGGTCGTCCGTGTCCATGGGGTGAAGCCACCCGTCACGCACGGACCAGCCGCACGCGCGGGGGTTGGGCTCTGCGGCCGTGGTGGCGATCAGGACGGCGCTGCGCATCGTGCTGCCCTCCAGCGCGAACACCAGCAGCATGCGCAGGGCGCAGAACTCGTCTTCGTCCAGGACGGCCAGGCGCAGCGGCTCCATGCCGATCGAGAGATCAGTTCGGCCCGTGACGAACGCGTTGTCGGTCCGCTCGGCCACGAGGTTCAGCGTGTGCTCACCGTCTCCGAGTGCCTGGAACACGGCGGAAAGGGCGGTCAGGGTGCGGCTCATGGCGGCCGCGATGGCGTCGTCTCCAGGGTGGGTGATCTCCGGGCGTGCAGACATGAGGACTCCTCACGGGGCGGGGCGGTGGGCGGTGGGCGACGGAGGCCGGCCGCACTGCGCCCCTGGGCACAACGGGCTTCTTGTGGGCGCGCGGGCGGCTCCGCCGACGCGTCGCGCTGCCGCTACGCGGCAGAGGCGGGGCGGGCGCGCTCCGCGCTCCCTGCGGGGCTGGGTCGCGCGCTCCGCGCTCTGGGACGGTCGGGCCCATGCGGGCCGGGCTGGGGGAGTTGCCCGGCCCGCACGGGGGTCTGTCAGCCGTGCGCGGCGGCGGCCGTGAGGGCGGGAACCGCGAGCGCTTCCAGGGCGGCGGCCTGGTCGGCGTCGGTGAGGGTCTGCGCGGTCGACGTGACAGCCTGCATCACGCCCCCGGCCGTCATCTGCCCACCCCGGATGAAGTGGGAAAGGATCCGGTCCTTGGCCTCGTTGCCGATGCTGAGCGACTTGGTGACGTGCTCGATGGTCTTCGTCGGCTCGTCCAGCGTCTTCCCGGCGGCGGCCTCCATCTCGTAGACCTTGGCCTCGACGTACTCCCGTGACAGGAACGTGCGCACGGCGTCGGCGGTCTTGGACGTGATCAGCTCCAGCGTCTTGCGCTGGGTCTGGCCGGACCAGGACACAACGCCCTCGTCCTGCTTGCCCCCCAGGTGCACGGCGCGCATGACGTCCTTGGTCTGAGTCAGACCGTTGCGGCACACCTGGATGACCGCGCGCGGGGTGATGGTGTACGCCCCCGAACCAACCTCGCTGTTGGTGATGACGAACCCTGCGGAGATCATCGGGAGTTCGTCACCGCTGCGGCCGTCGAACGGGGAGCGGTAGCCGCGCAGCAGGTTGCGGGCCTGGATCGCGACCGCTTCGGACTCGACGCGCACATACATGCGCCGGTCGGTGAGGTCGCACCCCGTGATCCGGGTGGGGTGCCCGGACTTCTCCACCCCGTCCAGGGCGGCCAGCAGCATGTCAAGGTTGTCCATCAGCTTGTAGCTGTCGGACAGCAGCGCGCGGGCCACGCCCTCACCGGGCATGCCGGGGCCGTTCTCGCTCCGGAACGCGCGGAGCATGAAACGGCGCTCCGGCTCCTGCCGCATCCACGCGTTGACGTTCTCGTCCAGCAGCGGGACGTTCTCCGCGCGCATGCGGCGCAGGTAGGCGAGCGGGATGCGGAGCTTGTCCGAAACCCCCTCGTCGGCAACGGCGGTCGGCCGGTAGATGCCGTCGACGGCCGTCACACCTGCCGCGCTGATCTGGGACTCCACGCCCTCGACGTGGATGTTTCCCTCACGCATCCGCAGCGCGGACGCGGAGGCGATGATGTCCAGCTTCCGGCGCTCCCCGGCTTCCAGGATGCTGACCAGGTCGGACAGGTCGGCGTTACGGGCCCCCGTGGGGGCGAGGTTCGTAGCGCGCTCGGCGTACTGCTGAGTCATGCGGTGTTCCCCTTCGCTGTTGGTCTCTGCGGGTCGGGGGGCGGAGCCACCGCCCCCCGAACAACTTCAATAATAGTGTGTTTCAGGGGTGAGTGAACCCACCCCTGACCAGCACACTTAGACCAACGGCGCTCGGAACTCGGGGAGCGGCGTCACGCTCCGCCCCCGCACGTTCGTGACGGCGGGCACCGGAATGCGGCCGATCACCTCGCACAGGTCGTAGCGGACCTCGTGCGCTCCGCCGACCGGCCCGGCCTCCGCCTTGATCGCCTGCACCCAGTAGTCCCCGTGACGCCGTGTCACGCTGCCGTGATACCTGACCTTCTGCCACAGGACCGGCCCGGAGTCCTGCGGGTCAAGGATGCGCGCCAGCGAGAGCGCAAGCTGATTCGCCACCCGCTCAGACAGCAGCAGGCCCAGGAACGCGCGGTCAACCGTCGCCCCATCGACCGGCACATCCGCCATGGCCGGGCCCGTGTGGCCGGTGCGCACACCCATGGCCCAACCCAGCTCGAAGAACGACCGGACAACGTCCAGTTGCTCGGGAGACACCCTCTGGGCGTCCGGGTCCCTCTCGCTGCGCGCCAACTCAGCCAGCGCGTAACGGGCCTGCTCCTTCTCGGCGTCCGTGAGCGGCGCTCCGACTTCCCGGGCCTGCCCTGCAATCCGCGTGTTCTCCATGGTTTCCCTTTTCCTTTCGTGATGCCGGGTGGAAGGGGGCACCCCCGGCCGGGGGTGCCCCCGCGCGGATTACCTCAGGAACCCGTTAGACCGGAGGAATTCGGCCGTGATGAGCGCGATTCCGTGGGGCTTGTAGATCTGCGGGAATCGCCGCAATTCAACTTCCATGCGCCCCGACTTGTCCGGGTCGATGAATTCCTGAACCAGCCGGTACGGCTCCTCACCCGTGGGCATTTCCAGCACGACCGGACCGGCGGCCTTGGTCTCGAACCGAATTCCGGTGTAGCTCCGGTCTGCGTTGTGCACGATCTTCACCCCTGCCCGCGCGCAAAGCAGCGGCAGGAAGTTCGCGATCGTGCGGGCCTGAACGGCAAGTTCAGTCATGGGCGCGTCTGCGCCGCGTACCCCGCGCACGATCCCGTCAGTGATCGTCAGTTCCACGTTCTTCCCCTTCGTTGGTCCCTTGCGGTTCCCGGGGGTCGCCTCCCCCAGGACTTCAAATAATAGTGTGTGTTGCGCTCGGATGGAACCCCCGTTGCGCTACGGGTTGCGCTAGATGTTGCGCCACGGTGTTGCGGTAGAGGTTGCGCTAGACGTTGCGCAACCTCCTGGGCCGTCTCCGCGTCATCCCTGCTCACCCCAACAATCCAGCCTGGTACGCCTGCTGACATCCCCTCTGCGGCCGCTGCTCCCTGCCCAAGTAGAAGAGAGAAGGGGTGGGGGGCTGGGTGTGGTCGGTGCGGCGGCGTCGGGGATCGGGGCGGGTCTGTGTCTGTGTTGCGCGTCGGCCGGGGGCCGTCGCGCGGGGTGGGGGTGGAGCCGGTCAGCGCTCACCGGTCCTCGGTCCTCGGTGGGCTGGATGGGGCATGGTCCCTCTCTCTCCCTCTCTCCTGTCCTGTCTCGTCTCCTCCGGCCTCCTGCCGGAGGCAGGCTCTCTCACTCCCTCTCGTCGGCAACGGGGCCCCGGAGGGGCCCCGTTGCCCTTTCCTGGTATTCCGTGATTTACTTTTCTTCACGGAATACCAATAAAATACCGCCCGGTTTAAGGGAATCGGAGATTCCCCCTAAACCCGCCCCAAGGAAAGGGCACATGACGAACCCTCAACCCAAACCCCAACTCCCCACCCATGCAATCAAAATCAGCACCCGAATTTGTGCCGGAGGCACAAACCCTCTCCGCCCGTCTTTTCGTGCCGGAGGCACGCAGGGTTATGGAATGGCCGGAGGCCAATTCCATAACCC